>BTUC01000180.1:0-13890 GCA_045863575.1 Phycisphaerae bacterium
TTCCGTCCTCCTGCTTTGGTCGGGGCGGCCGCGGGGGGGGGCGTTGGGGGGGGGGCCGGGGCGGGGCGGGGGCCCGGCCGGTACGGAACTGACGAACCGGAACGGGCACTCGCGCGAGCCACCCCCGGGCTGAGCTGCCTCACTTCGACGGCTCACCGCTCTTTTCTTTCAACTCTCCGAAGAGCTCCCGAAAAAACAGATGCATGTGCCGCCAGGAACGCTCGTCGGCCTTCTGGTTGTAGGCCACCCCCGCCATGCCGGCCGCGTCGGCGTGGGGGTTGGTGAAGCTGTGCACCGCGTGCGCGTAGATTACCATGTGCCAGTCCGCCTCGGCCTCGTTCATTAACTTCTGAAAGCCACCCATTTCTTCTGGAGGGACAAACTTGTCGTCGGCGCCGTGAAGGATCAGGATCGAGGCTTTGATCCGCTCAAAATCTTCCTTGCGCGGCGCAACCAGCGAGCCGTGAAAGCTCACCGCGCCGGCCAGCTTCGGTTCACTGTAGGCGAGCTGCAGCGCGGTCGATCCGCCGAAGCAGTAGCCGATGGCCGCGATCCGCCGCGGGTCCACACGCTCGTTGGCCGCCAGCTTATCGAACCCTGCCTGGATACGCTGCCGCCAGACGTTCACATCCCGCCGCACCTCGCCGGCCCACGTGCCCGCCTCCTTCGGGTTGCTGGTGGTCTTCCCGCCGCCATACATGTCCACGGCCAGAGCCACGTAGCCCAGCTCCGCCACCTGCTCGGCCCGCCGCTTGGCGTAGTCGTTCAGGCCCCACCACTCGTGCACCACCAGCACGCCCGGCCGCCTGCCTGGAACGGCATCGTCAAAGGCCAGATAACCCTTCAGCTCGGCGTCACCGGCCGTGTAGTCCACCGTTTTGGTCACCACCTTGGCTTCGGCGGTGGCGGGTCCGCCCAGGCCGCCGAGAAGCATCGCCGCCAGGAATACCCTCTGCACCATGATCAACTCTCCCATCAAAAGGCTTGCCGTCATCAGGACGACCGCTGGTCTGTGGTATTGAGAAGACTTCGACCCGGCTGGGCGCATTATAGCCGCCAGGAACAGCGGTCGGAGGTCCTGCGAACGCCTGCACTCAATTCAGGCCGGCGTGAGGGCATGTCGGGATTTGCTTGTCCCAATCCACCGCTCCGGCTAAATAGGACCATCCAGCAGGTAAAGTACCGTTCTCCCAGTTTGAGCGGCCGCGCGGGCTGAAGCCCGCGGCTCGCTGCTTTGGGTTTTCGGTGGACCCCTTAAGCTTTACTTTTGGCTCCATTGCTCCCGGAGGAATCTCGTGATGCGATACGCTTTACTGCTGAGCAGTGTGCTGCTTCCGTTGGCAGTAGCGAAGGCCGCCGCCGCGCCGATCAACCTCGTAATCATCATGACCGATGACCAGGGGGCCTGGTCGATGGGCTGCTACGGCAATCCCGAAGCCCACACGCCCGCGCTCGACCGCCTGGCGGCCGGGGGCGTGCGCCTGACCCGCGCCTTTGCCACCATTCCGGTCTGCTCGCCCAGTCGGGCCACCTTCTTCACCGGCCGGCTGGCCTCTCAGCATGGCATCCACGACTGGATCAAGCATGAGAACATGGGCCCGCGCGCCCGCTATTGCCTGGAGGGGGAAGTCCTGCTCAGTGACGTCCTCGCGAAGCACGGCTACACGTGCGGCCTGTCCGGCAAGTGGCACCTCGGCGACAGCCTGAATCCGCACGCGAGCTTCAGCTACTGGTTCGCCATGCCCCAGGGCGGCAGCAACTACAACGACGCCACCATGTGCTGGCAGGGCAAGACCATCGAAACCAAGGGCTATGTGACCGACCGCATCACCGACCGGGCCATCGAGTTCCTCGATCAGAACAAGGATCGCCCGTTCTTCCTCAATGTTCAGTACAACGCCCCGCACACGCCCTGGAACTATAATCCGCCCGAGCTGCTCGACCTGTTCAACGATACGCCCTTTGATTCCATCCCCAAGGTCCCGTCGCACCCCTGGGCCATCGACGATCTCGACCGCCGCGGCCGTCGCGAAACGCTCCGGCAGTATTTCGCCTTAGTGGCCGGCGTGGACCGCGGCGTCGCCCGGATCCTGGAGCAGCTCAAGCGCCTCGACCTGCTGGAGCGCACGCTCGTGGTGTTCACCAGTGATCAGGGCTACTGCCTCGGCCATCACGGCGTCGTTGGCAAAGGCAACGGAACCAATCCCCGCAATATGTATGACACCTCGCTGCGCGTGCCGATGATTTTTTACCATCCCAATCGCCTGGCCGCCGGTCGTAGCAGTGACGTGCTGCTGAGTGCGTACGATTTCGTGCCCACGCTGCTGGATTACCTGGGCCTGCCGCCCTCCCCTGGCCGCAACCTACCCGGCCGCAGTGCGGTCGCCGCTTTGACCGGCGCCACGCCGACCGATTGGCCCGATGCCATCTTCGGCGAGTATGGCCACACGCGCATGATTCGCACCGGCGACTGGAAGTATGTTCACCGCGCCGATGGAGGACCGCTGGAACTTTACGATCTTACCTCTGACCCCGGCGAGACGCACAACCTGGCCGAGGATCGAGAGCATCGCCAGCAACTCGTCGCCCTGCGCACGCGGTTGTTCGAGTGGTTCGATCGGTACGTGGAGGCCGGCGCGGACCCGATCGGGCAGGAGTATCTGCTGCCGGCGGATCGGTAGACGTCGGGCGGGCAATAGACCTCCAAGCACCCCCCCTGATCCTCCCCCCGGAGTGCCGGGAAAGGGGATCTGAGTTTGCTCCTGCTCAAGCGAGCGTGTGCCACTGCTGTGTCAGCAGTGGGGGAGCAAGCGGCGCGTCCGTGGTATCCCAAGACGGGTCCTTCCATCTGCCATCCTCCGTTGGCAACTTACTCGACGATCATGTCCGCGAATGGCGATACGTAGGCCTGCAGCATGACCAGCAGGCCGACCAGGGCTGCCAACGCGAGGCTGTGGAAGAACACGTATCGCAAGATGTCCCCCTCGTGGCCGTACCATCGGGTGGCCGTGCTAGCCACCACGATGCTTTGGGCGTCGATCATCTTGCCCATGACTCCGCCGGAGCTGTTTGCCGCGGCCATGAGCACCGGGCTGACGTCCACCTGCCGGGCGGAGATGGTCTGAAGGCTGCCGAACAACACGTTGGAAGAAGTGTCCGAACCTGTCAGTGCCACCCCCAGCCATCCCAGCAGCGTTCCGAAGAAGGGGTACAGCACGCCCGTGTGTGCGAAAGCCAGTCCCAGCGTCGCATCCAGGCCCGAGTACTTGGTCACGAATCCCAGGGACAGCATGGCCGCTACCGTCAGCAGGGAGTAGCGCACGCGCACGAGCGTCCGCCCGTAAGCGCGCAGCAGTTCCCGCACCGAGCAGCCCATAAGCAGCCCCGAGATCACCGCGGCCAGGAAGATGGCCGTCCCGGTGGCGGATAGCCAATTGAAGCGGAACACCGCCTTCTCGATCTTGGCCTCTTCCACGACCGGCGGGACGCGCAGCACCTGCTCGTGCAGGCCGGTAATCTCGAGACCCGGCGCGGTGAACGGCGTATCCAGGAACGCCTTCACCTCCGGCCAGCCCCACAGAAACACGAGCACGCTCAGAATGATCCACGGCAGCCAGGCGCGGAAGATCTGCTGCCGTGTGTAGACAGGGGTCGCCCGTTTCGGCGACACCACTCCAGGCGCAGCACCGACTTGGGGTCCGCCCGGGTCGTCGGCTCCGGCGCCGCGGCCGTGGCCTGCCAAGGCAGCCTGCCGCGGTTTCCACACCAGCAGCAAACCGGTCAGTGCCGCCATCGAGCAGACCGATGCGACCACGTCCACCAATGTCGGACCATGGAAGTTGGACATGAGAAACTGCGGACCCGCAAAAGCCGCACCGGCCACCAGCAGCCCCGGCCAAACCTCGCGCATCCCGCGCCATCCGGCAAATGCCCACACCAGCCAGAACGGCACGATAATAGAGAAAAACGGAAGCTGCCGGCCGACCATGGCGCTCAAGTCGTGCACATCGAGACCGGTCACGCCGCTCAGGGCGAAGATCGGAGTGCCCAGGGCTCCGTAAGCGACCGGCGCGGTGTTGGCGATGAGCGACAGTCCGGAGGCTTGCAGCGGGCTGAAGCCCAGACCGATCAGGATCGCCGCGGTCACGGCCACCGGTGTCCCGACCCCGGCAGCACCCTCGAAGACCGCCCCTAAGCAGAACGCAAACAGCAGAAGCTGCAGCCGTGGGTCACCGGTGACCCCCGCCAGGCTGTCCTTGAGCACTTCAAAGTGGCCGCGTTCCTCGGTCAGCGTGTAGAGGAAGATCACGTTCAGTATAATCCAGCCGATCGGCATCAGGCCGAAGGCCGCACCGTACAACGCACTGCCGGCCGCTTTCGAGACGGGCATTCCAAACGCCAGCGTGGCCACGAGCAGCGCACTGGCCAACCCCAGCAGTGCCGCCCAATGCGCCTTCACATGGAGAAACGCCAGCGTTCCCAGCAGCACCACGATCGGCAACGCCGCTGCGATCGTGGAAAGAACGGTGTTGTCGAGCGGGTTGTAGCTCTGCGACCAGAGCAATGCATCTGCAAGCATAGTAAGATCCCGGAAATGGAGCCGTTCCGGCGGTGCCGGCTGCGACGAGGATAGTATCCATCCAAACAGGACGTGCGCAAAGCCCCCCGAAGCAGGAGGTGGGGCGCAATGGTCGCGCCCGCGACTGTAGTTACTCGCATCCTGAACGGCTGCCTTGGGGGGGGCGGCTTGGTGAACGACTCGGGAGTTACGCTTCAGATGCTGTAACAGACCTGCATTGCGCCTCTTGAACCGGCGCCACACCCTACAGGGATAGGCTCTTAACTGCTTGGGGACTGCGGAGGCGGTGTTTCGGGGCTGAAAGCGTAGCGGCCGGCACTCCAGGCCGGCCGCTACGGACACAAGCATTGTGAGCTCGAGACGGGCACTCAGCGCCGGCTGTATCGCGGGGCGTACCGCGTGGAGGAGATCAAGCGTGGATGCCGGGGCTGGTGGTAGCTGCGGGTGTAGGCTTGCACTCGGCCATTCGGGTCCGCAGTGCCGCGAGCGTAGGCGGTGGCGTTGGCGCCCGCCGGCGTGGAACGGGTTGTGCCACCCGCTTCCGCAGTCCGGGCGATACCACCCTGGGACACAACGCCGCCATAGCTTCCACTCACGTCGCCGTCACGCCCGATGCTCAGGTTGAACGTCCCCGCGTAGGCCGGCCCGACACGTCCGGCGATCGCGTGACTGAAGGACAGATCCATCCCTTCCTCATCCATGCCCACCGCCAGGCCGCGGGCGAAGTTCACATCGCCGGTGGAGGTGCGAGTCCGGGCAAGGCCTTGCCCTCCGTTGCCGTTCCAGCTCGCATTGGCGCCGGCCGTTCCGCCTGCCGGGTTCCAGCCGGCAGACGCGCCAGTCGTCGCCTCGCCTGCGAGCACCACTGCTGCCAGCATCCCGCTCATCGCCATTCCGACCGCATATCCGTTCAACCGTGTCATGGCTCTTCTCCTTCGCTTTCCCCTGGACCTCTGTTCGGTTCAGCAACCTCGTGCGATCCTGAGTGCCCGGCCCGGGGTGACTCGGGAGTACGACCCCGGGCCGGGGGAGTGCAAATCTTTTCCTTACGGGCGGATCTCAATGCCTACTGCCCGAGAACGTCCGTGCCCGTAGATGCTGCGCGTCTGAGCCCGGGCGGTTACCCGGCTCACCTGCCGGCGTCCGCTGACGCTCACGCCACGTCCATCTGCCACCGCGGAGGCCCGGTACCCGGCACGGCTGTCAGAGCGGACATTGCTCGTGGCCACGCCGCCGTAGGTATCCGCGAGAGAATCGCTGATGCTGGTCGCCCTTCCCCCGTAGAGTCCGCGGCTGATCGCCTGGCTGTCACTGCGGGCCAGTCCGTACCGGCTGAGTGCCGTGGAGTAGGACTGGCTGTGGGCCACGCCGCCGAATCCCCCCCGGGCGCGGGCATCGCTGTTGCTGATGGCTACGCCGCCGATCGCACCGGCGACGCTTTCGCTGTTCGCGACCGCCCGGCCGTGATACCAACCCAGTGCGTCCGCCCGGGAGTTACTGATCGCCAGCCCATGATCGGCCATGGCGATGGCGTCACTGGTGGCCTCACCGCCGTACAGGCCGATGGCTTCGGAGTTAGCCACGGCCCGCCCGCCGTTGGTGGCGCCTGCCCATGCAGTGGCGTCGGCGTTTCCGGTAGCGGTGGCATTGGCTTCGCTGGTTCCACCATTCGTCGCGATGGAGACCGCGGTGGCGGAGGCAGCCCACACCGCGGAACCCGCCGCCATCAGGACCGCCACGGCCGCTGTGAGGATTTCTCGTTTCATCCCATTTCTCCTTTGCCAGGAGGGGCCCTTCTGAGCATCCGCCCGCCCGCGACGCGTCGCCGCAGCCGCCCATCGGATGTTCCGCTCAGGTAGACAGTACACATGGTGAAAATGTTTGATGAATGTTTTCTATTTCGATTGTGAAGTTTGTCGCGCTTTCGTAAACGATTGTGAGACAAAGAATTATGCAGAATATCCGTCGGTCTTATCGAGACCTCCCGGGTCCGAGGCGGGGGGAGCCAAGGCGTCTGAAACCCCTTCAATTCCTGAAGTTGCTACCCGGTGCAGCTTGGAGGCGTCACTAGAATGTGAAGAGGCCGCCGTGGGATTGGAAGCTTTTGGGCGCTGGGGAAGAGCGGGCCAGACCCACCCCTCAGCCAACGAGGAGATTATGCCATGACCCGCAAAAGGACGTCTCTCCTGCTCGGTGGGCTGCTGGCCCTGGGGCTGGTGTTCGCGGCCGCACCGGAGGAGGCCAACGCCCAGCGGTATCGATCACGGGGCTATCACGGGCGTTATTACGCGCCGAGATACGTACGGCCCCCGGTATACCGCTACTATCGGCCCCGGTCCTTTGCGTTCGGATACTACAGCGCCCCACGTTACTACGCGTATCCGAGGTACTACAGCTACGGCTATGCCTATCCGGCTCCCGGATACGGCTACTACGCCGAGCCGGGGTACCGCTTCGAGTTTGACTACGACGATGACGACTTTGATTGGGATGATTGACGGTAAGGAAGCAGAAAGAGTTTCGGGCTGGCACCCGGCCCGTCAGCGACGGGCTGAAAAGCCCTGCCCGCCCAGCAGCGCTGTGGTCCTGCGTAGTACCGATTCCAGCTTGATGGCGCTACGAAGCGACGAAAATCCCCAGGCGAGGAAGCCGTCAATGGCAAGGACCCCGGACCATGGCAGCCGGCGAATGCTACATCGGGACCAGCGGCTGGAATTACAAGCACTGGGCCAATAACCGCTTTTATCCCAAGGGTCTCAAGCCCGGTGAGTGGCTGGCCTTCCTGGCCGATCATTTCAATACCGTCGAGGTGAACTACTCCTTTTATCGCATGCCCAGTCCGGAGGCCGTGTCCGGGTGGCAGTCGGCCACGCCGGATGAATTCCTCCTGGCCGTCAAGCTGTGGCGCGGCATTACCCACTACAAGAAGCTCAAGGAGCCCGGTAATTACCTGGTGTCCTTTCTTGACATCATTTCGGTTGTTGGCCAACGACGACGCGGACCGCTGCTCGTGCAACTGCCGCCCCAGATGGGCCCCGATCTTCAGCGGTTGGATGGGTTCCTGACCATGCTCGACGAGTTAACCGCGCCCTCTCCCTGGCGCGTCGCCGTCGAATTCCGGCACACCGGTTGGTTGACGCCGCCTGTTTACCGGCTGCTCGATGGGTACCGGGCTGCGCTGGTCCTGGCGGATTCACCCCGCTGCCCCATCCGCGAGCCCAACGACGTCGACTTCATCTACATCCGCCGCCACGGCTCCTGGCAGCACCACGAAGGGCGGTATCTTCCCCAGCAGATCGAAGAAGACGCCGCTCGGATTCGAGATTGGCTGGCGGCCGGCCAGCGCGTCTTCGTCTACTACAATAACGATGCCTTCGGACATGCCGTGGATAATGGCCGCCAGCTCCGGGAGCAACTGCGGTGGTAGCTTGACCAGTCACAGAAACACCCGTTATGGTGAGGGGCATCAGCGGAACGCGGACGGTTCCTTGCGTACCTTTCGCCGTCGCGCCGTCAGAAGCAGTATCTAGCGGAGTACACCATGAGCGCACCAGCAAACCGTACGGCCTGGCTCCAGGGCCCCCAATCCGAATGCGAGACCTTCAGTCCCTACCCCGAGCGGCCATACCGCATGATTCTCCTGGGCGCGCCGGGTATCGGGAAGGGAACGCAGGCGGAGCTGCTGTGCAAGCGGTTCCACACCTGTCATCTATCCACCGGCGACGTCTTTCGTGCCGCCAAGTGTGCCGAGGGAAGACTTTCCCCGGCCATGCAGGATGCCTTGGGTTACATGCAGCGCGGCGAGCTGGTGCCCGACGAGACGGTCATCGAAATGGTCCGGGAACGGTTGACCTGTTTGAGGTGCGATTACGGCTTTCTGCTGGACGGCTTCCCTCGTACCGTACCCCAGGCAGAAGCGCTTGAGGCCATGTTCAAGACGACTGGCCTGTCACTTGACGCTGTGCTCAGTTTCGAGCTGCCCATCCAGGAAGTCGTGGATCGGCTCTCGGGACGACGGACCTGTCGTTCCTGCAAAACCACCTTCCACGTGCGCACCATGCCCCCGAAGGTGGAGGGCGTTTGCGATAAGTGCGGGGGGGAGCTCTACCAGCGGGAAGATGACCGGCCGGAATCGATCCGCGTGCGATTGGAGGCTTACGAAGCGAGCACCGCGCCGTTGAAGGATTATTACGCCCAGCGCGGACTGCTGTTCACCCTCTCGGCCGCCGGATCGCCGCAGGAAGTCTTTGACCGCACGATCGTTTCGCTGCGCGAGCGGTCTCTGGTCTGACTCCGGGTCGCAGCGGCGTTCATCTTCTACTCCACCAGAGGCGCCGGCCGGAGATCGGCCTTCACCGACTTTACGGGCTCACGCGAGACGGGTTGCCCGGCCAAGAGGCGATCATCGGCGCGGTCAAAGTATGGCCGGAGCTGCCGATGATGTTTTGCGCAGACAGAGCTCAATTGGCCGGGGCTGCACAGCAGCTCCTGGTGCGTCCGGAAAAACTGGCCGAGCCCCTGCCAGTCCTCGTGGATGATGGACTGTTCGGAGTAACCCCGACTGGGGCGGGAATCCACGATCAGCGACAGCATGCCGTTGTCGCGAAATACATTGTCGTCGAGCCGTTTGTCTCCAATGCCCACCAGGATGTTGGGGAGTTGCCGGCGCAGCCTGGTCAGCATTTCCCGCTTATATTGTTCCTGCTTGAGGCAAGCTTCAAAACTGCTGGCGTGCACCACAGGTCCAGGCGGGAAGCGGTTGTCACGCAACCACTGCTGCGTCTTCTGGGTCAGGAACTGAGGGCGGGCGCTGAAATACAGAATGTGGTAGTCCCGGGCCAGCGCACGCATGACCTCGGGTGATCCGGGTATGGGCGGTGAGACCTTGTCGAAGTCGGCCAGGAACAGATCGCTGTAGTCCGTATCCGAAATGGTCTCATCGATGTCCACGGCCACGATGGTCTTCTCGGCACTCCAGTGGAAGACCCGTCCGGCCGCGCGCAAATCGCGACCCTTGAACTGGGCTCGGACCTCATAGCGGCTCAGTGGTGGGTCCATTCGGCCCGTGATGGTCACACGGCCGTAGTCGTCGGTTAACCCCTGCCCGAGCTCACGCCCGTTCGCGAAGAACCGGAGTTCCAGGTTGCGTGGATAGCTGTGGGCGAGCCCGATGTAGCGCTCTTCCAGGAACGCCGACACCACCGCCCGCTGGCCGGGGATGGCGATGACATCGTCGGCGGTAAGAATCGGCCGGCCGGCACAACCCGCTCCCGCCATAAGCAGGAGACTCATCGCCGCTGAAAAACATGTAACCTGACGGGGGGACATACTCACCTCTTTGCTCTACTCCGGATATCGTCACGTCCCAGGCAGAGTCGCCTTGGCCGCTAATGACTTCTAGGCTCTGCCGTAGCCGACAGGCAACTAAATTGCGGTTTATGCGGAGGTTGAGTTCTTCGGTTCACGAACCGGCTGAGCCGGTTTAAGAATCCTCACCTGTCGGACTCATTTTCAGCAGGGTCCTCAGCATAGGGGGCGGCCTTCCATCGTCGTTGTTGATCAGCTTTATACCTTCCGTGATACTGAGGTGGCGAGGGAGTGCGCCGTCTCCCGGGGCAGGCCGCGTAGCGATGCTTCGTCGCCGGAGTGCCCTCCCGTGTGCAAGCGCTTGCAGGATGCGTGAGGAGTGACGATGCAAATTGTTTCCGTCAACACCGGCCGACCGATTCTAGTGGTGCATGGAGACCGACGGTACAGCACCGGCATCAACAAGCGTCCGGCCGACGGCCGCGTCCGGCTGGAGGTCGAGGGGTTCCTGGGGGACCGCGTCGCTGATTCCGAGAATCACGGCGGACTGGACAAGGCCGCCTGCTGCTATTCATACGAGCACTACCCCTACTGGCAGAACCGCGTCGGCGCTGACCTGCCGGTTCCCTCGTTTGGGGAAAACCTCACCACTGCCGGGCTGCTGGAAAGTTCCACGTGTATCGGCGACACGCTGCGGATCGGGTCTGCGCTCGTGCAGGTCAGCCAGCCGCGCCAGCCCTGCTGGAAACTGGCCAACAAGCTGTCCACGCGGGAGCTGCCCAGGTGGATCATGGAACAGGCGTTCACCGGTTTTTATGTGCGGGTGCTCGAGCCGGGCGGCATCTCCGCGGGTGACGAAGCGAGCCTGCTGGAGCGGCCTCAGCCGGAGTTGACCGTCGCTCGGGTGGCCGAGGCCGTGCTGCTGCGCCAGGCGGATCGCGATCTTTTTACCCGGCTCGCCACCTTACCGGAACTATCCGAGGCCTGGCGCCAGCGGGCGGCCGCGCTCGGCGGCGCGTGATCAGGACCGGGTCAACTGCTCGGCAGGGACGGCCGCCGGCACCCGCTCTGCGGCATGGCGCTGGCGTGTCCGCACAAAAGCCCCGATCGCTTCGAAGATCATCCAGATGGACATGCCCGCCAAAGCCGCGCCGATGACCGTCAGTGACAGGCTCGTGGTGTCGCCCTTCGTCCGCCACGTGTTGAAGAATTCGATCAGCTTGAGCGTCATGGCCCAGGATACGCTGATCATCATCACCAGCATGGGCAGGGCGGTATAGATCACCGGCCGCCGCAACTGATAGAGGTACACACTGGCTACCAGCAGGCCCAGCACCGCCAGGAGCTGGTTGGTGGTCCCGAAGAGCTGCCATAAGGTCAGTCCCGCCGGCTTGCCATCGATCTTCATCAGCGCGAAGTAGCCGATGGCCACCACGGCTACCAGGCTGCTCAGGTAACGGTTCTGAAGCGGCTTGAGGTGGGCCAGTTTGGCGAGTTCTTCCACGTTGTAGCGCAGCAGCCGGGTGGCCGAATCCAGCGTGGTCATGGCGAAACTCACCACCACCACGGCGATGAAGTTCCTGCAGAACACGGGCACGGCCGGGCGTGCCTGGACGGGAAACATCCACTCGAACGGGCGAGCGATGACGTTTCCTGCGCCCGTCAGAAACGCCCCCAGGGCCCTGCCGGTCAGGCCGCCCCACTGGTTGTACTGTTGCTGGTACTCGCTTCGCGACAGCCCCGCCACGCAGGCCATGATCACCAGTACCGCCAGCAGTCCTTCCGTGAGCATCGCCCCGTAGCCGATCACGTGGGCATCCGTCTCGCGGCGGATCTGTCGGGCCGTGGTGCCGCTGGAGACCAGGTTGTGAAACCCGCTGACCGCGCCGCACGCGATGGTGATAAAGATAAACGGCAACACCGGCGGAGCGCCCTGGGCGCGTACTTCCTCCAGCGGGACCATGGCGGGCCCGATAATCTCCGGCCGCCAGATCGCGAAACCCAACAGCAGGAGGCCGAGCCCGATGTAGAGCTGGAACGAATTGATGTAGTCGCGGGGCTGGAGCAGCAGCCAGACCGGCAGGACTGAAGCCGCCAGCGCATACGCCAGCAGGATGTACACCCAGGCCGCCTGACTCTTGGAACCGGCGGTCTCGACATTCGCCGCCATCACTTGATAGGCCGGGTCCTGTTCCGCCCGTGACTTGAAATAGTGGAGCGTTTTGTCCGCCCGCGTGGCTTTGATCCCATGAACCTCGGGCAGATCGGGATCATCGGCTGTCTGGATGATCTTCTGCACCTGCGGATCGCTGACGAAAAGCCGGTACAGCGGAACTGGCAGCAGCAGGCCCAGGTACGTACCCACAAACATGAGCACCACGCCCAGGATCGTGACCGGCAACAAGCGCCACCGGAAGCGATAGACCAGAATGCCGATGATCATGGCGATGCCGATCAGCGAAAACGTGGGCACCACCGCCTGCGGCGAGAGGTCGTTGAACAGCTTGGCCATCTCGATGGCGAACACACCCATCGCCAGAGCCAGCAGGAAAAAAATGATCAGCAGGAACAACACCCGCGCGCGCGGACCGATGATGTCATTAGTGACGTCGCCGATCGTATGCGCCTTGTGCCGGATCGAGGCGAACAGCGCGGCCATATCGTGCACGCCGCCGATCAGCACACAGCCGACCAGCACCCAGATGATCGCCGGCAGCCAGCCCCAGTACACGGCGATGGCCGGCCCCAGTATCGGTCCCAGCCCGGCGATGGAGGCGAAGTGATGACCGAACAGGATGGCCGGGTGCGTCGGCACGAAATCCATCCCGTCCTGCATCTCCACCGAAGGCGGCACCCGCCGGGCGTCAAAGCCGAACACCCGCTGGGCCAGAAACCTGCCGTAGAGCTTGTAGGAAATGTAGAGGATGCCAGTGGAGAAAATGGCGATCGAAAACGCGTTGGTCAGAATCGACATGATGAAGTGTCTCCCGTGCCGCCCCTGGCGGCACCCGCCGCAGTTACCCGCGGACCGGCCCTGAATCGCCCACCAGAATACCGCCGGGCAGCGTTCGACTCCAGGGGCGGGACTCCCGCAGCAGTTCAAGTGGGCAGGGAGTCCTCCTTCGGGGGTGATTGGCGGGCGGCCGGCAGGGCGAAGATGACGAGCAGAATCCAGCCATACATGGATTGAATGATCCCCAGCGCCCAGTAGGTGCGCGGCGGTAGTTCGGGCATGCCGCCGTACTCCGGCAGGATCAGCATCCGCAGGCCCACAACTGTCGCGGCTGTGCTCAGGAGGATCGCGATAGCGGCCACGATGTGCCAAAGCCGGCCATACCGGGTGATCCACGACAACAGGGCCATTAACGCCAGAAAACCGGCCGTGCCCCACATGATCCGTTCCCAGACGATGGCGATCACCTCGACGCTGCCCACCTGGCGAGTAATTCGCTCGTGGGCCTCGCGCTGTTCCGGACTTTGCACCCATGCCGGCCGCGCGAAGGGAAGGAGCCCGCCCGGACGGGCTGAGGGTTCCTCCGGCTCATCGCTCGAAGGCGCCATCATCGCACCAAGGACCCGTGCCGAGTTCAAGGAACGCACGCCGACCCATTGGTGTGCATCGCTCTCGTCCCAGTCCGCCCCGTCCAGTGCCACGTGGGTTCCCCACACAAACAGCCCCGCCACTAGAAGCGTGACGAAGGCCATCCGTCTGCCACGGCCCGGACGGTGCTCGACGGTCGCCGAGCCGTACGTGCTATCGAGCGACGCATCATTGACGTCAGGCCGAGCGCTTTTGTCGTGATCCATCAATGGTGGTTTCCCCATGTCATCCCAAGACCAAGCGGCAGTGTAGAGGATCGAGGCGCTTCGTGTCGCCCAGCCCCCACCCTGGCCCTCCCCCGGAGTACCAGGGGGAGGGTAATGCCTATTCCCCCTGTCTCCTTGTTCCCCTGTCTCCTTGGCCCCTGGTCCCCTTGTCTCCTGGGCCCCTGATCCCCGCTTCC
>BTUC01000181.1:0-13873 GCA_045863575.1 Phycisphaerae bacterium
CGTCTCCAAAAAGACCCGCACCCGTTCGAGGTACGCCCTGCGAATCACCGTCGGGTCGAGGTCCAGACGCTGGCCCTCCACCTCCAGGCACTCGAACCGGCTCCACTTGTCGAACGCGAAGCTCAGTTCCTCCGGCGCCATGACGTGCAGCAGCAGCAGGTCGTGGCCGCGGGCGCGGAGCCGGCGCAGCCCGGTGAGCAGGGCCGCATCATCCTCAAAGCAGTCGGAGGCGATGAAGACCAGGCCGCGGCGCCGGATCTTGCGGGCCAACTCCTGCAAGGCATTGCCTAGCGAAGCCTCCCCGCGGGCGGACGTGCCTTCCAGTACGTCGAGCATGGCCCGGAAGTGGCTGGGACGCGAGCGCGGCGGCACGTAGCGGTGAAGCCCACCGCCCACCACCGCCAGCCCGACCGCGTCCCGCTGCCGCAGCAGCAGCCGGGCCAGGCACGCACAGGCGATCTTCGCGTAGTGCAGCTTGCTCACTGTGCTTTTGCCGAACGCCATCGAACCGCTGGCGTCGAGCACGAGCGTCGCCTGGAGGTTGGTCTCCTCTTCGAACTGTTTGATATAGTAGCGATCGCTGCGGCCATAGACGCGCCAGTCGAGCAGACGCACCTCATCGCCCGCGCTGTAGGGACGATGCTCGGAGAATTCCACGCAGCCGCCGCGAAACGGCGAACGGTGCTGGCCGGCCAGGAGCCCCTCCACAATGCGTGTGGCTACTACGTCCAGCGAACCCACGCGCAGCATGGCCTGTGGGTCCAGCAGCTCCGAAATGCGGTGCGTCTTAGCCAAGCCCGTTCCCCGTAGAGAAGCCGCTTATCTGAGCCCAGGCCGGGTAAACCATGGATCGCACGGATTCCGCTGATTTCACGGATGAAGAATCATCGCTATCCGTGTTCTCCGTGATATCCGTGTTATCCGTGGTTGGTACAAACGCTCAGTTGCCAGTTTCAGTTCAACTCAGCACTCAGCACTCAGCACTCAGCACTCAGTTTTCAGTTTCCGGTTTCCAGTGATCAGTTCTCAGTTCAACTCATCACCCATCACTCATCACTCATCACTTTTCTTTCAGCAGCCGATCGACGATCTCATCCGCCGAGAGCCCCGACGCTTCAGCATTGAACGTCGGGATCACCCGGTGCCGCAGCACGGGCAGGGCCATGGCGGCCACGTCATCTGTCGTGGTGTGGTGGCGACCCTTCAGGATGGCCCGGGCCTTGGCCGCCAGCAGCAGGTAGATGCTCGCCCGTGGGCCGGCGCCCCAGTGCACCATCTCACTGACGAAGCCGTTGTGCTGCGGCGAGGGCCGCGTACAGCGCACCAGCCGGATGGCCGCGTCATACACATGGTCGGCGACCGGCACCTGCGGCACGATGGATTGCAGCCGTCGGATGGTCTCGCCCGAGAGAATCTTTGAGGTCTCGGCGGAATACGACGTCGTCGTCCGCTTGACGATCTCCAGTTCCTGCTGCTCGCTGGGGTAGCCCACCTTGATCTTGAACATGAACCGATCCAACTGCGCCTCAGGCAGCGGGTACGTCCCTTCCTGCTCGATCGGGTTCTGCGTCGCCAGCACAAAGAACGGATCGGGCAGCGGATACGTCTCTCCTCCCACCGTCAACTGCCGCTCCTGCATGGCCTCCAGCAGGGCGCTCTGCGTCTTAGGCGGTGTCCGGTTGATCTCGTCGGCCAGGATGATGTTCGCGAACAGCGGCCCCTTGATGAACCGGAAGGCCCGCCTGCCGGTGGACTGGTCCTCCTCCAGGACGTCTGTGCCGGTGATATCCGCCGGCATCAGATCCGGTGTGAACTGGATCCGCCGGAAGGAAAGCCCCAGCATCCGGGCCATCTGCGACACCAGCAGTGTCTTGGCCAGCCCGGGCGCGCCCTCGAGGATACAGTGGCCGCGGCACACCATGGCGATGAAGAGCTGCTCGATCACGTCCTCCATGCCCACGATGACGCGCGAGACTTGCTCGATGATCTGGCTGTACTCGCGATGCAGCTCCGCGACGGCGAGCACCTCGCGGGACTCCTCTGCCAGGCTCAGACGTTCGATCAAGATGGATCCCCTTGTGCCAGATTGGACCACGGATAACACGGATAGCACTGATTTTTTATCCGTGAAATCCTTGAAATCGGTGGTTGGTGGGCCACGTTGTCCTTTTCCCCTGACTCGAGATGGTCCGCGGCGCCGTCGAGCATCAGCGGCCAGAACATACCCGGCGGCTGCACATCCGTCGCCGAGGAAACCGACGGCATCTCCGGGCGGACGAACTCCGGATCCTGCTCATCGATATCCTGCAGGTAGGCAAACCGGAGCTCTGCCAGCGGCGTGGATTCGTGGCCACGCTGAATGCGAATCTCCTCCAGGAGGTCCTTTTCCATATGCAGAACGTAGCGTGCGCTCAAGCCCGTCCGGAAACCTTCTCGATCGTCCTTCTCCGCCACCGGGTTCCGAACCAGCACTGCCGCCCTGTCCTCTGCCAGGAACTCAAGCTCATAGCTGAGTCCCTGCCTGGCTGCGTCGCGCCGGATGGAATCCACCGTGTGGAAGCCTTCCCACGGTCGGGACCAGCCGGGCAGGTGCAGACCCGCTTGCGCGGCCGAAGCCGCTCGAGCGTGGCGAAGGCCCGCCGCCAACACGCGGACATCCTGCTGCTCGCTGGCCGGCAGGATGACCATGCGGGCCTGATCGGCCACAGCCGCGGTCCGCGAGCCCACCGTGATCCGCAGCCACATCGGGTGAGTGCGGCTGGCGAGGTAGTGGAGCGGAATGCGGCCCACGCCCGAGAGCGTTTCCCCGCCCGCCCGGCCGGTCAGGCGGAAGTACGTCCAGCCGCGCTTGTGCATCGCGTCCCGATGGTCGGCCCAGGCCCAGCCTTCCGGCAACTTGACCTCGAAAAGGTCCGCCGGTCGCTCGGGATCGTACTCCACCTGAAATGACTCCTCCCGATCCGGATCACGCGCATCCAAACCCGCGGTCACAAAGCCGGTCTTCGCATCCCGGAAGAATCGGAAACCCTGCTTGTCGGAGAAGCAATGCGATGCTTCACCTTCGTGTCGATGGATGACCCCAGAGAGATCCTCCGGATCGGTGGGGAGCACCTCGGTGTGCTGCATGTTACAGGCCAACCGGGCGTTGTCGATATGCACAAGGCGGGCAGCACTGTCGAACCGGTAGTTCGCATCCGGGCCGGTGATAAAGGACGGTTCTTTCGTCCGATCCTCCTCGGCCAAAGGCTGCCGAACGGCCAGCACCGGGCCATCAAAGCCTTCGGGAAAACAAAGCCATGTCTCGCACAACCCGGGGCGGACACTCGTAATCGTCAGGAAATGGCTGCGTGCCTGGAAGTGCACATAGCGGGCTCCCGGCCACACAGGGTCCTGCACCGGCGGAGGGACAAACGGGGCGGAGCGGGTCACCGCTGGCGGCGGGATGCCAGGAAGCGGGTCGCCGTTGAACGCGGTGAATCCCGCAACCGCGCCGGCGGCGGCCAATCCGGCGGCCAGCTTGAATTTCAGCGGCAGCAGCGTGGTCAACGTACTCTCGCCGAGGGCCGCGCCGTTCACGCTGACGGCGGCCTCGGCGAACGAGGTGCAGCGGCCGAACACGAGCAGCGCCCCGGCCAGGGCCGCGCTTTCCACGCCGCGACGTCGAAGCTGCCGCTGCAAGGCGCCCTTGGCCCGCACGAACAGTACCCGGGCGGTCAACTCCGAGCAGCCCATCACTCGGGCCACGTCCACGTAGGGCATATCCTCATAGACCCGCAGAGCCAGCACTTCCCGGTGGCGCTGACTGAGCTCCTGCATGGCATGGCGCGTGATTTCGACCAGTTCGCTGCGCGACATGGCTACCCAGCCTTCTTCGCCCTCGCTGATACCGCAGGAAAGGCCCTCCTCATCCACGGGCGAAAGCCGGACGGCCGGATGACGCATCTGATAGCGGTACCACTGCCGAAGCTGATTGGTCGCGATTCGAAAAACCCAGGGCCAGAACCGCTCGGCGTCGCGACAGGCACTCAATGACCTGAGAACGGCCAGCACGGTATCCTGAGCCAGATCGAGCGCCCGGTGCTCATCCAGCGTCGCCCGATGCAGATAGCCATAAATGCGCTGCTGAACCAGATGCGCAAGTTCCTCCTGACTCTGACGGTCCCCCGCCCGAGCCTGATCCAGCAGTTCACGTGAACAAGGCTTCGCTCCTGCCATGACGACTGACCGTTCAAGAAGGTAGATGCCGCCGCTCGGAATGTGTTACACGCGTCAAACTACTGCGGACGCGATTCCGCAGCCGAGCCAGCAGCCCCCGCACGCCAGCCTGCCCCGCAAATCCATACCAACCAGAAGCTTACCACTTCAGCCGGCACCAGCCAAGAGCCGGCGCCCCCGCCTAGAGGATGGGCACCGGACGGGCGGTTCTCGCCGTTCGTAAAGACGCTCTCTGACGGATCTTGCGCGGCCGCGTGCAGCGTCATACATGCGACCATCAATTCAAGTTGGCGACATCTCGCCTGGCCGCGAGGATAACCGGCCGAAGGGGGATCAGTCGGCTTTGCCGGTTTGCGGCAGCTTGGCTTCGTACTTGGCGGGATCCGCCCAGAACTGGCCCGGGCAGTTGGGGCAGCAGAAGCCGATCACCCGGCCGTTGTGCACGATCGAGTAACGGGCATCCACGGGCTTGCCGGAGATCGGGCAGGTGGTGTTGACGACCGCCAGCTTGGCAGCCGCGGACGATGAGGCAGAATCGGGCTTCGATGCGCCCGCCGGCTTCGGCTTCGAAGGAATGTTTGCCGCGACGGAGCCGGCCGGTTGTGACTGCGGCAGCGGTGCCTCGCTGGTGAATTTGATTTCGGGTTCGACTTCGATGGATGTGGCCAGGGGTGTATCACCCGCATCCACGTGCAGGTCGGGACGCTGCCGGCGCAGGCGCGAAACAGCGTCTGGGCCGAGGCCGGATTTCCACAGGTAGACACGGCGCAGGTTGGGCGTGGACAGGAGGTGCTTGACCGCCTCGTCGCTCAGTCGCGTGCCCGTAAGCACCAGTTCGCGCAGGCTCACTGCCCGCGCCAGCGCGGCGACGCCGGCATCGGTCACTTGCGAAGCGCGCAGATCGAGCCGTCGCAGGTGGGGCGCGCCGGCCAGCAGCGCCATCGTTTCGTCCCCCACGCGGCAGCGACTCAGCGAAAGGGACTCGATCTGCTCGAGCACCGGCTCGAGCAAACGCACGGCCTCGGCATCCGTGGTCCGCGCGGCCGCTGCCGCGAAATTCAGACGCAGAAGATTGCTGCCCTGGACAACCGGCTCAATATGAACGAAGTGGGCTTGCAGCGCGGCCAGCGCGGAAGAGTCGGCCGCGGCAACCCGCACGTCGGGAAGGGCGCTGGGTGCTGCCGGCGCGGTTGCCGCCGGAGCCTGCTCCGGCGTGGCCCCGCCGGAGGGCACGATCTTTTCCGACGCAGCAACCTCCGGCGTGGCAATCACGATGGAAGCCGCCGGTTTCGTGGCGGGTGGTTGTGCGGAGGCCGGTGGTGTGGAGGCGTCACGCGACTCGGCTCGGGCCGCCTCGAATTTCCCGCCCGCCAGAATCCAGGCCTCCACCGCGGCGATCTGGTCGGCGGTCAGTTGGGGCTGATCCTTCGGCGGCATGTGGTCGTCGTCATCGAGGGGGAGTTTCAGGCGCTGAATAAGCAGGCTTTCGGCCGGCTTGCCCGCAACAAAGACAGGACCGCTGAAGCCGCCCTCGGTGATGCTCGCCGGCGTGTGCAGGCCCAGGCCCCCCCGCTGCTTGTCTTCGCCGTGGCATTGCCCACAGCGATCAACCAGCAGCGCACGGACAGTCGCCTCATATGTGACCTCCGCCCCAAACGCGGTCGAAACCATCAGAGCCCCGAGCGCAAGCGAGGCGGCAAACGACCATCGCCCCAACGCAAGCGCGGGAGCCAACCGATCCCCGAGCGCAAGCGCGCGGGTAGGGCCCGTGCACCCGCGCACGCGGCGGTGAAAGCAATGCCGCGCCGGCAGGATCGGTAACGCATTCAGAAATCGCCCCTTGATACCCATGGTACCTCCGGCCCACTCAATACCTGGCGATTGACATCAGCATGTCAGACGAAGATGCGGATCTGGTCGAAAGACCCATCTGTCGCTCTTACCGGGCTCACGTCTCCGTTGCATCCACACCCCTACCGGGGGTTTACGCCCCCGGCTCTAGCCCCTTCGGGGCTTCTCACGGCAACCCCAGAAACCACAGCCCACAACCGACCACCAACAACCTACAACCCCCGACCCACAACCTACAACCGCTCACCAACAACCCACAACCCCCAACAAACCATCAACATCCAAAATGGAACACCGGGTACCCAACACCCAGCACCCAACACCCAACACCCACCACCCACCACCCATTACGCAACAATCGGCTTCACCAGCTTCCCGGCCACGTCGGTCAGCCGGAAGTCGCGGCCCTGGTGCCGGTAGATCAACTGCTCGTGATTCATGCCCAGCAGATGCAGCAGCGTCGCGTGGAGATCGTGCACCTCTACCGGGTCGCGAACGATGTTGTAGCTGTATTCGTCCGTCTCGCCGTGGGTGATGCCGGGCTTGATGCCGCCGCCGGCCAGCCACACCGTGAAGCAGCGTGGATGATGGTCCCGGCCGTAGTTCTTGTCGGTCAGCGTGCCCTGGCTGTACACGGTCCGGCCGAACTCTCCGGCCCAGAGCACGAGCGTGTCGTCGAGCAGCCCGCGGCGCTCGAGATCCCGCACCAGGCCCGCCTGCGGCTGATCCACCGCCTGCGACTGCTGCCGGATCTGTTCGGGAAGATTGTTGTGCGCATCCCAGCCGCGCATGTAGAGCTGGATGAAGCGCACGCCACGTTCCGCCAGCCGCCGGGCCAGCAGGCAGTTGGCCGCAAAGGTACCCGGCTTTTTCACGTCTGGGCCATAGAGGCTAAGCGTCTCCTCGTCCTCGTCCGAAAAGTCGGTCAGCTCGGGCACCGACATCTGCATGCGGTAGGCCATCTCGTACTGGGCGACGCGCGTCCGCACCTCGGCGTCCATACTGCGCTCGGCCTCGCGCTCGTTCAGTTCCCCCACCAGGTCGAGCATGCGCCGCCGATCCTCGCGCGAAACGCCTTCCGGATTACGCAGATAGAGCACCGGCTCGCTGCCGCCCCGCAGCCGGCAGCCCTGATGCTCGCTGGGCAGAAAGCCACTGCCCCAGAAGCGGGCGGCCAGGGCCTGCATGTTGCCAAAGCCTTGCGTGATCAACACCACGAAGGCGGGCAGATCGGCATTGGCACTACCCAGCCCATAGCTGACCCAGGAGCCGAACGACGGACGGCCCGGCTGCTGATTACCCGTCTGGAAGAAGGTGATGCCCGGCTCGTGGTTGATCGCTTCCGTGTGCATGGTGTGGATGAAGCACGCCCGGTTGGCGATGCCGGCCGTGTGCGGCATGAGCTCGCTGATCCACACGCCGTCCTGATTGTTCTCGTAGCGGCTGAATTTGAATATCGACGGGGCCACCGGGAAGCGCGCCTGCCCGCTGGTCATGCCGGTCAGCCGTTGACCCTGGCGGATGGAATCGGGCAAATCCTGGTTAAAACGCTGACGGAGGCGCGGCTTGTAGTCGAACAGGTCGATCTGGCTGGGCGCGCCCTCCATGTGCATGTAGATCACGCGCTTGGCCCGGGCGGGAAAGTGCGGCCCGGGCAAGGCGATGCCGCCCGTCGGCGCCGCGAGGCTGCCGGGCACGCTCTCCGCGCCCAGCGCGTGGCGCGGTCCCAGCAGCGAACCCAGTGCCAGCGACCCCAGGCCGGCTCCGATCGACCGAGCCGTGAGCCCGAAAAACCGCCGCCGGGTCATGTCCAGATAGTGCTCTTCGACCGGATGCATGCATGCCTCCAGAAGGTACCTTCTCAACTTTGCGTAATCGTGGCCGACAGGTTCAGCAGCGCGTTGGCGATCATCGTCCACGCGGCCAGCTCGGTCGCTTCCAGCTCCTTGGCCGCCGGCGCTTCGCCCACCTCGAGCAGCCTGGCCGCATCCTCGGGCGCCTGCCGGTATCGCTCGCGGAACGCCGCCAGCGTCTCGCTGATCAACCGCAGCTCCGGCTCCTCGGGCGAACGGCCCGTGCAACGCCGGAACATGCGGATCAGGCGTTCACGATCACCCTGCGACTCGCCCAAGGTGCGCTGGGCCAACAGCCGCGCCGCTTCCACGTACTGCTCGTCGTTCCAGAGCACGAGTGCCTGGAGCGGCGTGTTGGTGCTTGGCCGGCGGATCACGCACGACTCGCGCGTAGGTGCGTCAAAGGTCAACAGGGAAGGCGGCGGGCTGGCCCGCTTCCAGTAGGTGTACAGGCTCCGCCGCCACAGATCGGGGCCATCGCCACGCTCGAAAATGCGCGTGTTCGATTGCAGCATGGCGACTTCCTTCCACAATCCGTCCGGCTGATACGGCTTCACCGAGGGCCCGCCGAGCTGCTCGATCAGTAACCCCGACACATACAGCGCCTGGTCGCGGATGAACTCCGCCGCCAGCCGCCGTCGCGGATAAAAAGCCAGCATCCGGTTGTCCGGATCGCGCTCACGGAGTTCCGGCCGGATGTGGGAGCTTTGGCGATAGGTACTGCTGGTCAGCATCAGCTTGAGCATGTGCTGGATGTTCCAGCCGCTCTCGCGAAACTCGACGGCCAGCCAGTCGAGCAGTTCCGGATGGCTGGGCCATTCTCCCTGTAACCCGAAGTCCTCGCTCGTGCGTACGATGCCCGTGCCGAACAGCATCTCCCACAGCCGGTTGACGGCCACCCGGGCCACCAGCGGATTGTCCGATTCCGTCATCCACTGGGCCAGACCGAGCCGGTTGGCGGGCGCCCCCTCGGGCAGCTTGCCGAGAGCGGCCGGCACCCCGCGGCTCACCGGTCTGTTCTTGTCCGGCTTGCTGTACTCGCCCCGAAGGAGCAGGAAGGTCTCGCGCGGCTTGGGCAGCTCGCTCATGATCATGGTGCGCGGCGCCTCGGCCTCAACCTCTTCAAGGCGGCGTTGAGTACTGGCCAGCACCTCGGTGCGCTCGCGATAGCCGGGAGCATGATTCACCCGCCACGCCTGGAGAAAACCATTCCGCAGATCCGGCGAGCGTGCGGACTCGGGCACCAGGGCGGCCAGCAGATCACCCGAGAGTTCCTCCGGCTGGGCGATGCCACGGTAGTAGAACCCCGAGCCACCCGCGTTGTTCACCACCTTGAGCACCAGCGTATTGAGCCCGGGCCGCAGCTCGATGGTGGCCTTGTCCTGGTCCGCGGCCACACCCCGATCGATCTCCCGCCCGGCGACGCGTTGACCGTTGACATAGAGGGCAAACCCGTCGTCGCTGCCCAGGGAGACCTCGATCTTCCGCGCTTCGGGGCTGTAGATGCGTCGCCCGAGGTAGGTCGCGTTGATGCCCTCCTTGGCCAGCGGGGTCGGCTGCCCGTCGCGCAGATTGCCATCGTAGCGCCACTGCTGACCGACCGTGCCGAACTTGCGCTTCGTGTCCAGCCTCAAGTCCTGCTCGGGACCGAAGGCCGTGTCGTACGCGGACTTGACCGAATCGGCAGCGAACGGGCCGGCCCGATACCAGCCGCTCACTGACGTAGGCAAGACGTCGAGGCCGCGTTCTGCAAAGCGGGCCAGCGTCAGGCGGACGCGACCGAGCGTATGCTGGGCGTGCGGTGAATCGTACTTCAGGCTGACCCGCAACCGCGTCCCGCCGGCGAATCCGAATGGCTTGTCGGCGACCAGCAGCAGAACGCGAACGCCGCCGCGGCCCTCACCATCCACGGCCCAGCCACGATCATCCCATGCGTCCAGGACGTTCACCGCCTGATATTCGCCCCCGCCCTGCTCAACGTCCGCCCAGGCCCAGACAAACCGCACCTGCTGGCGGAGCTGGGTATCGTTCAGCGAGACGGCTTCCGCCTCCACGCCGGCCAGCACGGCGTTGCCATTGGGTGCACGGCCAATCCGTCCATGCGGCAGACTCGGATGCGGCAAAGCCTCCAGCATGAGCAGCCGCAGGTCCGACCCTTCCGTCTGGAGCGTCACGAAGTGCTCGTCCTTGGCCGGGTTGTTGCCGCCGGCGAGAACTGAACCGTCCGCCTGAACTGTCAACGTGGCTGCATAAAGCGACGAAGCGTCAGTGACCCGCGTGGGTTCCCACACCAGGCCAGCCCGCTTCTGCTGCTCGAGGACAAACGCCTCGCGCCGGGAATCCTCCTGGTAGCGCGGTGTATTCAGTTCGGTTTTCAGATTGGAGAGCTTTTCGCGCAAGCTGGCCAGCAGCGTCTTCTGCTCGGGCGTGGGCACGACGAGGAACGGCTCCAACGCGCGATTGGGATCGGGCCTCTGTGAATACAGCCCGGGTTCGTCATTGGAATTGAAGAACGCGTAGAACTGATAGAACTCCTCCTGGGAAACCGGATCAAACTTGTGTTCATGGCAGCGGGCGCAACCCAGTGTCAGTCCAAGAAAGACCGACCCGGTCGTGCTGGCTCGATCCACGGCGTATTCAACGAGGTACTCCTCGTTGATGGCCCCGCCTTCGTCGGTGGTCACATGGTTGCGGTTGAATCCGCTGGCGATCTTCTGATCGACTGTCGCGTTGGGGAGCAGATCGCCGGCGAGCTGTTCGGTCACGAACCGATCGAACGGCATGTTGTTGCGATAGGCCTGCAATACCCAGTCGCGCCACAGCCACATCTGGCGGCCGGCGTCCATATGGATGCCGCAGGTGTCCGCGTAGCGTGACGCATCCAGCCACGGAACGGCCATGCGCTCCGCATAGCGTGTCCGGTAGGGCTCCTCCGTGAACAGCTTGTCGATCCAGTGCTCGTAAGCATCGGGCCGGTTGTCCATGAGAAAGGCGTCGGTCTCTTCCGGCGTGGGCGGCAGACCGGTCAGATCCAAAAAGAGCCGGCGGATCAACTCCGCACGGCCAGCCTCGGGGGAGGGCTGAACGTCCTCCGCCTCCAGCCGGGCCTCCGCCACGCCGGAGCGGCTTTGGCCGCGCAGGCGGGCCAGCACGAACCGGTCCACCGGCGTGCGGCACCACTGCGAATGGTCGACCTCGGGGACGGCCGGCCGTTCGGGAGCGATAAACGCCCAGTGCGGTTCATACACCGCCCCATCGGTGATCCATCTGCGAATGAGTTCCCGCTCCTCGGCCGAGAGCAGCCGCTTGTTGCTGTTCGGAGGCGGCATCTGCTCGTGCGGATCGCTGCTACTGATGCGTTGCCAAAGGAGGCTGGCATCCGGGTTACCGGGCACGATCGCCGCCCCCCGCTTCCGGGAAGCGATAGCCGCCTCGCGTTCATCGAGTCGCAAGTTGGCCGTCCGGGAAGCAGGATCCGGCCCGTGACACTTGAAGCAGCGATCAGAAAGGATGGGTCGGATGTCCCGACCATATCGGACGGCCTGCCCCGCTGGCCGACTGGGCGTCTCTGCCGTCGGGCCGGCATTTGCGGTCAACTCAGCAGCCCACAATCCCCCGAGCCCCAACAGCGCAGCCCCGCAGAATGCTGCCCCACCGACTCGGACCGCCTCACCGCGCAGTCTCATATGCCAATGCATTACCACCAGACCTACCCGAAAAAGGTTTGTATCGTCCGCCGCCCGACCCAGGGGGGAACGGAAAGACAATCAGACGGTCAGCCAGTTCGACATGCCTCGCCACCGTCCCGCCGCCCGCTGCAAACGGCTTTGTTGCATCTATCTTACCACAAACTCAAAGGGGCAGACACCCCCTGCACACTGAACGCGGCCCAAGCCTGGGCCCCGCGGTTCCGGGCCCAGCAGCCGTTGTTCCTAAGTGCCGCCGGTGCCCTCACCGGCGTTTTCTCTTCCACGACTTCTGACCGCCGATGCGCCTACCGGCCTTTCTTCTTGCTTTTCTTTTTTCCGTGCCTTTTTAGAATCTTGCGACTGGACACCCCGCGCCTCTTGTGCGCAGATTTGCAGATCGAGAAACGCTTTGGTTGCGGCCAATCGAAGGCGAGTCGCCTGAAGCAATGACAAAAGTCAACCGTCCTGGTTAAGGAGCCACCACCCATGAGGAGGCCACAGATCTGGATTGCACCGGTTGTCGCGTGGGTTCTCTGTGGCGCGGCATCCGCGGGTACCAGCGCACGGTACCGTATGCTCAGCTCGGTAGCGCGAACGCCGCCTCCAGTGACCGAGTGCCGGATCACCATCGGTCCCGCTGAAACGACGACCGACGGAACCCAGGGCCAGTGGTGGTCCATTCGTTTCCAGAAACAGGACGAGGATTTCCAGATCTGGTGCCTCTCCGAGCAGATTCCCATGCGCACCGCTTTGCCCGCCAGAAGTCCTGGCCGACTGTGGCGATACATCTATCGCGAAGGTAATAGGCGGGTACTCGAATACCGCCGCGAAAGCACTGGCGAGGACCTGCTGCCTGGGTTTGACTGGCAGGACAACTTCCTCCCGCACCCGAAACGTGCCACCGTGCGCAGCTCGGGCTGGGCAGTGAGCGGACGGTGCATGGGTCATGTCATCGGTTTGCTGGAAACTCATGAATCAGCCGAGTGGGATCTGCCCTCTCCCCAGGAAATCACCGTCCTGCTGCTGGACGATGAACTGCTGGTAGCCACCTGTCTTTCCAAGAGAGACATCAACCACGGCATGAAGCCGGAAGGTGACTATACCTATCGACGCTGGGATGAGGCAGACGTCCAGGCGGTCATCGGCGCCGGCTTTAATATGATGATCGTGCACAGCCCCGAACTGGAAGACTGGGTGTGGCAGCAGCCGGTATTCCAGGTGGGCGCCCCAGACCCTTACCCCCAGATGTTTTTCCGCAGCACCTACCTCGGATCACACTTCTTCATTGATGAGCCCGCGCACCACGTGGCGACTCGCGAGCAACGCCGGTTTTTCGCCGATATCCCGCGTTATGACCTGATGTACGACCTTCTGACGTCTTTCACGGAAGTCGCGCTCCAGGCACAATCATCGCACATCATGAGAGCGGGAGCGGCGTGTCTCATGGGGAAAGCCGTGCCGGACGTCAACTGGGGCACACTGCAGGTGCGAAATGAGCTTCTGCCGGCATGGGAAACCTACTGCCCCGCCGCGTTCTGCGAAATGGATGCTGGCGCCAGAGCTGTTATCATCGAGGGTCGGTTTCAGCGCCCCGCGTTCAACGCTCAGGTCGCCGAGTTCCTCGGCGAAGACGTGAATGTCAACGTTGAGGAAATGCTGGGGTGGCATGTGGCCTTTCTCCGGGGAGCAGCCAGAACATTTCGAGGGGAATGGGGCATGAGCATCTATGGCCAGGCCGACCCCGAAATTGCCAAAGTCGCCGTGGTGAACGCTTACAAGGCCGGGGCGCGCTACATCTGGTTCTGGACGAACGATCATGACCACCATGTTCCGTTCGAACGTCAACTGGAGCTCGCCCGTCTCGTCAGCGCCGCCAAGCGAAACGACCGCCAGCCACGAAACCTTGCAGAGCTGCGCGCGGCCGCCACGGCGGCAGTCGTCCTTCCCGAGGGCTACATCTTCACAATGGGTGGCCCCCTGCTTGGCAATTACTCTCTGAGCACAACCAGCCGGGATGCTGCGACGGCACCGCGACGGGTCGTGCAGCAGACCATCGTGCGGGCCGGCCTCGAGCTGATGAGAAACGGCGTGACTTTTGATTATGTCAATCAGTGTGCCCAGCTTGATTCGCTGGGTTATCACCGACTGCTGCACGTCCAGCCCGATGGGACGGTGCGCGAGGCCCAAAAGGTCAGTTCGCCGTAAGCGCAGAGTGCCGCCGGTGCCCTCACCGGCGGTCCGATGCTTCTCGCTTCCGCCGGTGAG
>BTUC01000182.1:0-13840 GCA_045863575.1 Phycisphaerae bacterium
CACGTCCTGGTCCGTGCAACAAAGGATTGGGGTCAACTTCTGACCCCGGAAGGAGAACTCGCGTGTTCACAGTTACAGATTGCGCTGCCGCTCGGCTTGCCTGCAGGCTGGCCGACAAGGAAGAGCAGCGGACTTTCAGATTCGTGCGCGAGGACCACGGCTGGAGACTCCAGCTTGGTTACGTGAAGGATGGGGACACCATCATTGAGCATCAGCGCAGACCCGTGCTGGTGCTCGACCGCGCCGTAGCCAGCGGGCTGGCCAACCGGACGCTGGATTTGAAGGGCACGGGTACAAAGGCGCGGTTGCATTTGCAGCGGCGCGACGGGTGAGCCAGACCTGTTGCTTCTTGTTTTAGCGCATCGCCAGTCCCACGTCCCCTCGGCCGTCGGTCAGGGCCAGCTTCTCGCGCCGCCCATCGGCATGCACGACCGCCAGGGATGACCGACCGAAGCGATCCACAACCTTGACCCGATCGCCCTCGATGGATGCGCTGCAGCCGTCGATACCAAACGCCTGCTGACGCTGCGAATCGACATACACGTCCCCGTAGAGGTCGCGGACCTTGGCGGCCGTGGCCAGGGCGGCGCCGTTGCCCCAGGTGTAGATGGTGAATGGACCGATGGCGCTGCCGTCCGCCGGGGCCGGGCCGCCGTGAGCAATGTTCTCCATGGTGAAGCCGAAGCTCTCCGGGCCGAAGAACGGGTGCTTCAGCTCGTACTGCCGACGGACCTGCTCGTTTTCCGGGCAATAGAGCATGGCAAATGAAGCCCGCAGGGCCGAGACGCCGCGCTCGAAGTACTCGGCCATGCCCGTTGCCCGGTAGTAGTCGAGGTACAGCGGCGCGAACAGGCTCTGGCGCGCATCGTTCCACTCGCCGTCGGCGTTCATGACGCCGAAGCCCCCATGACAGCGGGCGGCGATGAACGGCGGATCCCACACCTGCTGGAACAGCGACAGCTCATCAAGGCACCGCCGCCCCACTTCCAGGAAACGCTTTTCGCCCAGCACGTTGGAAGCCGCCAGGAACGCCTCCGCACACCAGAAGTGCGACAGCGTGTTCTGCTTGTGAACGCCATTGCGCGCCACCTTGCGGCCGATCCGGTCGGCCCCCCAGCGGCTACAGGAGAAGTACGTTTCATAGTCTTCCCAGCGGCCCTCGGCCAGCGGGCCTTTCTCGAGGTACGCCAGCGCGCGCAGGGCGGCCTGGCGATACTCCACCCGCTGCGGATCGCGCTCGAGCAATTCCAGCAGCAGCGTGGCCCCCATGGCGCTTTCGGGGCCTTCGGCCAACGTAGGCACCACCCGGCCGCCAGGTTCCAGCCATCCGGGGAAGGCGCCACTGGGCAACTGCAACTTGCATAATCGATCAGCAAACCGTTTGGCGTAGGCCACGGCCGCCGGATCTCCGCCGCTGATCGTATCCCATTCCAGCAGAAGCCGTGCGGTGAACGCCGCGTCCAGCAGATGGTACGCATCCTCGGAAGCCTCCGACGGGCGGCGGTCGGAGTTGGTCCAGCGGCCCTGGTCCCAGCCGGGTGTATCCTTGTACAGCATATACCAGCCTCCGCCAGTACGTGGCTTGGTGGTGTAGACCGCCGGGAACAATCCATCCTTCTGCGGGGCGGCCAGGGCGATGGCGGTCATCAGCCGGGCCCGCTCGGCGAGTTCCGGCAGCTTGTATTGCTGGGCATACCGAAGAAGCCCGTTCGCGCAGCGCTGCGTCGAGAACCACGCCTGGTTCCAGATCGACAGCGGTTCGCGCCACTTGCGCTGATCCTTAGGCACCGAGGGGTGCTGGGCTACGTCGACGATGAACGCCGGCGCTCCGCACCGACGGGCGTCAAGGTCAAATTCCTGCCAGACGGTTTCGCCCCAGCCCTCGGGTGTGAACGCCCAGCGCATGATGTAATCGGCGTAGCGACTCACCGGAGCCTGTTGCGTGGCGCCGGCGGCATAGCCCTTCCGGCCATAGCGTTCCCACAGCCAGCGGGCGGCCATGCCGTAGGGGTTAGCCACGTCCGCGGGCTTATCGCTGGATAGCACGTGGATACGTAGGCGCACCGTCTGCCCGCGATAGCCGCACGGCCGGGAACGATACAGCACGTGATCGACGACCTCGTAGTCGCCGGCCGCAACGCGGATCGTCCGCGCCGGATGGTCGTAATCCAGCCATGTTCGCCAATCCGTCCGGTACCCTGTGCCGACGTCGTCCAGGTCGGGAATAATCGCCAGGGCAACACGTTCGTCAGCCACAATGACGGCCGGCGAGCGGAATGCATGATCACCCATCACGTACCCGGCTTCCGGAGCGAGATGCGGGATCCAGATGTGCTTCGCCTTCTCGATGGCATGACGCATCACCAGCACGGCTCCCGGACCCTGGCCGGTGTCCGGCAACCGACCCTCCAGCACCAACGTCGATCCGTCAAGGTTGACGCGGAAACCCTTCGGCGCTTCGAGTCCGACTACCTCCACCAGTCGGCCCGCGGACGTCTCAAACACGGGCAGATCCGCCGCCAGCCCAATCGCTTCGTGCACTGTGATCAGAACGGCAATGGTTGTCGTGGCCTGTCTTGTCATGGTTGCGTGCTCCTCCGGGGGGACTCAAAGCTCCGCGGCACTGGCCGTGTGCGGCGGATCAAGACCCGCACCCGGCGAGCCGACCATTCTACGGATACCTCCGGAGTGTTGGAACTGCATCTCCCGAGCAGCGCTCCCCGCCGCCGTCTGCGAAGATGCTCCTCACTGACCGCGCCGTCCAACCCAATCTGATTGTGAGGATCTTCACGAAGTTTGAGTGGCAATGCCTCTGTCTGTCGGAGTCTCATTCTACCTGACGAGGATGGAGAGCGCAATCAAAAGACTAACCAGCGCAAGCAAATGACTAACGGAAAATCAGGGCGAACCGTCCCCGTCCGCGTTCAGAGGCCCTTGAAAGCCCCCGAATCAGCTCTCCCTGCGAACGTCGGAGAGCCCGATCGGGGGCATTTTCAAGCCGGCCCGTCAGGGCCGGGGAACGCGGTTTCCAGAAAGTTTCTGGACGGGCCTTTGAAGCCCATTCGAGCGCCCTTCGACCGCCCGCTTTCCATCCATCCTGCGGGCGCCGCTCGAAACCAACACGTCCAGCGAGCGGCCCCATCGCGGGCCGCTCGAAACTCGCACTCGGCCCCGCTGAGCCGCGATCGCCACCCCGCCGGGGCATCGGGCCGGCCACCGTGGCAATCGGCCCTGGATCGAAGCCTGAAGGCCGCCCCTGATCATCCCAACAAGCCCTCCAGATCGGGATTGACGGAGTTGGCCAATCGCATGTCATCTAGAATCAGCGTGGTCGCCGATGGCGCGTACTCGATACCGACAACGTCCACGTAGCGCCGCTGCTGTGCCTGTGCAGTGGTGTGCAGCCGAATGCCGGCGCCTCGGATCTCGCGAATGCAGTCCCCGACCAGGTAATCTGTGCTGAGCCACGGTATCACGGGAGTGGCGGAAAGCTGCCGTGTCGTCAGCAGCTCCAGCAGGCTCTCCCCAAATGACTGAATCGCGGCCAGGTCATCCGCCGTTTCCACCGTCTCCGCCAAGGCGGCGTCCGGGTTAGGAGCGCCGCCGATTTCGTCGGCGAACCTGTTGTAGGCAGCATCGCGGCGATTGGACCTGAACCGCCCAGCCACGTTGATAATCCGGCTCGTCGGATTCGGCGTTGCGGGAAAGTACTTGCTGGCCTTCAGATTGGGCTGAAGCCGCTCATCACCAGGGATTACGCCGGTCACCCGAAGCCGGGCTGTTCCTCGGAGCATGCCTTCCCAGAAGCTCATGTCCGTGTTGGTCGGGTCCACAATATCCGTCAGATCATCGCCTTCGATGTGAATCCCGGCCTCATTCGGCAAGGATCGGCAAGCGGCAGTGAACCGCCTCCAGTTGATCCCGTTGTCATAGGTGACTTCAACGACGATGCCGTAAGACCGATGCTCCGCGTCGGCGGAGAAGCACTCACTCAGCGGCCGCCCAACCCGAGCCCATGAAAGAATCGCCCGCTGTTGTTCATTGCCATCATCGTCGATGTAGTTGTCCCAAAGTCCGGCGGACGAAGGTTCCCAGGGCACATACGCCTGTTCACCCCAGGGGCCGTAATCGCGGGCATACAACCAAGGTTTGTAAAAGCCGGTTTCATTCAGCACCCAGCGCCGGCCCACGTCCGAATAGAGGTGAAACGCCTTGCCCTGCTTGTGATACCGGCGAAACCAGGTGTCGGCATCCAGCGCGGTGCCTTCCAGGTGATGATGAGCCTCGGCTTCCTTCACCTTGGTTTTGATCAGCTCCGCATCACCGGTATCGATGTCCAGATTGGAATCAGGCTTCCAACCGGGCGTCAGGTTGAGCGTCACCTCATACCGGCGAACGTCTCCCAGGACGATGGGCAGAGGGATGACGTCGCTGTAATCCGCTTCCAGGCTCAACTGATGAACGTTGTGCTTCTGGAAGAGTTCCCCCGCGTCCATCCCCCTGTCCGCGAAAGTCGCTTCCTTGTAAAGATCCTTGATCGGCCCGCTTCCACGTGCCCAGATGTAAAGCCGATCGATGGGCAGATCGGTCAACGCGCCTTCCTCTCCCTCTGCCATGTTCTCGGTTCGGACCGTGAAGTGGGTTCCCGTCTCGTCAGTCAGAAGGATCATGGCTTCTGGAAAACTGAACCCTTCCGCCTTGAAGTCCTTGGGCATGCCCAACATCGCGTACTTGAACGCCTCTTCCCGGTCCACCGGGGAAGCGGGCCTTGAGAACGAATCCAGGGTGACCAGGTCGCTGGTCAGTTCGATGACGTTGCCATCCGCGAGCCCTCCCGAGAGATCATCCAGGCTTGCGCCCGCCTGCACCCTGAACAAATGCCAGAATACCAGGTAACGCAACGCCTGTGCCCATGTCCAGGCCTCGGCTGTCGGGTCATTGTCATCGGCGAACACGTGAAGGATGACTTGCTCACTGCCGATCTGAGCGGAGATCGGCACCGCCGCCCGATTCGGCTGGCCCAACGCATTGAAGGTGCACGGTTGCGCCTGAACGTTGATGATGCTGGTCGGGTCACCGAAGGGCTCGGAGACTTCCCCGCCGTCGTGAATGTGCAGATCCAAGGCACGCTGCGCGTCCGGTGACCGCATCCGCCGGCCGATGATCTGTGCATGCTGAGCATCACTGATCCGCTTCAACATGGATTCGATCAGCAGCGTAAAGCCCCGCTCCGTCCGGCCGCCGTCGCTGCGCTCGTTATACATGGGACGATCGCAGTATCCGGAAAACAGGATCTCGATGGTGGATTCCTCTTCGCCGTCGTCATCCTCTTCACTTGCTCCGGGAAGTCGCGGCCGCCCCACGATGACCCGCTGATCCGGCGAAAGGAATGTGGCGAAGCCAGGCCGGGGCGATCCATCCAGGACGGACCCCGGAGTGAGTGCCGGTTCAGGCGTGCGCGTGGATGAATCGATCGGCCCCGCGAAAAGTTCAATCTCCGCCTCTGAAAGCGCATCGTCGCTGCCCAGAAACAGACGCCGGACAGTCATCCGTGGATCTTCGCGGTACTCGCCCGATCCGGCCGCCGTCTCGACATGAGCCACCAGCGGACGATGATCAAACACCCGTGCTATCGGAGCATCTTGTTGCAACATTTTTATGCAAATCCTTGAAACCGCGGCTGCGGACCGCCCCGCCTGGCCCCGACGTAGACCGGGCCGTAGGAACTCCAACTCACCTGCTTACCGGCCGGCGATTCCGGCGGCTTCATCCCCGGGGCAGCATCGCCCCCGGGAGGCGCAGGCGCTTCCATGCTGCGCTGAGTCCATCGGCCAACACCAGACCCACGCAGTTCCTCGGGGATACCGAAATCGAGAGCGCGGGACATCGATTGGCCAGTGGCCCCCCAGAAGCCCCTGTCCGTCAGTTCATCTGCACGCTGTCGATCGATCAGCCCCAGCTTCAGTGCACGATCAACCGCACTGCGTTGACGGGCCTGGAAATCGAAGGGCATGGAGAAGAACTCTCCGACGCTCCCCGGGGATGTTCCCACGTCACCCTGGCGGACAACACCCAGAACATCCTCAACCGCTGCATCCAACTGATCGGCTGGCACGGCCCCCGCCCCCTTTCCCAGCCGTTCCCGTATTGCCGCCACGTCCAACTGTTGAATGCGTTGATTCTCACGCGCCCGCCTCTGATCCAGGTACTTGCGCTGCTGTTCGATCTTGTCCCGCTCGCGCTCCGCTTTAGCGCGTGCGCCCTGAAGCCCCTGATCCTTCAACACGCCGGGCTGGAATTCCTCTTGAATGGCCAGCGTCTCGATTTCCTCTTCCGTCAGAACCTGCTGGCCGGTCTTATCGAACGCCTGGCCGATGACCGCCTGGATCGCTTCATCCCCCAGGCCCCGCTCCTGTAGCCGCAGAATGGCCGGCCGGGCTTGGGCCGCGGCTTCCTCACTGGCCACGCCCTGTTCAGCCATTGCACGGGCGCCCATCTCCGTGACTTTGGCCATGGCTTCCGCGAGCTTCTGCTGTGCGACCGTGAACCGCTCCGATTCCGCCGTTGCGCTTCGCAGAAAACCGACGAATGCAGACAGCCCGGCGATCGCCGCGGCCGCCCCGGCTCCCATCGGCGTGAACATGAACCCCAGCGCATCGCCGCCCTTTTGGGCCAACTCTGCCAGCATGCCCAGCTCCGGGCTGAGCCGCATCAGCACTTCCCGAAAAGCCACCGACTGGCGCCCGGCCCGCTGCTGACTGTCCCCGAACTTCTTGTGAGCGTCCGCCGCGCGATTAGCCGCCGATTCGCCCGTGAGAATCTCTTGCGTCACCACGCGGGCCGCCGCTGCCCGCGCTTCCTCATCGGAATCACCGAACGCTTTAAACGTTCCGATCAGCTCCTGTTCACGAATCGAAAGGGCGCGTTCCTTGCTGGCCGCCATGCGATCGAACGCACCCGCGGCCTTGTCGGCCGAGCCCGTCAGGATGTCGATGGTTCTGGCCTGCGCCTGCGCCGCACTGGCCTGCTGGGCGCCGGACAATGCTTCCGCGTCACTGAAGCCGAAAGCCTTGTAGAAGTCGTAAGCTTCCCGGCCCCGCGCATTGAGCCCCTCGAGGGAACTCTCCACCTGGCGGATCGCCGCGGCCGCCTCTTGTGCTGCGGTACGCGCTCCGCTGGCATCCCCCTGGAACTTCAACAGCGTTGTCTGTTCGTCGGCCATACCGGCTCACTCTCCATCCGTTGCCGCCTGGCTCTCATCCTCTGCCAGATTGATGATGATCAGGTTCTCTTTCGTGGTCAGCTTGTACCGGCCGGCCACGCTCCGCGGCTCCAGGTTCATCTCCCGAATTGCCCCCGAAAGCCGAATCGATCGACGATCCGGCCGCGGCTTCTTGCCATAGTGAACCATGGTCACGCGCAGCGCCTTACGGCCCTCTTCCTGCCGGGCCGCCCGCAGAGCCAGCCGCATGGTGATTTCGTCAGTCATCACCACGGCCAGGTCACCGATCCCGACCAGGCCGAGATCTTCCGTGTGAAACCGGCCCGTGCCGTTCTTGTCGATGCTGGCGAAGCCTTCCTCAAGCGGCGCCTGCATGGTCATTTCCTTGGGCACGTACTCTTTGAATGACATCCCAGGATCCTCCTTCGTGTGCATGCAACTCGCTGTTCCGCCCCGAGCCCTGCCCCGGCGGCTGATGAACCGGGGCAGGTTGGGGCACAGTCACACCAGGCCAGCCTGGGCTATTCACTCATTGTGGAGTACCCGTGACTTCCTGCCTGGCCTCATCCTGTGTAAGTCCCTTCCGCAGCATCTTCCATTCAATGTCCTTGTTGATCAGGTGCTGCCTGGGATGACGCGCCCAGTTGATGTCCGACCGCGCTTGACTGAGCCGCGACTCAATCGGCGCTTTCTTCTCGCGGGCCTCGCGATCGATGGCGGCTTTACAGTCTTCTGCCCATTGATCCACCGCGAGTATTTCCTGGCGGGCCTGAAACTCCAGACTGCCGGCCTGATCTCCCCGCTGGATCAGGCCCTTCCATTCGTGCCGAGTTTTGATGAGAGTGAACACCTCTTCAAAGCTCTTAGCAGGAACCCCCAGCGCCGCGAGCAGCTCCAGGGCGCGATCTTCGTCGCCGGGCTTGGGCTTGTCGCCACGGAGCACCAGCGCTTCGAGTTCGTCCGCGGCCGCCATTCGGCGATTCAGAGCCTCCGCTTTCGCCCTCTCCACCAGTGCGGCGGTTTGCGTTTTCAGATCTCCCATCTGTGAACACCTGATCCTTTCTTTGTTGTCATCCGCCCCTTGCCCCCGCCCCGAACCGCCTTTAAGAGTCCGGGGCGGGGAGGGGCATTTTCCAAATACGCGGTTATCCGATCCCATCGGGCAACGCTCTGCCCGCTCAGACGTCTTTGCGGATCGCGTGCGCGTCCAACTCGGCCTCTGTCAGCCGGGCATATCCGGCGTCGCTCAGCTTCTGACTGACCCACGCGCCCTCTGAGCAGGCCCTGCGGAATGCCCGATCCCGGCGCGAATTGGCCACGTACTCAGAGCGCGCATTGAGGATGATCTCCTGGCGGCCGGCGCCCGAGCGCGGAGAGCTGGGGCCGGTGAAGCCTTGCGTCTCGCTTTTCAACCTCTTGAGCGCCAAGTCCGCGAGGGCGCCGATCATCGCGGCCCCGTCCGTCGCTCCCACGGAGGCCTCGATAATGCCATTACTGATCTCCTTCATCTTCGTCACCAGGTCCCAGGAGCTGGCTTCCTCGCTCATAGTGAGCAGTTCGTCCAGCCAGCCCGCAAGCGTGCTTTCCACGTTGATCTCCTTCTGCATAAAGGCGTTCTTGCTGTTCACCAGCGCCGGCATGCGTAAGGCCGGATCGTTGGTCAGACCCGCACACGGGATCTCAAAAACCCGCCCCGTGGCAGCGTCGTAATACGTCGCCGCCGACAGGAACCGATATTCCTTGTTCTGAATCTGCCGCGCGGCCTGAGGCGTCCACTCCACCGCACAAAAAACACCCTTGCCCGGAACTACTTCCATCGTGCCGGCTTTCATCCAGCCGGCCGCGGGCGCCTTTCCGTTAGGTGAACTCCACTGGCCACCCAATGACTGGTGTTCGTAATCGATGACCACATCACGTCCCAGTCGATCGAAGCTGTTCTTGATCGCGCGGCCGGCCTGGTCATCGACCAGCAGCTTGATTCCGTCATCTCTGATCGATAACCCCCAGGGCATGATCATCACACGAGGGCCGGCCCCCAAGCTGACAGGAACAACCTTGCACGCGACCAGTTTGAGCTTCAGCTTCATGCCCAGCGCCCTCCGGTATCGCAACCGCAGCCCAGATCCGCACGGCAATAGCGAACCCCCGGGAGGCCCGAAGACCTCCCAGGGGCAGCTCCCTTCATCACCAGCTTGGGCGGATCTCCAAATCTGGTGAACACGACGTGGGCGACGATGCGACCGCGCGCCGCCGCACAATACCTGTTGAACGGCCCTTCGGGGGCCGTTTGAATCCCGCTCGAATCGCCCCGCAGAATCCCTTCCCGTCGCCTGGAGCAACCCCCAACCAGGCCCCGTGTGGCGCAAACGCTGGGCCGCTGAGCCCCGATCAGGCCGCGGGCCGGCCCGAAAGCCGGCTTCACCGCCGATCGGAGCCCAGCGGGGTTCAGAGCCCTACAGAAAAGACCGCCAAGCGGGCAGGAGATCTCGCCCGCGTAGCCGGCCGGGGCCACGCAAAAGACAAGGGCTTGGCGCGCCGAAGCAAGCATCGGGCCGCCAAGCCCTCGGGAGGAAAACCCATCATGTACCGAACCGCTCCGCATCCGTGCGCCTTTCCGCCCGCCGTCCTGGCAGGCGTCATCGTTTACCGCCTTCGTGGTGAGGGATCAGGAAGCCAGCCGTCGTATCCCGAATCGTCGTCTTCCTCTTCGTCCCGCAACGGCCGGGGCGCCCACTGCCGACCTGTACCTTCCGCGATCGCGAGCCTGAGCGCCGGATAGCGCAGATCAAACCGCCTGGCCTCGGTGAACAGGTCATCTTCGGTGATGGCACGCACCAGAGCTTTCTCCACTGCGCAGGCTTCTGGACCCGTCAACAGGCAGAGCAGCGGAAGCATGCGGTAGATGGCCGCCGACGTGGGATTGAATCGCTGTCCAAGCGTGGGATCCAGTGGCAGCGCCACCAGCTCGCTGGGCAGCTCCTCAAACACGCGCTCCAGGTACTGCACGATTTTTGCCGGCAGTTCATCGACGATCGCCGCCAGCCGAAGCGTGGACGCCTTCAGTCTGCGCTGCCTTCGTGCTCTGCCTCCACGCGAGCCGGCAGAGGCTCTTCGCTGATTTCCGTTCACCGTCTCCATGATGGTTCCTCCGATCCGCTTGATTCGCCATCGCCTCAAGAACTACGCTTTCCCGTCAGCCGGCAGACGCCGGGCAACCACCTTCAGGATGTTCGCCGCCTGTTCAACCAGATCCCGGAGCGGTAGTTCCTCGACCCGCTTCGATGTCTGCCCCCCTGCCTGGCTGATGCCCAGAAACGGCCGACCTCTGCCGTCAATAAGTCCCGCGACTCCGGCCACCCGATAGAGCAGTTCCCATCGCTGAAGCGATTTCTCACTGATCTGCGCGTCAGGATTACGCCGCTTCACATCCGCCACGAACTGCTGAATCATCTTTCCCCGCGGAACCCCTTGGGCCGCCTTTTCGGCCGCGTGCAGTTCATCCAACCAGCGGCGCCGCTGAATCGTCGATGCCCGCTTGTGAGCCGGTAACTTGGCCAGCTCCGACAGATCCTCTTCCGATTCCCCCTGGCGGTCCGCCTGCATCGCCGCCTGTACCTGGCCCAGCAGATCGGGAGGAACGTTCACCTCCCGCCCATCCGCAAGACGCGCGATGATGCGCACGCGCGGAACGATCCTGCAACCCGGCGGATGCCGCATTGATGAGCGGGGCCGCGGGTTCTTTCGTTTCGATCCTCTGACCATCTTGATCCGCCTTTCTTAATTCCAGTTACCACTATCCCGCCATCGCCGCCCTGAGCAGCTCCCCGCCAGCCGACCGATCGGCCTCCTCAGACGCACGCGGGCCGATCATCATCCGCAGCGCCCGCTGAAGATCCTCCGATTCCAGCGGCCGCCGCTGGGTGATATCCAGGGCCATGCGAGCCACGGCCAGGGCAAAGCCCAGCGAGCCATAGCCGCGGACGTTGGCGAGCGAAGTCAGCCACCGCAGCCCGGCCGCCGACACGAGCCGCAGCCGGTTGTTGCGAAGAATGGTGATGATGTCATCCACGCTGAACGTCTTGCCCGTGCTTCCGTCCGGCGATCCGTCGCGGGACAGATCCAGGATCGGGTACAGCCGCCGGGTCAACTGCGGCTGCACCGGAGAAGCCTGTTCGTTCCGACACCGGACGATCAGTTGATAGAAGTTGTGGTCTGCCAGCAGGATGATCGGGGTATTCAGCCGTCCCTCTCCGTCGCTGCCGTCGTGAATGTCCCGAATCGCCTCCAGGCCCGATTTCCGCAACTTCTGGGCTTCATCGACAACCAGTACAATGTGCCGGTTTTTCGAGAGGTACCGGATGGTCGCCGCCAGCCTCTGACGCGGAACCATGTCCCCCTTGAGCCCCAGGGCGCTGTACAGCATCGCCGCCACGCCCCGCCAGTCGCCGAATGCTTCGTTGACGGTGATGAAGACAACGCCCGATCGGGTAGCCGCAAAGGCCCGGCCGTGGGCGGTTTTCCCCGAGCCGCTCTCCCCGATGAGAACAGCCATGGAGTTATGCTTGATGGCTGCGCCGAACACGCCGAAGACCCGCTCCGTAACGGCAACCTCAGCGAAGCTGCGGATATCCTCCCGTCCGGCCCGCTTCCGCGCGTCCGCGAGGAAGTCATCGATCCGGCGCAGGTACTTGTCCCGATCGCCGCCTTTCTTGCCGTAGCGCCCGCTTCTGATTTCCGACAGGACCGGCGCCGATATGCCCAGCATCTCCGCCACGCCCGACCAGGGGAGCGGCTTGCCTTCAGGCGTCGTCTGCGTGCGCCGGAATTCGTCCAGAACGCGGATCAGCACCGCGTTTTGGTCATCGGAGTAACTCTCGGTTTCGTTGCGCATCCTTGCGTCCACCCGCGCCTGTTGGCCTAGCGCTTCAAAGCCGCTGGAATCAGGCGCTGTCCAGTTCACATCAGGCATCGTTACGGCCTCCGCCAGATCGCCGGCCCTCCATGCCGGCCGCCCCGGCTCAGCCACCCGCAAGAGCATCCCTGCCTTGCTTTACCTCCCGAGAAAACACACTCCAGTCATCGGCGGGCGGGTTCTCCGGTTCGCCCGCTTCAGGTTGCGAAAATGCAAATTTCCTGAACAACTGGCCCATATCCTCCGGTTGCCTCTGCTCAGGAACGGCCGGACGATTGGCCCGGGCAAGATCAGCAAAGGGGTCATCCCCGGCCGCGCGGCGCACGGCCGCCTTGCCCAGCCGCTGGGCGGCTTCCGCCAGGTCCGGCCGGACGATGGTGATTTCGGCGGGGGCCATGGGCGCCGGAAGATTCTTCCGAAGATCCGCCTCGACCGCCTTGGCCCGCTTGTGCTTCAGCTCCAGGATCTGATCCGGGGTCGAAGACATCAGGTAATCCCGGGCCTCTGCATAGCCCTTGGCCACCTTGCGCATTTTGGCCCGCTTGCGGGCCGCCATCCGGACGTCTTCCTGATCCGCCCCGGTCAGCTTCGCATTGGTCGCTTCGCAGATCGGAACGCCCTTGTTGTCACACAGAGTCACCCGGCTTGAATCGGCCGGATCGATACGCAACCAGACCTGCTGACCGAACAAGGCCCACACCGCTTCATCGAAGTGGCCATAGAGCAGGTTGTTCCAGCGAACGCCGTTCTTGGTCACCCGGACCGGCCCCACCAGCCGCGTACAGATCAAGTCCACAATGGCCGGATCAACCCTCCTGATGGTTTCTCTGTACTGCTCATCCACCAGGTTGGGGCTCAGCCCGAACATGCCCGATCCACCCTGCGTCTTGGAGTGATAGACCTCCAGGTATTCGGCAAAAGAGCGGCGGATATCATCCAGCGTGGGCAACTGGTCGATGCGTTCGCGCGTCAGCTTGTCCGCGGCCTCTGGGCGTTCTCCCGGCCGCCCGCCCCAGAATGACCAGAAATGACGATCGAAATCCTCTTTGAACAGCTTCCAGATGGATTCGATCATCTTGGCCCACGGGGCGTAGGGAATCGAATCATGGCGGGTTACGTTCAGTTGACCGTACAGCGTGCCGAGCCGCGGATCATCCCAGGAGATCGTTGCCGCCTTCCGCCCGGCCACCGCCTTGAACGCTTCGCCGTTGTCCTGGATGACGTGCTCCGGAGCGCCGCTGGCCTGGAGCGCCATCTTGAGCGAAGCCATAATCAGATCGGAGTGTTCAACCGTGCCGATGGCCCATCCGATCAGCTTGCGCGTCCGGCAGTCCAGAACGCCGACGATGACGAACCGGCATCTCCGCCAGCCGGTCCGGGCATCCGGTTCCCGGCCCATGATGTCCAGGCTTCGCCCGTCCAGACACCACCAGGTTCCAGGCGGAACCGATTCATAATCGCGCTGGATCTTCGGCAGGCAGTCCGCCTCAAACTTCCGCGGCCCCTCCCGGGCCAGCACCAGGGGCGCCCGGGGGAGTCTCTGCACACGCAGTTGGATCGTTCGCAGAGACGGCCAGGCCCATCCCTTGACGGGCGCCTCTGCCGCGACCAGGTCATAGCATTCACGAACGGTCAGCTTACGTTGCGTGTGGTAGTAACCCAGGAACGTTTCCCAGGCTTCAGGCGAGCATCGGGCCGCCCGTTCC
>BTUC01000183.1:0-13782 GCA_045863575.1 Phycisphaerae bacterium
GCTCATGCCGTTGTCCGGGTTGTCCGCACTGAAGGTCATGTTGCTGGGGCAGTAGAACACGTCAGCAACGCGGTTCAGATAGCGGGCGAACAGTGACCCCGAATTGACGGTCGTCCAGTTGTGGGCCTCGGGCGGTGGGAAGCTGTGATAGTAGAGGCCTTCCATGAGGGCATAGCGGAACCGGCCCGCCCAAGGCAGGTTCTGGTGATGGTCGGCCGAGTACATCGAGAAGGCCACCCCCTGCTGGTGGATGTGCGACAGACAGACCTTCCGCCGCGCGCTCTCGCGAGCCCTGGCCAAAGACGGGATCAGGACGGCCACCAGCAGCGCAATGATGGCAACGACGACGAGGACCTCGATGAGCGTGAACGCCCGACGATGCCGCAACGGAGAGCTCCCGATGGCAGCAACTGATCCAGGCCAGATAGCCGGCACGATGAGCATCCCGCGCGAAAACGCCCGCAAAACCGCAGAGAATTGCGATTTCACGGGCGAAAACGGAGAGGCCGGGATTCGAACCCGGGATACAGGTATTACCCCGTATAACGGTTTAGCAAACCGTCGCCTTCAGCCGCTCGGCCACCTCTCCAAAACTTGTTCTGACAAGCATTTGCGGCTCCGGGGCGGCCAGATCGGCCGTCAGGGAGCGCCATCTAGTCTAGGGAGCGGGCACTTGGTCGTCAACACCCGCTCAGTTGGCACAGTCCGGGTCTCCGGGAACGCCTGCGCCGCTCATGCAGCCGGCGAAGACGACCACATCCGACTGATCGACCTTGTTATCACCCTCGAACTTCGCCTCCGGGCAGGCGGGGATGTCCTGGGCGAGACTTGAACCGGCGATGCCTGGCGGCATGAGGCCGAAGTCCGGTCCGGTCCACGGTCTCGTCGCCGTCGAAATCGCCAGCGCCGCGGCCTCACGCTGCGGCAAAGGCGCGCCGAGCGGTCAATCATGGCGCAGCAGGCAACCTCTCATCAGGCTGAAAGATACTAACACCCTCAAAATAGTGCCTGAGGATGGCAACATAGTCGTAGCCCTTCAAGGCCATGCCCAGCGCTCCGATCTGGCACATCCCGGCGCCATGGCCCCAGCCGGCGCCGATCAGGGTAATGCGGGCGGGAAGACCCGATTCCGCGCGCTGAATCTCCACCTTGAAGGCGCTGCTGTAGAGGAACTTCTCGTGGAGGGCATCGCGGATTGCGTATTCGGTCTCGATATGCACGCAATGCTCCACGTTCATGGCATCCAGGTATTGGACCTTCAAGTCAGTCACCCGGCCGGACTCGCCGCGGCGAATGGCGGTCAAATCGGTCAGCGTCTGGAGGGGAGCCGCACGCCCGGGCGCCAGGCGGGCGAAGAACTTCTGCTTCAGGATATGCTCGAGGTCTTTGCGATCATAGGCGACCTTCCAGCGGAAGTGACCGCCGCCCTCGTCCACCCTGCTCAGATACCTGGGCAATTCCTCCTCGGGGACCACGTTCGGGCTGCAAAACACGTCCGTGGCTGCCAACCAGGCGCCCGTCAGGTATTCATCGAGATTTTGTTCGGTCAGAGGAAAGAAACGGCGAGCCGCTGAACCGGCGGGTGCGTCGGGCGCCGCCCGCTGCCCCGCCTTGGCCACTGACCAGACGTTCTGAGGAGACTCGATGATGCCGCCGCAGCTCTTCGAGTAGTTGGCGTCGATGAGCCGCCCGGCGGGATCAAGCAGCACCTGGCCGCGGGTCAGACGGGCAGCCTCGATGGCCGTCGGCGTCAGTCCATTCGTCCCCAGGTAACGCTGGCAGCACTCGTCGTTGCAGCGGTCGATGGGCCATTCACGATGCTTTTCCTCGGAATGGGCCAGGACCCACGACCGGGCCACCACGCACTGGCTCTTGAGGAACTCCAGCGGGCAGTCGCCGCTCATCTCGCCTGCGATGACACAGGGGAGGTAATCCTCCAGCGGCAGGACGTTTACCACCAGCAGGCAACCGCGGTAAACCCGGAACTCGAGCGTGCCGGTCAGCGCCGGACTGATCCGCTTCTCCCAGTGGAAGCCCCGGCCCGTACGCACCCCGAGCAACTGTATGCCCGCACCGGCCTGAACCGGCGCGTTGCGCTGAGGGCGAATCGTGATCACCTCCGCGGGCCCGGCCAGCCCCCGATCGGAAGTGAAAACCACCTTGCCGGCCTCGACCGCAGCTTTGCCCTTGACCGACTGGACGACATCGCCTGTGTCGCCCGGGGCAAAGATCTCGCAGGGTGCGTCCGGAACGCGCACGAAGATCCAGTCCATGCGGTCGTCGGGGAGAACGATTCCGACGCGGATCTCCGGCTCCACGCCGGACTCGAGCGTCCAGTCTGACAGAGAGTTAGGCGCCAACGTTTCGAATCCAACCGATCATCAACCCCACGGCGTGAGCATAGCGGGCCATGCCGCGGGTCACAAGTTCCGACGTGGGGGGTGAACTGGTTGGTTGCGGGTGGTGGGTGGTGAGTTGAAAGAATGCCGTCAGCGGTCAGCGGGAATGGTGGGTTGCGGGTTGTGGGTGGCAGGTTGTGGGCTGCGAGGCCGATCAGCGATCAGAGTCAGCAGTGCGGACGATCCCCGGACGCTCCCTCTCGGTTTCATCCCGTCACGCGGTCACCGGGTCACCCCCTCACCTTGTCATCTGGCCCCCCGGAGCCAAAGTCTCTCTGTCTCCGTCTCTCTGTCGCTCAGTCTCTCCGTCGCTCAGTCGCCCCCACGGTTGCCCGCCGTGCCGGATCAGCTACTATACGCCCGTGCTGTAGTCAGAAGAAACTGCACCAACGGAGCCTGACATGATGCGTACGATGTTTTTGATCCTTCGCTGGGTCGTTCTGGTCGCTTTTCTGGGGGGCTGCTCCGCACTCGCCGGCCCGGCCCGCTACCGCAAGCCCGCTCCGGCGGAAGATCACGGCGTACTGATCGAGCAACCCGTCTTCGGGGCCTGCGCGAATCAGGAAGGCGCCGACGGCAGCATGCAGGTCTTCGAGTGGGTGGCCAAGCGCACCTGGTACATCCTTGGCCTGCCCTATGAACGCAAGGACTTCACCGGACCACCGGCCCAGAAGGTCGAGTACGTGGACGGCTGGGTCGTGGTCCAAGGCACAGTGGCCGACGCGGGCGTGCCCCTGCGCAACCAGGTCATCACCGCCGAGATCCAGCAGGTCGACCAGCCGGTGCTGATCACGCTGCGCGGCACGGACGCTTTTGGCGAGGTGCTCGTCGAGCTCGATCTCAAGCGAGGCAACGTCCGCAGCCGGTCCGTCACCGTGAGCCGCACGATGATCGGCGGGCAGTCCCACTCGTCGCCCATGCCGGAACAATCCTCCAACCGGATCATCATCGAGAAGAGCTTCGAGCCTTTCCCCACCGGCGCGGTCAGCCTGAAGATCCGCGCACAAGGCGAAAACATCACCCTGTGGGCGGACGGCCGAGAGGTGGTTTCGTTCGTCGATCCGGACCCGGCTGGCGGGAAATTCGGCCTCGGCTCGGTGGGCACACTTCGTGTGCGCCACATGAGCCAGTGGGAGTTGATCACGCCTTACGAGAAGAACCGGCGTGAAGTTTGTCATCAGGAAATGTACGCCTTCAGCAAGCGGATCGACTCGCACTACGACCAGGATGTCCGGGCGCGCAATGAGGTCCAGTCGACCGAAGGCGGTCTCCTGTGGACCTGGCCGGCCACGGGAGCTACTGCCCGCTTCCGGGCGGAGAGGGGGCGGATCACCGCTCGCGTCGGCGCCGGTCTGTACGGCGACGACACGCTGATCGAGGGGGTGTTCCCCGAGGTCACCGTCGTCACCGAGGATGGCGAGGAGTTCGCGGCTGACGATACAGGCGCCGCCTCCATCACCGGTGACGACCTGGCCCTGTGCATCACGCTGCCGCTGCGCAGCCCATCGGGCAAGACCGCCACCGCCCGCGTACTGGCGAAGTTGACCGTCCAGACGGTGTGGTTCTGGACCGTTGAAGTCGAGGGAGTCAAGCCCAAGACCATCCGGGCTTACCTCGCCCTGGCCGACGGCTTCCGCATGAGCGAGGGGGACCTCAAGAAAGCGCCCGACGCCATGTTCGGCGTCAAGCCGCAGGCCGGCAAGGCGCTCATGCGACACAACGCCAAAGCCGGCATCTACGTCAAGCTGATCGAACCGGCCCACACCGTGCTGGGTGTCCGCCCGGACAACGACGGTCAACTGGGCATCTCCACGACCGACCCGAAGCTGCGCTTCGCCACCAGCATCCTCCCGGCGCAGCCGCTCAACCTGGTCGGATTCAAGAACCGGATGGTGCACTACATCCGCTATCCCGAGGGTCCCATTCAGCACTGGCGCCGCGCCCCCAGTTACCAGGAATACCCCACCAACGTTGATCTGGCCCGCTTTGCCGGCCATGGCACGGATGCGATGGTGTGGCACCACACCTGGTTGAGCAACGACTACCGGGACCGCGAAGGGTTCTTCGTCAACCACGCGGAAATGAAGCGGGCCATGGACGAGACGCACCGGCTGGGCATGACCATGATCGGCTATCTGGGGATCGTACCCGGCCGCAACGCCCTGCTGGGGTTCGAGGACACCGTCCCCCTGGGTGGAGCCGACAGCTACGGGGGCTACACCAAGAACTGGGATTTGCAGGACCACACCTTCTACCACGTGGCGGGGCGCTACCCCGATTTCATGACCTGGATGACCGATTACTGGTGCAAGGAGTACGGCCTGGACGGCTTCTATCTGGACGGCGGCGCCTTTGGCCAGCCCTCCTTCGGCGCGTCCGGCAAGCCGCTGCACCCCGAGGATGCGGGATTGTCGCTGGACGAACTCCAGCATCGCACCTACTGGCGCATCAAGAAGGTTCTGGAACTCAACAAGGCCGGCTACGGCCTGGAACCCTGGAGCGGGCTGAACTGGCTGATCAACGGCTTCTACGACTGTATGATGATCGGTGAGTCGTTCCAGGAGGCCGCGCCGGAGTTCTACCGCGACGGGCATAACGCCCTGCTGACCGGGTGCATGGTCAAGATGTACGGGATGCGCGACACGTCGCAGAATCCGTACAACATCGCCATGGCCGCGGTAAACCTGAGCGATATCCAGATTTGCAGCGGCAACGGAGCGTGGGGAGACGATCCCGACGACGACCTGGCCTGGAAGCGCGTCCGGCCGCTGTGGGACCTGCTCGATTCGATCGACTGGGACTCCGTCGTGGATGCCCGGCCGTGGTACGCCCAGGAGCTGGTCAGCGGGGAAGGCTTCTACGCCGGCAACTACACCGAGCCGAAGCGGGCGATCGTGTTCCTGGCCAACCGATCGGAACAGCCGGCCACGTTCGACGTGCGCATCGATCCGGCGAAACTGCCGAAGATCGACGGTGAGTGGCGAATGCGCTATTGCCTGGGGCGGACCGGAGACCTGGGCACGCTGGGTGACGGGCATCTCAGGGTGGCGTTGCCGGCGCTGCACGACGGGCCGATCGGGATCGAGCTGAACGCCTTCCCCCCTCAGGGAAGCGCCGCCGCGCCGCCCGCCTTCGTGCCGTCCACCGAAGGGAAGAAATTGCTCTGCTATCGCGGACCGGTTCAGGGCGATGACGAGATCGCCTTTGACGGCGTGATCACCGGCGGGCCCATGTGCTTCCGCGACAAGCTCGATGCGGCCAAGCTCGACGAATGGGCCAGCGAAACGGCGAAGAAGGACTTCGGCCGCCACACCGACAATTTCTACCTGTGCTATTCGTATCCCGGGAAGGACGCCGAGGCGTTCGACTGGTTCGACGAGCATCCCTGGATCGCCGAGAACTGGCGGCTCATGGCCGCCGCCGCGAAGAAAGCCCGATTCAAGGGCATCTGCTTTGATTCGGAGTACTACGAGGGTATGCCGCTGTTCGGCTACGCGAAGGCCCGCCACGCCAAGACCCGCACGTTGGAGGAGTACCGCAGGCAGGTGTACACGCGCGGCGCCGAGATCATGCGGGCGGTCAACCGCGAGTTTCCGGACATCACCATCCTGTTCCTGTTTGGCTACTCGGGCAGTCACCACGGTGTGCCGCAGCACCCGGTCTCGCGCGAGGGCCTCTACGAACTGGTGGCCCCTTTCGTGGACGGCATGCTCTCCGAGTGCGGCCCGCAAGCGCGCATCTTCGACATGCACGAGCAGGGCTTCAGCTTCCGCGTGGAGGGATCCTACGCCCGCGCGCGAGCGATGATGACCGATCTGGGCGCCGAATGGAGCTATGACCCGCAACGTTACCGCCGCAACCACCGGGCCGGGTTTTCGTTCTGGGCCGACTGCTGGGAGAACGCCAGCCAGGGGCGCCCGTTTGACCTCGAGACGCTGGACAATAACTACTACACCCCGGCCGAGTTCGCATACAGCCTGCATAAGGCGCTGGCGTACAGCGACGGATACGTCTGGATGTGGCCGGGCGTGATCAAATGGTGGGATCGAACAGCCAAGACCGTGGACGCCGAGGGCAAGGAAGTGGTCAAGCCGCTTCCGCAGGCCTACATCGACGCCCTGAAGCAGGCCCACGCCCCGAGCCTGCCCGAGCCCCCGCGCGACCGGAAGCCGAACACCTACCGGGTGCTTGAAGCAAAGACGCAGGAGGGATTCGCTGACGAGTCAGCCTTCGCCGATCTGTGGAAGACGCACGATCAGATCGCCGACCTGCCTCTGGAGTGGCGTTTTCAGATCGATCCGGATGACAAGGGCGAATCCGCGGGCTGGCACAAACCCGCCTTCGACCACGCCGGCTGGCAGACGGTGAAGATCCGCGAATTCTGGGAGCCGCAGGGCTACTCGCCCTACGACGGCGCCGCCTGGTACCGGCTCGATTACACGCCGCCCGATCTACCCAAGGACCGGCGGATCTACCTGGCCTTCGGCGGCGTGGCCGAGGAAGCAACGGTGTACGTCAATGGCCGTGAACTGTATGCCTCGCGCTACGGCGAAAACATCCGCCACCAGCGGTTCCTGGTGGATGTGACCGGCGAGCTCAAGCCGGGGCAGACCTCCACGCTGGCCGTCCGCGTGTGGAACACCGGCTGGTGCGGCGGAATCTGGAAGAACGTGAAGCTGGTGGCCAGCAAGCCGCTCAAGTAGACGGCCCATCGCGAACAATACAGGCCCACGCACCTGCCCGCCCAGCGCTGGGTGTTGGGCCGGCCTGCGATGGGCCTGAGATCAGACCGCCAGGTGACGTGCAACGTGCTCAGGCGCGCCGACGCAGCAACGGCAGCGCACCCAGCAGTAGAAGCAGCGTCATCGGCTCCGGAGTCTGGACAATCTGAACGTCATCATACTTGATGTCGATCGTCTTGTTCGATCCCGGATTCGGGTGGTAGGCAGTCAGCACGACCGTGATATGCGTCGTTCCCGGCGGCGCAACCAGCGTCGCGGCGGAGTCCTGGACCCACTGGCTCGATCCTGTTGTCGAGCTCAGCAGGTTCGACAGGCTGATGCCCGGTCCGTTGTGGTGACTCATCCCGGTGAACTGAGTGAAACCGCCGGCGAGGATATTGATCCCCATCCGTGCGTTCTGCGCGGTGGCCAGATCGCCGTAGTCGCCCTTCCAGGCGAACCAGCCACTGGCATCAAAGGTGTTGCCTTCACTCAGGTCGACGGCCAAGGTGGTCACCAGGGCCATCGACACCCCCGGGCTGCCCGAGCGATCGAAGCGGAAGATGCCGGCCTTGCTGCCGGTGTAAGTGCCGTGGTGAGAACTGGTGTCCTTCAGGTTCGTGTACTTCCAGGGATGCGCGACGGCGTCGTCCCAATCATCGGTGACCCAGCCGGCCGGCTGTTTAACTGCGAATCCCTCCTCGATCAGCAAGGGAACACCCGCTGCCTGCGGAACCATGGCTCCAAAGCCCACCAGCAGGAGAATACCGGTGCGTCTCATGTCGAGTCCCTCCAAGACACAGCCCATCGAAGTGATTCTGGATGCAAGCTCAGACGTGAGCTTCTCCACTCCACTCGACCAGCCTACTCGCTGCTCATCGCGGCGTCAAGATGTTTTCAGACCAAAATGAACACAAAGGAAGTATTTTCATAAACCACTTAATTATAAACCCTTAAAGCACAATTCCGCTCACCTAATTCGCTGTCATACCATCTCCCGATCGGAATAGAAGCCGAATGCGCTCATCTGAAACAGTATTGGTGCGGCGATTCACGCCGACTACCCGGGAACGATGCGTACGTATTGGACAGCAGACTGGGCGTTGCGGTAGGTTTTCTTGTCTGGGCTTCGAGGAGCGCAAGCTAACTGCGGAGTCCTTGAGTCAAGAGGAACCAACACGCATGGAAGCACTTGTCGACCGCCATCCGGCCAATCCCATCATCACCGTCAACGACATTCCCGAGCGGGCCAACTGCGTGTTCAATAGCGGTGGTTGCCTGGTGGGCGACGAGATCGTGATGCTGCTCTCGACGTGGGTCAGCGACTGGACGCCCAAGTTCCTCGTCGCTCGAAGCCGGGACGGCATCCATTTCAAGACGCGCCCCGGCACGGTGTTTCATCCACCGGAGGAGTACCCTTACGTCCCGCATGAGGGCATCTTCGACACGCGCATCACCGCCCTGGAAGGCTGGTACTACATCACCTACAACGTCGCATCCCGCCTGGGCGGGCGGATCATGCTCGCCCGCACGCGCGACTTTGAGACTTTCGATTCGCTGGGGTTTATCACCGGTCCAGATCACCGCAACTGCGTCCTATTCCCCGAGAAGATCAACGGCCAGTACGCCCGGCTCGAGCGGCCGAACGTCAACGACTGCGGCGACATCTACATATCGTACTCGCCGGACCTGATCCACTGGGGCCGCACCCAGCTCGTTCTCGAGCGCAATACCCGATACTGGGAAAGTGCCAAGATCGGTCCCGGGGCCCCACCGGTGAAGACCGACCGTGGCTGGCTGTGCATCTATCACGGCTGCCGCCAGAGCATGAACGGCTACTCGTATCACATGGGCTGCATGCTGCTGGATCTGAAGGATCCCGGCCGTATCGTGGGCAAGCTGCGCGATTCGCTGATGGACCCGCAGGAGGACTATGAGCGAGTCGGTAACGTGAATAACGTCGTCTTTCCGACCGCGGCGCTGCCCCACGGCGGGCCGGATGAACTGAAGATCTACTACGGAGCGGCGGACACCTGCATCGGCCTGGCCACCGGCCGGATCTCGCAGCTGGTGGAGGCCTGCCTGGCCGACGGGCCGCTACGTTAACAGCGAAACCGCGCGTCATGGGGACGCGCGGTTCCTGAGGATCTCATCGAAGTCGTCGGCCGCCACAAGGGGTCACGGAGGCGGCAGCGCGTCATCGCAGTCCTGAGCCGCGGGTATGCTGGGCCCGGAAGTGAGCGCACAGGCCTCGAAGGCCGTGATATCCGTCTGGTCGATGTCGATGTCGCCGTCCGAGTTCATGCATCGGCAGTTCACGTCCGCTTCAACAATCCCGCTGTAACAGGCCTGGAACAAACCGTAATCTTCCTGGTCGACGTCGAGATCACCGTCGAAGTCGAACCGGGGATTGTTGCACGGCAGAAAGACGGTGAGCTTGACGTTGTCGAACGCCACCGCGCTGGGGCCGACGTACTTGTCCTGCATCAGCAGCCGGACTTCCAGGTCGCCGGTTTCGGTCGTCAGCTCACCCGTGATCTTGTGATGATTCCAGACTCCGTTGTAGGAGCCTCCCGAATCACCATTCCAGAGCGTGCTGCGGAAGCCGTCGCCAGTTTCGAACGGATCGGGATCACTGTCTACCGCGTAGGTCGGATCGTTGTACAACTCGTTGGTCAGCAGGTAGACCTTGTTGCCCAGCGCGAACGGATCGGTAGTAAAACCAGGGCCCTTGTAGACATACCGATCGTACTCCAGCTCGATCGGATAGGTGCCTGGCGCCAAGGCGCCGGGCAACTGTTTCTGCAACCACTGGTGCTCGGTGAAATCGAGGTAGAGCAGGTCCGACGAGTATCCGGCAGAGCGCGATCCGGGATTGGAGCTGTTCGTGTAGAGCCGAGTGTCGTCGGTCTCAAAAATGACGGCCGTGTCGTTATCCGGCCGGTTCGGATCCTCGCTGGGGCGTCCCACCACGCTCCAGACGGCCGTCAGCTCCTCCACCGAGCTGTAGGATTCGAAATCCTCGTGCAATTCCCAGAGGACCGCCTTGGTGGTGAAGTCCTTTAAGACCACGTGCAGGTTGTCCCAGGCCATGGTCAACTGACCACTCACGTCCGGCCGCTCGTAGTTCACGAGCCGGATCTCGATGCTCCCGTTCTGGGACGTAAAGACCTTGTTGGTGGCGTCAGTCCAGGACGTATGCCGCCACGCGCCACCCGTATTGCTGCCGCTGCCCGTTTCGTGATTCCACACCGACGAACGGGCTCCGCTGCCGTTTCCGCCACCGTTATTCAAGTTGATGGGATCCTCGCCGTCCTCTACACCGTGGCAGCCCCACATAGGGTCGTCGTACAGCTCGTTGGTCATGATGTAGAAGCGGTTGCAGTACTGGTAAGTGTCCACGGCCGTGCTGTCGTAGACGTACCGATCCAGCTCCAGTGTGAGAATGACCTTGCTTCCGGGGGGGACGGCAGTAGGGAACTGCCTCTGGAGCCATGTGACCGTGGTGGTGTCCGGCTCGGGCAGATCTCCTGCGAAGCCGGCGGACTGGCTCAGCGTCTGCCCCGAGTAGGGCGTGTTGGGACCGTACATGCCGGTTCCGTCCGCGGGGAACAGCGAAGGAGTATCATCAAAGACGGAAGGTGTGGGATGACTCTCCAACACCTGCGTCCAGCCCCCCAGTCCCGATTCGAAATCGTCGTCGATCAGAACGAGGACTTCGCCCATGGCCGGGAGACAGATCGCCGACGCCACAGCTAACGTCCCTGCAAGAATGAAGTGTCGCATAGGCCACCCCAGAGAAAGAATTGGACTTTTCGAGAAACCTCACGGGCCAGCCCAGGATCCAAACCCCCGACCGGCGATTGTGCTGAATCACACGAGAGTTCACGGCGCGACCCAAGCCACGAACACCACCAGGAATCAGCGCCGGCCGCGATGGCTCCGCGAACCTCAGGCCGATCCCATCAGGCCCAGCGGCGACGCCGCAGAGCCTCTGCACCCAAGGCCAGCAAGATCAGTGACGCCGGTGCCGGCGCAGCGAACCAGACAGATGACTCCTGCAACCGCGAACATGCGAAGTCCGGGACATTTCATTTGAGAGGCCTCCCCTCTCACTGAGGAAAATACGTCCTGGACTTGGAACAGCAGATTTGGGGCGGCGACGTCGATACCGAAGAACGCCGCAGCAGACGTCAAATATAGGCGGCGACAAAGATGGTGTCAATACTATTCTTCTGCCCCGCTGGAGCGCGTGCCTCTGACGGCGCCGCGCCGATGAGACTGCCCGGTTATCCCCCGCGATCCCCGACCGCCGCGGGAACGCCGTTCGGTGTTATCGGAAGTTCTGTGTTGCCGGGCGCTCAGGCCGCTACCGATAAGGCCCTCTGGCAAGCCTCGTCAGAACGGCGTCTGACGTTCACTGAAGCCTTCGGGCTCGATCTGCAGCGTCACATGGTCGATTCCGAACCGATCGTGTAAGCGCTGACGGATCGCCCCCAGCAGTTCAGGGTCGCGGCGGGCGTCTTCGGCCACCACGTGCGCGGAGAGTGATTCCATGCCGCTCGTGATCGTCCAGACATGCAGGTCGTGCACGCCGATGACACCGGGAACCGAGGCAATGGAGTCCCGGACTTGGTCGATATCGATCCCCTTGGGGGCGGACTCCATCAGGACGCTGACGGCTTCCTGCAGAAGATGCCAGGATGAGTAGATGACCAGAATGGCGATCAGGACTGACGCCAGTGGATCAACCCAGAACCACCCCAGAAGCCAGATCAGGAGGCCCGCCACGATGGCCCCCACGCTTCCCAGCGCATCGGTCAGGACGTGCAGCCAGGCGCCCCGGATATTGAGGCTTTCGCGCCGGCCGGCGTTCAGGATCCCGAGCCCGGCCAGATTGACCACGAGCCCGCCGGCCGCGATCGCCAACATGCCCGCGCCGGCCACTTCCGGCGGCGCGCGAAAACGCCTGTAAGCCTCGAGGAAGATGTAGATGGCGATCGCCACCAGCGTGGCCCCGTTCACCAGGGCCGCTAGAATCTCCGCCCGGTAGTAGCCGTAAGTGCGCTGCGCACCGGAGGGTCGCTCGGCCAGCCATAGCGCGAACAGGCTGAGGCCCAACGAGCCGACATCGGAGAGCATATGCCCCGCGTCGGCGAGCAGAGCCAGCGAGTTCGTCCACAGGCCCCCGACCACCTCGGCCAGCATGTAGCCGCCTGCCAGCAGCAGTGTCCACAACAGTCGCCGACCTCCGCGCGAACCGGGACGCTCAGCGGCAGGGCCCCGATGGTGATCGTGTCCGTGATGCCCGCCCATAGGGCAACTCCTCCCACGGTCGATCTTAGGCGGCCTGGACCGCTTCCGGCACGGTTATCGGTCCTGTCGACACGCCGTCCGATAGCTTCACCGGCCCCTTGAGGACGCCGATAGATGAGTGATGCGGATACTGGTCCTCCGAAACGAGCCGCCCTGGCCACTGTGCTACGGCGGACGGCTTCACGCCTACGAGCTGTGCCGGCGCCTCGCCGAGCGGCATGATCTGCTGCTAGTAGCCGAGCGTCCGTGCGACGTGGCCGATCTTCCGTTCAACTTCGAGTGCCGCGTGGCACGGGACAGCCGGCTTTATTCGTCAGCGAAGGCCGCCCATCAGCATCCCCTCCGTCTGAGCCGCGCTGAGCAGTTCTTCGGAGTTGATCCGGTATTCACGGCCGACGTCCTGCGGCTAATCCGCGAGCATCGACCGGACGTCGTGATCGGCATGAGCTTCAAGGCTCTGGCCTCTCTCTCGCGCATCGAGGCAACACCCACCATCAGCGATCTTGCCGACGACGAGGTGCTCCACCGGTGGCGTGAGCTGAACTCCGGCCGGGCGACCGGCAAGTGGGCGGATCTCAAGTGCCTGCTGGCAGCGACGCTCTTCGAGCGCCAGCACATTCCGCGCGTCTCGGCCGTCACCGTGCTCTCGCACACCGACGCGCGCTGGTGCCGCCGTGTGACCGGCCATCCACGCGTGGAATGCATCCCGCACGGCGTGAATTGCGAGCGGTACCAGCCATTGACCGGACCTGAAGATCCGAACCGGATCGTTTTCTGGGGCGGTCTGACCTTTGGACCCAATACCAGCGCGGTGCTGTTCTTCGCGGAGAAGGTATGGCCGCTGATTCGACGATGTCGCCCGGATGTGAAGTGGTCGATCGTCGGCTGGGGCTCGCCGCCGCAGCTCGAGCGGCTCAGGGGTCTGCCGGGAATCGAATTCACCGGATACGTTGAGGACATTCGCCCCCACGTCGGTCATGCCGCCGTGGCCGTCGTACCCATGGTTGGCGGCGCAGGCATCAAAAACAAGATCATGGAGGCGTGGGCCATGGCCCGGCCGGTGCTCTGCACCCCCCGGGCTCTCGGGGATCTGCCCGGCGTTCACGGCCAGAACGTCTGGCTGGCCCGCACTCCTGAACATATGGCTGATGGCCTGCTGCGGTTGCTGGCCGATACTCAGCTGCGTCGACGAATCGGGGCCGCCGGCCGGCACACGGCCGAGCGGCACTGCTCCTGGGACCGTGCCGCCAGCCGGCTTGAAGGCCTATGCATGGAACTTGCTGCCGCGCGGGCGGGCACAACTACTCTTCCCTCGGGCTTAGAGGAGGGGTTGGCGCATGCCATTT
>BTUC01000184.1:0-13745 GCA_045863575.1 Phycisphaerae bacterium
AAAGGGTGAAGTCCCGTTCTCCCTGTTCGAGCGGCCGCGCGGGCTGAAGCCCGCGGCTCGCTGGTTCGGTGGAGCTGTGCAGCCGGTTCAGAACCCCTATCGCCGCAGAGGCCAGTCCAGTGTCCAGAACTCGAGGTAGGGAGGGTCCAGTGTATCCACGGTCCCATCAACGCATGGTGCCAGCCCATGAACACACGGTGCTGGCCAATGGCGGCGCGGCTCCTCCCCCTCTTACAAAGGGGGGGATGGGGGAGGGTCTCGGCAGTGTTGCGAATTCCGCAGGGCCCGTTGCTTTCCAAGCCCCCACCCCGACCCTCCCCCGGAGTACCGGAGGGGGGAGACTCACTACTCGAGCCCTTAGCCTTGGGACCCGCAGCCTCATGACCCGCAGCCTCGTGTCGCTCGGCCTGCTGACACTCGTCGCCGCACCCGCCGTCGCCCAGGACAACGTAGTGAGTTATCGTCTCGGCCTGCAAGGCACCTACACGCCGTTGCCCTTGATTGAGATCCCTGGCTTCGGCATGGTCCAGGACCACCCACCCGGTCCTCAGTACAAGTACATCCACGGCGACGAAACCCCCGGCCAGACGTTCGATGTAACCCAGACGCCGGTCATCCGGTGGGATGCCATCGTCGAAGTCACTGGCCCGAACTACGGCGCGGCCAACCTGGTGATCAACCTTGCCCTTCATCGCGACAGCCCTGCCGGCCCCATTGCAGCGCAGGCCACCTTCTCTGGTGATTATCCGCCAGGCGCGGCGATTAACTTCAGCATTGGAGTCTCCACGACACCGAACCATTATGGTTCAATTGTCGATCCGATCGCCTACGGCGGGCCCAACATGAACCATTTTGATCAGCACGGCTCGAGCTCTCCTGGCGAGCTGAAGGGGGTGGGGGCCGGCTATGTGAGCTGGGGCGGATTCACGTCGGTGCGGCCGGGTGTCGGCCGGGTTATGCTGCCCAACGGCTCACCCGGGCTGGGCTTGCACCCAACATTTGACGGGAAGATCGACACCTCGGACCTGCCGAATGGCACGTACTATCTGGTCCTCACCCAAGGGACGGGCGTCAATGTCTTGCGCGACGATCTGGATTTGTCTCAACCCCAGGGCAGTTATGCGCGAGCGGCGAATGTGCGCAATGGCGCCAGCATCTGGTTTCGGGTCACCGGTTCGAGCAATACCGGCGGAGGCAATGGCGGCGGCGGTGGCGGGGGCGGTGGAACCGAGCCTGATTCTGATGAGGACGGCATCCCCGACACGCAGGACAACTGCCCGAACCTGTCGAACCCCAGCCAGTCGGATACCGACAAGGACGGGAAGGGTGACGCCTGCGACAACTGCGTGTCGAGAGCGAACGCCGACCAGCGCGATGGTGACGGCGACGGCGTTGGTGACATGTGCGACAACTGCCTGGAGGCCGTGAATCCCGACCAGGTTGATACCGACAGCGACGCGGTGGGCGATGTTTGCGATAACTGTCCTGCCGCCGCCAATAGCAGCCAGACGGACGCGGATCAGGATGGTATTGGTGATGCCTGCGACAATTGCTCGGCAGTCGCGAACCCGGATCAGGCCGACGCCGATGGCGACGGCACGGGAGATGCGTGCGAACCCCCCGCTCCACCGGTAGTCGACCCTCCGCCGCCGGTCGACGTCAATCCTCCGCCAGACGGCAATGGAGGCGACGCCGGTCAGGAGCCCCCAGCAGATGACGTCGAAGAGCAGCCCCCAGTGGCACCCCGCCCAGCGGGCCCCTGCGGCGCCGGCTTCATCGAAGCGGCCCTGAGCGCATCCGTGGCCCTCATGGCGGTTTTGCGTCGTCGCCGTAGACACTCGGCGGCCTAATGCTCGCCGGGACCTCCCCGCCGCGCGTGTGCAACTTCTGTGTCAGCTTGCTGTCACCCACAAATCGGCGGCGGCGTGCCCTCCGCCCCGAAGGGGCGCCAGTCAATAGCCCAGGGCGTAAGCCCTGGGGAGCGTGGCGCTTAGAGCGGAGAGAGCCCCGGAGGGGCGACAGATGATGGCGAGCTGCTGTCGCCCCTGCGAGGCTGAGAGCGGCGATCGGACGGATCGGAGTGTCCTCACCACGGGCCTCTTCGGTGCCTCCCCTCCTCCCAGACGCTTCCCCTTTCCCACTTTCGCACTTTGCCACCTTCTTACGTTTCCACTTTCTCCCCGCCGCGCAAAAAGAAACCCGCTCGGCCAGCACGGGCGGGCCGATCGGGTCTGATGAGTCTATGGTTAATTCCCCATTTCGCCGCAGCGGAAATGGGGACGGTTGCAGCAGCGCGGGGCCGCTGGGTCAGTGCGTCTTCTGCGACTGGAAGCAGTCGCGGCAGTACACCGGGCGACCTTCAACCGGACGGAAGGGCACGGTGGTCTCTTTCCCGCAGGCCGCGCAAGTGGCCGGGAAGAATTCTTTTCGCCCGCGGGGCGACTCCGTGGCCGAGAAGAAGCGGCCAGCCCTTCCACGGCCAGCTGCCACGTTTCCGCCGCCTGCCGAACGCCCCTGACCTCCCGAAGATCCCGAAGAAGATCCACCCTCCTGGCGGTTGCGCCGCTTGGCCCGACAAGCCGGGCAGCGCTTGGGTTCGTGGGCCAGGCCGCGCTCGGCATACCGAGCCTGATCGGCCGCACTGTGCACGAATTCCTGCGCACAGTCCACACAACTGATCGACTTGTCCTCAAACTGCATCACCAAGGGCCTCCGATGGATCTCACCTGTGGCGCCTGCAATTAACCGAAGCACCAGCAAACGGGACACAGCCGGATAAGCGGATAGGGGGAGAGGAGGGCGGTCCGACGGGAAGCGGGCTCGACCAGGACTCAGCCCCGGAACCTGCGGATCCGGGTCATCTCCCGCCGCCGAGGCGACGGGCAGGCTATTCGTCGCGAACGATACCCCAAGGTTTCGAGCAAGTCAACTGTAAACTGACGCCCTCCGGCGTCCTTGGAGCTTTGGGCAAATCAAGCATGACACGCCCGCGTCGGCTGACTGCGACCGGCAGGGACGTCGCGTAGCGGCCGGCCGCTACGGGGTACCCGGCGGTCGGGAGGACCACATCATTAGGGGCGGTGGGCGGTTGCCCCGTAGCGGCGGGGAGTTACGATGGAAGCAGCGCCGGGCGCCGCCTCGGCCCGCATGAGGGTATGCTGTTGGTCCGCAACGCCACTATGGCCGACGTGCCGGAGATCCACCGGCTGATCACGCACCATGCCGAGTACAACCGGATGTTGTTCCGGTCGCACGCGGATCTCTATGAGCACCTGCGCGATTTCTTCGTCTGTGTTGAGCCGGTTAACGGCCACCCGGTCGTGGTGGGTTGTGCGGCCCTGGAGCTCGTCTGGCGAGATCTGGCGGAGATCAAGAGCCTGGCGGTGGATGAAGCTCATCGGGGCCGGGGCATCGGGCGGCAGCTTGTCCGCGCCACCATCGGCGAGGGCCGCCGCCTGGGCCTCAAGCGCGTGTTTGCGCTCACCCGTGAACGTATCTTCTTTGAGAAGCTTGGCTTCGGTGTCGTGGCGAAGGAAACGCTGCCGCACAAGGTCTGGACCGACTGCGTCCGCTGCCCGCTCCAGGAGCGCTGCGACGAGATCGCCGTGGTCCTTACGCTCGAGCCATGAAAAAGAAACCCGTCAAGCACCTGCGGATTAAGCTCATTGCAATGGCGCTGGGAGCACTGGCCGTTGGCGTGACCCTGCTGGTCCTCAGCGGAAAGGTTCAGCCGGCCGACACCGCTCCGGCCGCCGCACCAGCCACCGCTCCCGCCGATGAACATCGCCCGACGGAAGCAGAGATAACCGCTCGCAACATGTCGGGCATTCTGCTGCTTTTTGGATTGGTGGCCATCCTGTTGTCGATCGTCTGCGTCGGTTGGCTGGTGTATGACATCCGTCAATCCCGGCCAGCGTGGATTCGCAACCCGCGGTACCCGCAACGACGCTGATCAACTGGAAAGGAGCATCGCATGGCCAAATCACGCCACTCGAAGCTATCGCGGCGCTCATTGCTGCGCCGCATGGGCGAGAGGGCCTTGGCCTCCGGTGCCGTGCTGGGGGCGAATCGGGCCCAGGCGGCTCCCTCCTATCTTTCCGGCGATACGGCCGGCAGTGCCGGCACGCCCGCCGAGTCCCCGGTTCAGCTCGGCAAGCTGTTCCGGCGGAGCCGCCTGGAGGCGGACGTCGTGGTCCTGGGGGGCGGCATGGCGGGTGTTTGCGCGTCTATTGCGGCCGCGCGAAGCGGGGCGTCGGTCATTCTGATCCAGGATCGCCACGTTCTTGGCGGCAATGCCTCCTGTGTGGTGCGGATGCCCGTGGTCGGCGCCGACCACTCCGGCCGGCGCACCAACGAGGATGCACGGGAGTCGGGGATCATCGAGGAACTCCGCCTCGACGATGCTGTGAACAACCCCCAACGCTCGGCCAGCATGTTCGATCTACTGCTGTTCGACCGCGTGCGCGGGGAGCCGAATATCAAGCTGCTGCTCAATACGCACTGCATCGGCGTGGAGATGGCTTCCGAGGATCGCATCGCGGCCGTCCAGGCCCTCCAGCGCATGACCGAGGAGCTCTTCGAGGTCCGGGGCAAGCTGTTCCTGGACTGCACCGGCGATGGCGGACCGGGAGCGGCCGCCGGGGCGGTCTTCCGTATGGGCCGCGAAGGGCGCAAGGAATTCGGCGAATCGCTGGCGCCACCGGAACCGGATGACAAGCTGCTGGGAAGTACCCTCCTGTTTGTCACGCGCCAGCACGATCGGCCCATGCCGTTTCACCCCCCCGACTGGATCCACAGGTTCCCCACTTGCGAGGACCTGCCGCACCGCAGCCACAATTCGTGGGAATTCGGCTACTGGTGGGTTGAGTGGGGCGGTGAACTGGACACCATCCGCGACAACGAGCGCATCCGCGACGAGCTCCTGGCCGCGGCGCTGGGCGTCTGGGATCACATCAAGAACAGCGGCCGTCACCCGACCAGCGAGAACTGGGCGCTTGACTGGCTCGGTTTCCTGCCCGGAAAGCGCGAAAGCCGCCGCTTCGTCGGGGATCATGTGCTTATCCAGCAGGAGCTGGAGCGCGGTGAGACATTCGAGGATGGTGTGGCCCTGGGTGGCTGGCCCAGCGACCTGCATCCGCCGGACGGCATCTACAGCAAGGAAAAGCCAGCCACCCAGATCGACATGCCGCTGTACAACGTTCCGCTCCGCTGTTTGTATTCGAAGAACATCTCGAACCTGATGTTTGCCGGTCGGAATATCAGTGCGTCGCACGTGGCCTTCGGCAGCACGCGGGTGATGGCCACTTGCAGCGTGATCGGCCAGGCGGCGGGCACGGCCGCGGCACTGTGTGCGCTGCGGGGCGGCGTGCCGCGGGCCTTGGCCCGGGACGGCATTCGCGAGTTGCAGCAACTGCTGCTCAAGAATGACGCCTACATCATTGGCGTGAAGAATGCCGATTCGGCCGATCTGGCCAGGACCGCTGAGATCATGGCTTCAAGCGAAACCTCGGGCAGCCACGCCGTCCAGGTGATCAATGGGCTTCACCGCGGCACGCCGGAGGGCTCCAACCGCTGGATCTCCGACCCTGGGAAGGCCCTGCCCGCCTGGCTGGAACTACGATTCCGTGAGCCGCAGCGCATCCGCGAGATTCACCTCGTCTTCGACACCGGCCTGAACCGGCCGCTCACGCTGACGCACAGTGACGCGTTCAACAGCCGGATGGTCCGCGCGGCTCAGCCGGAGTGCGTGCGCGACTATGACCTCTTTGCGCTCAGTGGCTCCGGACAGCAACTCCTTGCCGAGGTCCGCGGCAACCATCAACGCAAGCGAATCCACCGTCTCGAACCGCAGACGGTGCAAGGCCTGCGCCTCATCGTGCGGGCGACCAACGGCGAAGCCTCCGCACGTGTTTTTGAAGTGCGGGCCTACGGCTAAAAATTCCCTCCCCCGGTACTCCGGGGGAGGGTCAGGGTGGGGGCTGGGCAGGCAACCGACCTTTCGAATCCAAGCAGGTCCACACCGACGGGTAAGGCACCGTTCTCCGTGGTCGGGAGGCCGCGCGGGCTGAAGCCCGCGGCTCGTTGGCTTCGGCGGTTGGTGGGCCTGTCGGAGATTCAGACCTGCGTCCATTGTTCCCGTGCGCCGCGTCTTCGTGTTCCCCGCGTCTCAAAGAGGCGCACCGCCCCGCCGCGCTTGCCACTCGCCCGCCCGCGCATATGATGGCCGTTCGCAGGTCCCCCGGGGTTCACATCGGGCTCCGCGGGTTGAATCGACCCTTCAATATGAGGACCACGCCATGCGCACGCTGCTTGCCGCCACCATCGCCGCGCTGCTGTTTACGCCCCCCCTGACCGCTTCAGCCGCAGACGCTCCGGCCATCTGGCGGATCGGCGCGGCGGATCGCGATTATCACGACCTGGCCTGGGATGCCGACGTGACCAGCTATCCTCGCCGGTTTCCCAAGGACGTGGACTTCCGCATCGGCGCCTCAGACCCGAAGAAGGACTTCAGCGCCATTCATCCCGGGCCCGCAGATGACTGGGCCCACGGGCGCGAGCACCTGTTCGAAATCCGCTTCGACATGCCGGAGGCTCCGAGCGGGTCCTATCAACTGGCCATCGACCTGGTCGACACGCATGCGGCACTGCCCCCGACACTCCGCGTACTGGTCAACGGCCAGAAGGCTGAGGTCACCACCGAGCGGGGTACCGGCGACGCCTCTATGATCAATCCGGCCATGGGCAAGCCGCGAGCCCTGCGCTTCGCCTTCAACGCCGACGTGCTCAAGCGCGCCGGCAACCTTCTGGAGATCCGCAATTTCAAAGGCTCCTGGGCACTGTACGATTCCGTCGCCCTGCTCAAACTCAGCGACGAGCCGATGCCCATGAAGGTGACGATCACGCCGACCATCTTCTTCGTCGAACGCAATGGTGAGCTTCGGCAGGAGTTCATCCTGACGGCCAGCGGCCTGCGGCCCGATCGGCCGGCAACCGTGGAGGTCCGCTCTGGTGACAAGGTGCTCGAAACCGTGACCTTGGGCCAGCCGACGCTCGGCGTCGCATCTCAGGCGATTCACCTGACGGAGACGGCCGCGCCCCGCGAGCTGGCTGTCAAATTGACGTCGGGCGACCAGGTTCACACCAGCTCCATCGCTCAGAAGCCGCAGCGCAAGTGGCGCGTCTACTGCGCGCCGGCCACGCACACCGACATCGGCTATACCGATTTCCAGGAGCGCGTCATCGCCTTGCACAACCGCAACACGGACCTGGCCCTGGAACTGGCCCGCCAGTACCCGCTCTACCACTGGAACCTGGAGTCGTCCTGGGCGGCCCAGGTGTGGTTCCGCGACCGGCCGCCGGCGCGCCATGAGGAGCTGCTGGAGGCGGCGCGCCAGAAGCGCCTGGGCATCGAGTCCAGCTATCTCAACATGCTCACCGGCCTGTGCTCGGGCGAGGAGTTGATCCGCAACCTGTACTACTCCGCACGCCTCCACCGGGAGTCCGGCGTGCCCTTCGAGAGTCACACCCTCACGGACGCCCCTTCGCACGTGTGGAGCCTGCCGACCGTGCTGGCCGGCGCCGGGATCAAGTATCTGAGCGTCGGCGTCAACCAGACGCGCGCTCCGCTGTTCAAGAAGAACATTCATCACAAGTCGCCCTTCTGGTGGGTGGGGCCGGACGGTTCCAAGATACTCACCTGGTTCACGGCCGGCTATTCGCAGGCCGGGCACATCGGCCTGAAGGACGGTCCCGACCGCATGCGCGGAAAAATCGATTCGTTCCTGTACTGGTGGGACCACCGCGAGGACTATCCCTACGATGCCGTGCTGCTGCACGGAGCGTATACCGACAACGTACTGATCGGGACGGATATCGCCGAGACGATTACCGAGTACAGCAAGCGCTACGCCTACCCCAAGGTGGTGCTGTGCGCCAACAACGATTTCTTCGAGTACATCGAGGAGAAATTCCCGGACCAGATCCAGACCGTCACCGGCTGCGGCGGGAGCTGGTGGGAGGACGGCGCGGCTTCCAGCGCCATCGAAACGGCCATGAACCGCAACGCGCACAAGACAGCCGTCGCGGCGGAAACGGTCTGGGCGACCGCCATGGCGACGAGCCGGTCGGCCGACGTGCCCCAGGAAGAATTCAACCGCGCCTGGGACTCTATCCTGCTCTACGACGAGCACACCTGGGGCGCGCACAACAGCATCACCGAACCGATGTCGGACTTCGTCACCCGGCAGTTTGCCTACAAGGCCGCCTTTGCCAGCGTGGCCGAGGACCTCACCGGCCGTCTGCTCGACCGCGGCCTGCGCCAACTCGCCGAGCGCATCGGGCCGGCGAATGGTGTGCTGGTGTTCAATCCGTCCGGCCGTCCACGGACAGGCCCGGTGCGTGTAGATATCCCGCGCTCGCTGGCCATCGCCGATTCGCAGGGGCCGGTGCCCCAGCAGATGGTCCGCGAGGACGCGCTCTCGACGGTGACCGTGGAGTTCGTCGCCCGCGATGTGCCAGCGGTCGGTTACCGGATCTATCCGCTGGTGACGGCCGAGCCTGCCCGGCCGGCGGCTCAACGCTTTGATGGGCAGGTGCTGGAAAATGATTTCTATCGCGTGGTGTTCGACCCCGCCACCGGCGGCGTGAAGAGCCTGCGCGACAAGCAACTGGGTAAGGAACTCATCGATCAGAGCAGCCCGTACAAGCTCGGCCAGATGATTTACGCGGCCGGCGGCAGCCCCAAGTTCACGGCCGAGGTCGAGGTGCCACGGCTCGACCAGGTCAAGTTCAGCTCTCCGGTCGGTGAGAAGATCGACGCCGGCGCATCCGGTCCGGTCTTCAGTAGTGCCAAGACTTCCGCGAAGCTGCCGCTGTTCCGGCAGATCGAGCTGGAAGTCGTCCTCTACGAACACGAGAAGCGAGTGGACTTCGTCGTGCGGCTCAACAAGGAGATCACTTTTGAGAAGGAGGCCGTCTACTTCGCCTTCCCGATCGCCGGGGCCAAGCCGCAGTTCCGCTATGAGATCGGCGGCGGCAATGTTCGGCCCAATGAGGATCACTTCCCCGGCGCCTGCCGCGACTGGTTCGCCGTGCAGCGCTGGGTGACGGTCAACACGGCCGACGTTGGCGTGGCCTGGTCGGCAGTGGATACGCCGCTCATTACGCTGTGTGATTTCACGCCCGGCAAGTGGCTGGACGAATTGCCCATCGCCAACGGCACCATTTACGCCTATGCGTTGAACAACTACTGGTTCACCAACTACAAGGCCGGCCAGGATGGGCGCTTCACGCTGCGCTACAGCCTGACCAGCGACGCCTCCATGGGGCCGGTGGCCGCCACGCTTTTCGGCGACTCGGTGCACGCACCGATGCGGGCACTGCACCTGAACTCCGGGCGTCCGGGCACGCTGCCGAATGCCTTGAACCGCAGCTTCTGCCAGGTCGAGCCCGCCTCCGTCGAGATCATGACCGTCAAGCCGGCCGACGACGGCAAAGGCCTCATCCTCCGGGTCCGAGAGACCGGCGGCAAAGACACCGAGGCGCGCATTCAGACGGCTTTCGGGCTCAACAAGGCCTCGAGCTGCGACCTGGTCGAGCGGGTCCAGGGCGACCTGCCCATGGAGAATGGCCGTCTGTCGCTCAAGCTGGGCGCGAACGCCATGGCCACCGTGCGGCTGGAATAGCCAACAGTGACCGCTGGTCACAGTTTACGTCGGCTATAGTTCTACATGCTGACGCTGGACGGCTCACAAGGTGAAGGCGGCGGTCAGATCCTGCGGACGGCGCTGGGGCTGTCGCTGCTCACGGGCAGGCCGTTCAAGATCGAGCGGATCCGGGCCAATCGCGACAAGCCGGGCCTGCGGCGTCAGCACTTGACGGCCGTTCACGCTGCTGCCCAGGTCGGGCGTGCGGCCGTTGAGGGCGCCCATGTCGATTCGAGCCAGCTCACGTTCGAGCCGCAGTCGCCCCAGCCGGGCGAGTACCGCTTCTCGATCGGAACGGCCGGCAGTGCCACCCTCGTGCTCCAGACGGTCCTGCCGGCACTGCTGGGCGCGAGCGGCCCCTCACGGCTGACGCTGGAGGGAGGCACGCATAACCCGTTCGCGCCGCCGTTCGATTTCCTCCAGAAGGCATTCCTGCCGCTGGTCTCGCGAATGGGGCCCAAGGTCGGAGCCCGCCTCGAACAGCCCGGGTTCTACCCGGCGGGTGGAGGGCGCTTTACCGTGGCCATCGAGCCGGGACCGCTGCGCCCGCTGCATCTGGTCGAACGTGGTGCGATCCGCCGTCGCACCGGGCAAGCCATGCTCGTGCACCTGCCGGATCACATCGCCAGGCGCGAGCTCGATGTCGTCCGCGATGGGTTGGGTTGGCGCGAGCAGGAGCTTCAGATCGCCACGTGGCCTGAGGCCGTCGGGCAAGGCAATGCGCTGCTGCTGGAGATCGAGAGCGAACACGTCACCGAGGTATTCACCGGCTTCGGCCAGCGCGGCGTGCCCGCCGAGCGCGTAGCCGGTGCCGCGGTGAGCGAAGGGAAGCGCTACCTGGATGCGGATGTTCCCGTCGGTGAGCACCTGGCGGATCAACTGCTGATTCCCCTGGCCATGGCCGGTGGCGGCTCATTCGTGACGCTGCCCCCTACAGAACACACGCGCACCAACGCGGGCGTCATTCGTGCGTTTCTGGACGTGGAAGTGAGTTTTGAAGAACTCAAGCCCGAGGCCTGGCGGGTTGAGGTCCGGCGGCGTTCGTGAGTGTGGGGCCGGTGCGAAAGTGGGAGCGTGCGAAGGCGTGAAAGAGCCCCGAGCACAAGCGAGCGGGCCGGCCGCACGAGTCGCTTGGACGCTGCCGGCGGTCCGGATGTCGAGAACGTCAAGCGACTGGGGTCAGCTGCAGCCACGCCCGCCACGCGGCCATCGAACGGCCCGTAGCCTGCCCAGCCCCCATCCCAGCCCTCCCCCGGAGTACCGGAGGAGGGATCCGGAACCCTCGACTCCAGCCAACCCACAACCACCGACCCACTGCCCGCGACGGACCAGCCGACTACTGACCCAACCATTGACCACGGGCCACTGACGACCGCCCAATCACGACATCTACTTCCCCGCTGGTTTCAGCACCGCACCGCGCAGGTTCATCAATGTCGCACCTTCAACGATGCTCGCCGGCTTGACCGTCAGGGTGGTCCGCCCGGTCGGAAGCTCGATCTGACCGATGGATTTCGTCTCGAATTTCGATGCATCATTGGTGGCGACGACCTCGCCCGCGAGTTTGGCGGTGCCGGCGATCACTTCGAATGTTCCGCCGGGCATCTCGGCCGCATACTCGAGCGCGAGGTCGTAGCGGGCCGCCGCGGGGAGTTCGAATGTCCAGGCCACCGAGTCATTCTTGTTCGTCCAATTGCCTACGTAGACTTGATCGTCGGCGCTTTCGAAGCGGGCCCGCTGCCCATGCTGGCCGCGCAGCTCGGCATAAAGGGCCGGAAGGTCGATGCGGCCGTTGGGCCCCGGGCGGAGTGCAAACGGCTCCACAGCAGGCTCACCGTCCAGCTCGAGAGCGATCACTGTCGCCACCGGATCAAATTTCACGTCCTCCAGCAGCACGACGAGGTCGTGGCCCTCGCGCTTGACGACCAATTCGTGCTGGGCGGCTGCCAGCGGATACGCCCGCACCGGGGCCGTCTTCACGCCGGGCAGCACGAGCCGCCCGTTCGTTGGCGGCGTGAACACGTGCAGGTACAGCGTGTGGCCTTTCACGGTGGCCTTGCCGTAGAACGGCAGGTGCCGGAACGGGCTGGCGGTCGTGCCGTAAATGGCGGCGCCGTTCGCCGCCAGCCATTGGCCCATGGCCTCCAGAACGGCCACTTCCTCCGGCCGAATGGTCCCTTCGGGCGTGGGACCGACGTTGAGGAGGAGATTGCCACCCTTGGAGACGATGTCCACGAGCATGCGGATGGCGAACTCGGCGGTCTTGAATTGGGTCTCGTTCCTGTCGTAGCCCCACCAGGCGGTCGGCTGGTGCGAGCCATGGCCGGTGGTCAGCGTGATGCAGTTCTCCCACAGCTTGGGAGAGCCGTCCGGATGGCTGATGCCCGTGGGCGGGATGAACTGCTCGGGCGTTTCGAAATCCTCGGGCAGGTTGGTGCGGTTGTTGATCAGGATGTCCGGCTGGAGCTCGCGGATCATGGCGTTGATCTTCGCGAACTTGGCTTTGTCCTCGGCCGTTTTGTGATCCCAGCTACCGTCCCACCAGATGCACGCCAGCGGTCCATAGCCGGTGCACAACTCGCGCACCTGGCCCTGCATGTAGGCCAGGTACTTATCGAAATCCGGCGTGTGCCCGGCCCGGGCGGCCGTGTCCCATTCCGGTACCGGCGTGTAGTCGGGGTGATGCCAATCGAGTACGGAGTGATAGAACCCGAATTTCAATCCCTCCTTGCGACACGCTTCGGCTAATTCCTTCATCGGATCTCGATTGAAGGGTGTTCGGTCGATGACGTCGTATTCCGAAACCTTCGAGTCGAACATGGCGAAGCCGTCGTGATGCTTCGAGGTGACCACCACGTAGCGCGTGCCCGCGCGCTTGGCCAGATCGGCCCAGGCCGCCGCATCGAACTTGGTTGGGTTGAATTGGGGCAACACCTTCTCATATTCGGCCGCGGGGATCTTGCGTTGCTTCATGATCCACTCGCCCTCGCCGATCACCGCGTACACGCCCCAGTGGATGAACAGCCCGAACTTCACCTCGCGGAACCATTCGGATCGGCGCATGCGGTCTTTGGCCAGATCGGCTATGCGGATGTTGCGGAACCAGACCGGCGTGCCGTGGTTCTGCAGGCCGATCGACCCGCGAGCGGAGCGCTTCAGGATTTCGGGAAAATCCTGGCCGTCGGCATTGATAATGAGCTCGCCGTTGAGCGTGACGGTGATGCGGTCGCTCTCGGCCGTGATGCGGTAGAGGTTCCATTCGCCGACCGGGCGTTCCGCCGACTTCATCGCCGGCTGAATGTGATACAGCGAGCCGCAGTGCTGCCAGGGCTCGATGTTCTTGTGCTTGTCCGCCTCGTCGTCGAGGATCTGGATCTCCATGGCATCAGCGATGGGATCGCCGCCCTTGGGCACGCGTAGAAACACGCCGCTGTTGCCGCCGGCGGGGATCTTGTATTCCAGTTCGAGAATGAAATCCGTGTATTCCGCGACCGTGCCCAGCCAGCCGCCGCCGCGCTCGCCGGTGCAGCTCACCACGCCGTCCTTCACCGACCAGGCTTCGGCCTTGCCGCTATTCACTTCCCATCCGGTGAGGCTGTCCGGCGAGAGTGCATTCTGCAGCTCCACCCCCCGGGCGGATCCGACCGCCACTACCATTGTCAGGACCATCATTCTGATCGCACGCATCATCATCCGATGCCTCCGATTTAATTCTACCCTGCCATCCCTATCGTCTGCCGTCAGCCGCTCACGGCGGGTCTTCCCGTCAGGCGCTCCCTGATCGATGCGCGGTTCGGACGTGCCTTGCCATGGTACTGCCCGAGCCACGTTCCGGAAAGGATGCGGTGCACGTCACGGCCCATGTACAGACTGCCGAGGGAGCGATGAAGCGTGCTTGCAGAATCAGGCAGGTGATGCATGAAGCCGGATGGGCAGCAATCGGGCGAGATGCTCGAAATCGCTGTCGGTAGTAAAGAGGGGGATCCCTACGCGATGAGCTACCGCGCACAGCAGCAGATCAGTCGGTGTGCCGGGAACACC
>BTUC01000185.1:0-13590 GCA_045863575.1 Phycisphaerae bacterium
CCGACAAGGTCGGCGTGCAGCCGGGCACCATCTATCGCTACTTCCCGAGCAAGGAGCGCCTGTTCCTCGAAACCGTCGATCGAGGAATGCGCCGATTGCGCGCGTCGGTTGATGCGGCTGTCGAGGGCATCGAGGATCCGCTCGAGCGGATCGCCAGGGGCGTTTGTGCCTATCTCGCCTTCTTCGACGGTCATCCTGAGCTCTGCGAGCTGTTGATTCAGGAGCGGGCCGAATTCAGGGATCGCCAGCAGCCGACCTACTTCGCCCATCGTGAAGCCAGTCTCCAGCGTTGGCGTGATGTGTACCGCGGGCTTATCGTCGAGGGCCGGATTCGCGATATCCCCGTGGAGCGAATCACCGACGTCGTGGGTCAGTTGCTCTACGGCACCATGTTCACCAACTACTTCACGGGCCGGAAGCGCTCGCCCGAGGAACAGGCTGGTGACATCATGGATATTGTACTGAATGGGATTTTGACGGACCGGGGCCGAGCGGTCACCGCCTCAGTCCGTGAAGGGGGTTCCGCTTGATCAGCCGGGAGCATAGCAGTCGGTCTGGGCACGGCGGCCGCCGGACCATCCGGGAAGCACGCCTTAGGACGGCGCTGCTGATGGCTGGACTGGGGTTGGTCCTGCTGGCGGGGTGCCAGGAGCGGAAGGCTCAAAGCGAGACCCTCGTTAATACCGAGGCCGCCGCGGTACCCGTCACTGTGGCTGCCGCCACACGTGAGGACGTTCCCGTTGAGGTGAAGGCGATCGGCTGGGTAGAGGCCTTCGCAACGGTGGATATCCGCTCACGCGTGGAGGGACAGGTCATCAAAGTCCATTTCACCGAAGGTCAGGATCTGAAGTCTGGAGACCCGCTGTTCAGCATCGATCCGCGCCCGTACCAGGCGGCTGTGCACCTGGCCGAGGCCAACCTGGCACGCGACCAGGCACTGGCACGAGATGCCGAACGGGACGCCCAGTGGATTGAAGGTCTGTTCAAGCAGGGGACCGCGGCCCCGCGGGAACGCGACCAGACGGTCGCAAAAGCCGATGCCGCGAAGGCGACCGTGCGGGCCGATGAGGCTGCTCTGGAGCAGGCACAACTCAATCTGGAATACACGTCCATCAAGGCGCCCATCGCCGGTCGGGCCGGCGAGCTGCTTGTGGACCTCGGCAACATTGTCAAGCCCAACGACACGACGCTCGTCACTATCCACCAGATCAACCCGGTCTATGTCGCCTTCTCCATGCCTGAACAGCATATACCGATGGTCAAGCGGCACATGCAGCACGGTGACCTCCGCGTGACCGCGCTCATCCCGGGAGATGAGGGCGAAGCGGAGACGGGAATGCTCAGCTTTCTCGACAGCCGCGTGGACAACACGACTGGCATGATCCGACTGAAGGGCACGTTCGAAAACCGCGGACGGCGGCTGTGGCCGGGACAATATGTGAACGTGGGGCTGCAACTCACCGTGGAAGAGAACCGCGTTGTTGTACCCTCGCGAGCAGTGCAGGTGGGCCAGAAGGGCCAGTTCGTGTTCGTGGTGGGGGCCGACCGCAAGGCTGAAATCCGGCCGGTTCGGCCAGGGGCAGTGGTCCAGGAGCGAACGGTCATTCTGGAGGGGCTGGAGGCGGGCGAGACGGTGGTCACAGACGGACAGCTCCGCCTCACGGGCGGAACACTGGTGGAGTTCAAAGCGGACGGCGCTGCGGCGGAGCGCACGCCGGCGACGCAGGGGGCCCGCCGATGACATCATTGTTCATCCGCCGGCCGGTCATGACCACCCTGATCATGGCCGGTATTCTCATCTTCGGGGCCATGGCCTATCGCGTGCTTCCAGTCAGCGACCTGCCGAGCGTGGACTTTCCAACCATTCAAGTGGAGGCCAACCTCCCGGGCGCCAACCCGGAGACCATGGCTTCCTCCGTGGCGACGCCACTGGAGCGCGAGTTCTCGACCATCGCCGGGCTGGACTCCATGAGCTCGACGAGCATCCAGGGACGCACTTCGGTCACGCTACAGTTCAACCTGAGCATGGATATCGATGCCGCCGCTCAGGACGTGCAGTCCGCGATCTCGCGAGCTCAGAACCGCCTGCCCCGGGATATGCCCAGCCCGCCCTCGTATCGGAAGGTCAATCCCGCGGACCAGCCGATCCTTTACCTGGCTCTGACCTCTGAAACGCTTCCGCTGTACACGCTCAACGAATACGCCGAGACGATGATGGCCCAGCGCATCTCCATGGTGGCGGGGGTGGCCCAGGTCATGGTGTACGGTTCGCAGAAGTACGCGGTGCGGGTCCAGGTGGACCCGCAGGCCCTGGCCGCCAAGGGCATCGGCATCGATGAGGTGGCCAGTGGCATTGCCGCGGCCAACGTGAACCTGCCCACCGGCACCTTGCAGGGCCGACATCAGGCGTTCATGGTACAGGCCACCGGCCAGCTCACGCGGGCGGCGGCGTATGACCCGGTCATTGTGGCCCACCGCAACGGCAACCCGGTCAGGTTGCGCGATGTGGGCCGGGCAATCGACAGTGTGGAGGACGACAAGACCGCCGCGTGGTTTGTCGACCAGCGGGCGGTCATCCTGGCCGTGCAGCGCCAGCCGGGGGCCAATACCGTCGCGGTGGTGGATAGTGTTCACGATCTCCTGCCGACCTTTCAGGCTCTGCTGCCCGCCTCGGCCAAGATCAACCAGCTCTATGACCGGTCGGAATCGATCCGTGAATCGGTTGCCGACGTGAAATTCACGCTGGTGCTCACGCTGGCCCTGGTGGTGATGGTCATCTTTCTCTTCCTGCGCAACCTGTCCGCTACGGTGATTCCCAGCGTGGCCATCCCCATGTCCATCGTGGGCACGTTCGCGGTCATGTATCTGCTGGGCTACAGCCTGGACAACCTGTCGCTGATGGCCTTGACGCTGTCGGTGGGCTTCGTGGTCGACGATGCGATCGTCGTGCTGGAGAACATCGTCCGCAAACTGGAGGGGGGCATGAGCGTGCTCCAGGCGGCTCTGGAGGGTTCCGCACAGATCGCGTTCACCGTCGTCTCGATGACTCTGTCGCTGGCCGCGGTGTTCATTCCGGTGTTGTTCATGCCGGGCATCCTGGGGCGGCTGCTCAGCGAGTTCGCGGTGACCATCGGCGTGGCCATCCTGGTCTCCGGCGTGGTCTCGCTGACGCTCACACCGATGATGTGCAGCCTGTTTCTGCGGCCCGGCCACGGCCATGGAGGGCGTCACGGCCATCTGTACTGGTTGTCGGAGCGCTTCTTCAACGGCATGCTGTGGCTCTACGAGGTGACCCTCCGCTGGGTCTTGCGGCACCGGGTGGTGACCATGGCCGTCTCCGTACTCGTGCTGGCGGCGACCGTTCACCTGTTTCGTATCATTCCCAAGGGTTTCCTGCCCAGCGAAGATCTCGCTCAGATTTTCACACAGACGGAGGCGGCGGAAGGCGCTTCGTTCGAAGCGATGGTCGAGTACCAGCAGCAGGTGGCCAGGATCATCCAGGCGAATCCCAATGTCGAGGGGTTCATGGTCAGTGCGGGCGCCCGGGGAGGGCGGGCCGGCAATACCGGCGTGGTCATGATGCACCTGAAGCCACGCCACGAGCGCGCCAAGAGCGTGGACGAGGTGATCGAGGAGCTTCGGCCGCAGCTGGCCCAGATCCCAGGCGTCCGCGTCTTCATGCAGAATCCACCACCGATCCGGCTCGGTGGCCGGCTGACCAAGGCACTGTACCAGTTTACGCTACAGAGCCCGGATACGGCCGAGCTCTACGAGTACGCGCCTGTGCTGGCCGAGAAGATGACGGAGCTGCCCGGCTTCCAGGATGTGACCACGGATCTTCAGCTACAGAATCCGCAGGTGAACGTGGAGATCGACCGCGACAAGGCCTCCACGCTGGGGCTGACCGCCGAGCAGATCGAGTTGGCCCTCTCCAGTGCCTACGGCACGCGGCGGGTCTCCACCATCTTCGCGCCCAATAACCAGTATGACGTCATCCTGGAGGTCGAGCCGCGTTACCAGCGTGACCCTTCGGTATTGCCCCTGCTGTACCTGCGGGCTTCGACGGGGCAGCTCGTGCCGCTCGATGCGGTGGCGAAGCTCACCAGGAGCCTGGGACCGCTCTCCGTCAACCACAGCGGACAGTTGCCCAGTGTGACCGTGTCGTTCAACCTTCAGCCGGGTTATTCGCTCGGGCCGGCCGTGGACCAGGTGCAGTCCATCGCCCGTTCGCTGTTGCCGCCGACCGTCAGCACGAGCTTCCAGGGCACCGCCCAGGTGTTTCAGTCGTCCCTGTCCGGCCTGTGGCTGCTGCTGATCGTGTCCATTCTGGTGATCTATCTGGTGCTGGGCATCCTGTACGAAAGCTTTGTGCATCCGATCACCATTCTCACGGCGCTGCCCTTCGCCGGGGCCGGGGCGCTGGCCACGCTCATTTATTTCGGCGTCGATCTCAATCTTTACGCCTTCGTCGGCGTGATCATGCTGGTGGGGCTGGTCAAGAAGAACGGCATCATGATGGTCGATTTCGCGATCGAGGCGCGCGAGAACGGCGCTTCGGCGCGGGACGCGATCTACGACGCCTGCGTGGTGCGTTTCCGGCCGATCATGATGACCACCATGGCGGCGCTGGTCGGCACGCTGCCCATCGCCCTGGGCTATGGCGCCGGCGCCGAATCGCGCCGGCCGCTGGGCCTGGCGGTGGTCGGGGGGCTGCTCTTCTCGCAGTCGCTCACGCTGTATGTCACGCCGGTCTTTTACCTCTACATGGAGCACATGCGCGATGGCCTGGCCCGCTGGCGCAGCAGGGGGCGCGGGCGGGCCCCGGCGCCGGCGCTCGCGCCCGCTGAGCTGGCCGCTCAACCTGCTACGCCGTGAGCGGCCGGCTTCTTTATCGAAACGTTCACCCGCCGGCGACGATGTCAGTGTCTCCGGCAGAACATGAAAAACAATCAACCGTGCGAGCCAGGTATTCGCGACTGCCCAGCAGCGGGAGCTTGATTCCAGCTCAGCGAGGCGCAAATAATCGGTTGAAGGGCCGTGTGCGCGGCTCGGATTGACCGTGCCAGGAGCCGCATGATGAAGAACCTGTTGGGTTTGATATTGTTGGTGGGTATTGGATTGGCCACGCCCGGCTGCGAAGATCGGGAGCCGGGTGAGGGCACCGCCGAACACATTGGGAAAGAAATCGACAAGACGGCGGATCAAGTGGGCGAAAAGGTGAAGGAGGACATCGCCCCGGCCGTCCGGGAAGGCATTGAGGACGCCGGCGACAAGATCGAGGACGCCACGGACCGTGTCGCGGGCGAGAAGTAAGCGGCGATGCGTGCTTGGGCGCGGCGGCGTTTCAGCGCTGGACGCGCGCTGAGCCGCCCTTGGCGAAGGATTCCACCTCCGAGAGGCAGGCCATGCTCACGTCTCCCGGGAAGCTGGTGAGCAAGGCGCCGTGGGCCCAGCCCAGCCGCAGCGCCTCCTCGGGCGCCCGGCCGTCGAGTAGGCCGAAGATCAGGCCGGAAGCGAAGCCGTCGCCCCCACCGATGCGGTCCAGCACGTCGAGCTGGCAGGCGGGACTCACGTAGCGCTGCCCGTCCAGCCACAGCACCGCCGCCCAGTCGTGGCGGTTCGTCGAGTGTACCTCGCGCAGTGTGGTGGCCACCATCTTGATGTTGGGGAACTCCTTCACCACCCGATCGATCATCTGGAAGAACGTGTCCGGGTCGAGCTTGGAGGCGACCTTGGCGGTTACCTCCGGCCCCGCGATGCCCAGACCTTTCTGAAGATCCTCTTCATTGCCGATCAGTGCGTCCACGTTGCTGACGATGTTGCGCAGCACCTGCTGGGCCTTCTGATGGCCGCCGATGGGGGCCCACAGCTTGGCCCGATAATTGAGATCGAACGAGTTGATGGCGCCGGCCTTCCGTGCCGCCTGCATGCCTTCGATGATCAGTTCGGATGTGGTCGCGGAGAGGGCCGCGAAGATGCCGCCCGAGTGGAACCAGCGCACCCCGCCCGCGAAGATTTCGTTCCAATTGAAGTCGCCCGGTTTGAGCAGCGCACCGGCCTCGTTCGAGCGGTTGTAGAACACCACCGGCGGGCGCACCCCACAACCGCGATCACTGTAGACCGTGGCGATGTTCGGGCCGCGCACCCCGTCGTGCTCAAACCACTTGTAGAACGGCTTCACGCCCATTTCGCGTACGCGGGCCTGAACCAGTTCGCCGATTCCGTACTTTACCATCGCGGTGGCGATGCCGGTGCGCTGGCCGAAGCAGTCGCACAGGTTGGCGGCCACGTTGTACTCGCCGCCTGAGACGTGGATGTCGACTGACCGGGCCCGCCGGAACGGGATCAACCCGGGGTCCAGCCGGTGCACTACCGCGCCCAAGGCCAGGAAGTCCAGCTCACTCGGTCCGCTTTTGATGTTCAAACCTGCCATGCGTGCTCTCCAGGAAGCCGTTTTTCAGAGGGTATTCCAATAGGGCCGGCCGGGAGCCTTGTCAACCCGGCGGAGACTCTGGCATAACGACCGGCGTCACCACCTTCCCCCGATCTGCATGGTCAACTGAATTCTTTTTTTGTATGTCTTAACCAAATCGGTGATAATGGTTTCCCGGGCCGACCTCGCTGTCGCCCGCACATCGGTGAATCGGTCGGGAGGAGCATTACATGTTGTATGAGACTGCTGTGGCGCCCGCGGTCACCGCTCTGGTCATCATGGCCGGGGTGTCATCCGTGTCTGGCGCCCAGGTCTGGGCGGTGGGTGTGCTCCAGGACACCTCCGGCAAGTTCAGCCGGTGTGTGGCCATTTCCGAAGATGCCCGCTGGGTGGTCGGCAACAGCAGAAAATCGGGCGTGAGCTGGCCCTTCTACTGGTCCACCACGACCGGCATTCAGGACATGGGCAATCCTGGCGGGCAGGACAGCACGGTAACCGGCTGCGCCTCCCTGGCCAACGGCAGCCTGGTGGCCTGCGGCAATATCGGTGGCCTGGGCCGCAAGTGGATCGGCGGGAACTGGACGAGTTTACCCGCCAATCCATCGCAAAGTACCGGCAACATCCGTAGCGTTTACGCCATCAGCCGCCATAACGCCGATGGCGAAACCTGGATTGTGGGTAGCTCCTACCCGGCCGAAAACGAGAAGGCTTACCGCTACCGGTGGAGCAACGATTCGTTCATCGATTTCTGGGGTTACTATCAGGACTGCTACGGCGTGGCCCGTAACGGCTGGGCGGTCGGGAAGAACAACTTCGGCAACAGCTACCACGTACCCCGCTGGCGGTACGATCACCCCATCTTCATTTTCAACTGGAACGAAAACTGCTCCGGCGGAGGGCTCTGCGGGTGGGACCAACTTCCGCCGTTTGAGCCGTACACGATCGAGGACTTGCGCAAGGGCCGTGCGACGGCCATCAATCCCGGCGCGACCTGGGCGGTGGGGTATCTCACCTTCAGCGCCAACCTGGAGCTCTCCCACGCGTTCAAGTGGCCCGTTCCCGCGAACCCACAGTTGTCTCCCGCGCCCGAGCCCACTTGGCCGCGGCCGATCGACCTGGGCGTCCTGGGGTCGGGCGACGCGCAGAGTTTCGCCTACTGCGTCTCCGACAGCAGCGGCAATCCGCGGATCGGCGGAACCAGTCACGGCGGGTTCCGATACAACGGCTACAAGGCTGTTTACTGGGATAACTCCGGCTGCCACGACCTCTACGTAGAACTTCAGGGCCTCGGCGCCGACCTGGCGGGCTGGTCCTCGCTCTCGCGGGTCTACGGCATTTCGGCGAACGGTCAGGTACTTGTGGGCACCGGGTTCTTCGATGACGATGGCAACCCTGGCACGCCAAACATCGAGATGGGCTTCGTCGCCGACCTGGTGGCCCCGAGCCCGCTTCCGCCTGCCATTCAACAGCACCCGGCTCCGCAGGTGGCCTGCACGGGCGGCTCGGCGGAGTTCACCGTCGCCGCCACCGGCCCGGGAACGCTCACCTATCGCTGGCAGAAGAACAATGCCGACCTGAACAACGGCGGGCACTACTCGGGGGTGACCACGCCCACCTTCCAGGTGTCCGCAGCCGACAGCAACGACGCCGCGAGCTACCGCTGCGTCGTCTCCAATCTCAACGGCAGCACCAACTCGAACTCCGCTCTGCTCACCGTCGCTTCCGTGCCGCCTCCGACGCCCGGGGATGGCTCGCCGGTATCGACTGCGGCAGATCGCGTGACCTGGATGTGGACCAACGTGGTCAACGAGAGCGGCTACCGGGTGAAGGACGCTGCCGGCCGATTGGTGTCATCCGATCTTGCGTCCAGCACGACGCAGTGGTCGGAGGCGGGCCTGGCCGCCAACACGACGTTCACCCGCTTGGTCGCGGCGTTCAACCCGTGTGGCGAGTCGGCGGTTTCCGCCGGACAGACGGCCTTCACGCTCGCCGCCGACCCCACGTATGGTGCCGGGTCCTTCGCTCCGACTATCACCGCTGACCGCGGCCCCAGCGCGGCCTTCCTGCCGGTCGATTCATCCGTCAACTTCATGGCGACGAACGGATTCGGAGCGGGCCCCGCGCGGGTCGGCAGGTTCGGCTGGCTCTGGAACCAGTCGGCCGTGGCGCCCACGGGGTGGACGGGAGAACAATTCTGGACTGCCGGTGCCCTCTCCCTGTCCGTAGTAGACTCTGGAGAGTGGTACCTGCATCTGCGATCCTACAACAGCGACACGCCCCCGGCCGTCAGCCCGGGCCTGCTGACGCTGGGCCCCTACACCACGGGCGGCACGGTTCAGAGTTGTCTGGGCAATGCCGGCTTCGAGGCAGGTTTCACCGCCGGTGTGGCCGCGAACTGGACCAAGTACAACTACGCCGGCAACGTGGTCTGTGCCGATGAAAGCGCACAGGTCCACGGCGGGGCCCATGCGCAGGAGATCTACTCAGCGAACAGTTCGAATGAAGGGGGCGTTTATCAGCGCTTCAGCACCAGCCCGGGACTGACCTACACCGTCCGCGCCTGGTTCAAATGTTCCAACAGCCAGGTATCGGCCTACCTGGGTGTGGATCCTCATGGGGCGACCGATCCACACAGCGGCAATGTCTGGTGGGGCGACGCGACCTTTACTGACTGGGGCCAGAAGAGCTGGACCGGTGTGGCCCAAACGACGCAGATCACGGTCTATCTCGATGTTGCCGCGTTCGGTTCATCACCGGGATACGTCTGGATTGATGATGTTGAGCCCGCTTGCGGTGTGGCTCCACCCACTCCCATCGATGCCGCCCCGGTCGCTCTGGGGACCGGCGCCATCCGCTGGACATGGAACGATGTCAGCGGTGAGACCGGATACCGGGTGCGCACGTTCGCGGGCGCCGACCTCTCGGGCCCGCTGCCGGCCAATGCTGTTCAGTGGGACGAAACGGCCGGGCTGGCCGCCAACACTCAATACACCCGTCGGGTCTATGCGTTCAATGGCATGGGAGAGTCTTCCGGCTCGACCGGCCAGTCCGCCTGGACGCTGTCCATGCCGCCGGCCGCGGGTAGCGTGATCCCGTTTACGCCGCAGGTCTGCTCGGGCGAAACCGTCCAATGGATTCCCGTCGGAGGCTTCGGCGCCGGAAAGGTGCAATACTACCGCTATGCCTGGGACCAGAACCCGACGTACACATGGACCGGAAGCGGGCCGCAGTGGTCGACGGGCCTGCTCAGCGTGGTGCCAGCCGCGGATGGAACCTGGTACCTGCACGTACAGGGTCACAATGGTTCGGGCGTTCCCAATGGTACATGGGACTACGCTTTCACCACGGGCAGCGGCATCGGTCCCGATTTCGACGGTGACTGCGACGTGGACTCGACCGATTTGAACCGATTCCTCGCCTGCGCCGACGGATACGGCGCCGCGTACACGCCGCAGGCTCCGCCTCCTGGTTGCGATCTGGTTGCCGACGGTCAGGGGTACATCGCGGCCGATTTTGACCGCGATTACGATGTGGACCAGTCCGACTTCGGCGTGATGCAGCGCTGCCTCAGCGGCCAGGGCATTTCACCGTGGTCCGGATGTGCTGATTAGCGCCGCGTTCCGATACGACCGCTCAGTTCCGGTCCGGATAGATGCCGTAAACGCAGATGATGTAGTTCAGGCCCAGGGCCGGCTGCATGTTGGAGTGGGGCTGGCCGGCTCCGGCCTGCGTCAGGGCGTCGGTGGCCAGCGCGGCGTCTGCTGGCCCCGCGCGGTACGCAGGAGATTCATCGCCGCCATCGCTGGCCGCGTACACGGCGTTGGCGGGGTTTGTCGCGTTACCCGCAGAACTCGTCGCCATTATAGGGTGGCTGTGAGCAGGGATCTGGGTGGTCGTCAACTGGTGTTGCTCCGCGCCGCCGGCTTGTCCCAGCAGCTTCGGCGCGATCCCCGGTCCGGTTCCTGCGCCTACCGGCACCCGTCCGCGAAAGTCGGGCAGCCGAAAAGTGCTCTGCCCGTTGCCGCCGTAGGTCCAGCCCAGCAGGGAGAACAAGGCTTCGTACTGGGCGATGGGCAGCTCGCGCCCGTCGCAGAACATCCAGTTGCGAGGTTCAAACATGCCTGCGAAGAGCCGGATCTCAGCCAGATACTCGTCCACGCCGCAACTCCTCTGACCTCTGGGTCCGATGAATTTCGCTTATTCTCACGCCTCTAACGCCTGCTCCTTTCCCCCGCGCCGTGCCCGCCTTCAGTCCCGCATGGGGAAATAGCCATGCAGGCAGATGATGTAGTTGCAGCACAGGTAGGGCATCATGTTGTCGTGCTGGGCCAAAGCGCTCTGGGGTCCGACCACCGTATCGGTCATGAGCACATCAGCCGCGCTGCCGTAAATCTTCCGGACGTTGGAGCCGGCCGGGTATGCGCCCGCCGGCCCGGCCAGGCTGCCCGCCTGGCTGCTGGCCCGGATCTGGTGGGTATGAGGGGGTAACTGGCTGATGGTGAGCGTGGCATTCTCCACGCCGCCGGCCTGCCCTTGATTGTAGTAAGGCAGCCCCGGTCCCTCCCCTGCTCCAATGAAGATCCTGCCGCGCAGGTCGGGCAGGGCGAAAGTGGTCCGGCCGTCGCCGCCGTAGTATGTGCCGATCAGGGCAAAAAGCGGCGTGAAATTCCGGATCGCCAGCAGCCGCCCGTCGCAGAATGCCCAGTAACGCGGTTCGAAATTTGCGACCCAGAGCCTGATCTCGCTGATTGTGCCTTCCATGTCCGTATCCTTTCTGCCGGGCTTGCCGTCGCCGGTTCGCTCTTCCGCCTGTGGTCAGTACCAGCGACTGGGAAACAGGCCGTTCACGCAGATCACGTACCGGGCGGCCAGGTAGGGTTGCATGTTCTCATGTGGTTGTCCGCCGCCTGCGGAGCCCACGGTTGCAGCCGACATCACCGCGTCGGGCGAGGACGCGTAGGGCGTGATCGATTCGCTGGCTGCCGGGTGCGCACCGGCAGGGCTCGCCGCATCGGCGGTCGCTTTCCCCGCCGGCAGGTCGTGGCGGTGGGCAGGCAACTGGGTTTCAGTCAGCGTTACGGTGGCAGCACCGGTCATTTCGCCCGCTACCCGGGGCGTCAGGCCGGGCCCCTGGCCCGATCCCAGTCCCACTCGCCCGCGAAGGTCCGGCAGGCGAAACGTCCTCACGCCGTCGCCGCCGTAGGTGGTTCCCAGCACCGAGAACAGCGCCGTGTGCTGACTGATGAGCAGGGTCTGGCCTTCGCAATACATCCAGTACGCCGGGGCGAACGAACTGGCCCACAGCCGGATTTCACCAATAATCCCGTCCATGTCTTGCCTTTCTCGAGGATCGCCGGGCATTCCCGGCATTCACCTGCGCCGCCGCCGCAGCGTACCTCACGACATTGCCCGCAGTTCAACGGGCGTGCCCGCGACGTAAATCTCACCGTCAGCGGTCCAGCTCAGTCGCCGGGGAGAACAGGGTCGAAGATCGTCGAAGGTGAGCGGTACGATGGCCAGAGGTTCGCCGTCCGGCCCGAACACGTCCAACGCGCAGTCCGCGGAATCCGCCACGTAGGAATTCCCGTCGGAGTCGATCAGCAGGTCCCGCGGGGTCCTCAGCCCGCCCTCGCCTTCGCCGAAGCTGCCGTAGCTGCGGACCAGGTTGCCCTCGCGATTGAAAACCTGAATCCGGTTGTTCCCGCGGTCGATCACGTGCAAATGCCCGGCCGCGTCCATTTCCATGGCCTGAGGGTGATTGAGCTGTTCCAGTGCCGTGCCGAACTCACCGAACGTGTCGACCAGCTCTGACTGCTCGGTGTAAACGTGGATGTGGTGGTCCTTTGCATCGCAGACGTAGACCCGTCCATCCCGGCCGAGGACCACGGAACCCGGATTGTCCAGTTCGGCCGCATCGACGCCGTCGGTGTGGGCACCGAATGTCGAGAGGTGGTTTCCTTCCGAGTCATACCGCTCGATGCGATGGTTGCCAGTATCAACCACCAGGAGATGTCCTTCAGACGTGATTTCCACATCAGTGGGAAAATTCAGGTCTCCGTGTTCTTCGCCCAGATCCCCGATTTCCCAGGTCACGGCGCCGGACGGGTCCAGCTTCTGTACGAGGTGCAGAGACGACAAGATGCGGTAGACAGCCCCGTCTGCTCCGAAGACCAGGAAATCCTCGCCAATCCCGGCAATTCGGGAGAGGCGGGTGGACGAAGCGGCCCAGGGCAAGGTGATACAGCCGGCCTGGGCGGCGCCCAGCGCGAGCAAGCCCTGGCCTGACAGCTTGAGCAATTCCCTGCGGTTGAGCATGTGCAGCGACTCCTGCGAGTGTCGGTTGGTCTGAGGGGCATTAACGGCCGGATCCGGCTCAATCTGTAGCAAGATGGATTTTCGATCGATTGTCAGTGCCGCTGAACAGACCGGCGCTCCCGCTCGCGGAAGCGTTCGATGCTCTGCGGGTGAGGAGGCAGCTTGCCGCGCGCACCACTGATGATGCCTATCGCGACCACGACGCTGATCAATGCCTCCTCGGCGTCGTGCAGTGCAGCCCGGGCAGATAGGGGATGCTCCCGGGTCGGGCCGCGACGCTAACGGGACAGTTTCTCATCTCCTAGAAAGAGCTGGTCTGGAAGAGGATCAGAACCTCCTGCCGCAGCACCGCCGCAGTGGCCACGGCAGCAAGATAGAGATAGAGGGTGGCCAACAGGCTGACGCTGTAGAGGGTTCGCCACCAGGGGCCGACGTGAATCGCCAGCAGGGGCAGCAGGGCCGCCAGGCCGGCAACGATCATGTCCTGCTGCGCCCCGGTCAACAGGGGGCGATCGGCCGGATCCCTGGAGACGAGCACGCAGATCAGTTCGGAGTCCCACATGTGCTCGAGAATGGGCCTGATGCAGTAGAACATCAACGCATAAGCCGGAATGGCCGCCAGCAGGAAGCCGCCGCGAACATGCATCTTCCTGCCGTCCCACTCGGGGGGCCAGAGCCATGCCAGGAATCTCGCGATCAATGCGGCCACAAGAATGCCGATCAGAAGCAGGGCGGCCTTGTGGAGCGTTTCGATATAAAGCAGGGGTAGCAGCGCCGCCATTGCCGGACTGAGGTTCGGTCTGCGGCGTTGCTCGCGCTGGGCTTCAACCAGGAAATCCTCC
>BTUC01000186.1:0-13542 GCA_045863575.1 Phycisphaerae bacterium
GAACAAGGGCCTGTATGGCACTATCGGCTACGGGTCCGGCGGCGCGCTGAACCCGCCGGAGCGCCAGGCAGATTCCGGCAAATGGCTCAACGAAATCCGCCCGCAGCAGATCGCTTTTCTCGAAGGACTGATTGCCCGGGCGGCCGATCCGCTGGTGAAGACCCGGCTGGAACGGGCCCTTAAACCGTGGAAGGTGTGGGGTGACGAGGGCCGCTGGTGGGCGTTTCCGGCCTTCGAGGATCCCAAGCCGGATGGGCAAGCCAGTACAGAGTGAATGCGCGAAGGGGGCTGCGGACGGAGGCTTTCAACATGAAGGCGACTCTCCATTCAGTCAGCTATGCCGGTCTCTGGGGTCAGGCGCGGTTGAGCCTGGAAGAGTTGATCCCCCGGGCGGCGAAGCTGGGCTATTCCGGCGTCATGCTGATGACCAAGCGGCCGCATCTGTCGCCGCTGGAGTACGATCAGCAGCGGTTGGAGAAACTCAAAGAACTTCTGCTCGCTCATCGGCTGGAGGCGCCGTGCCTGGCCGGCTACAACGATCCGGGCGCCGGAGCAGGCGGGACTTCCTTTGCCCCGCTGGCAGAGGTTCAGCTCATTGCCATCCGGCACTGGGCCCGGATGGCCGCCGCGCTGGGCGCGCCTGTGCTTCGCCTGTTCACCGGTCCGGCCAACGAGCGCGAGGATTACACGGCCCAGTGGCGGCGCAGTGTTGAGTTCTTGCGCCAGGCGTGCGACGTCGCCGCCGAGTTCGGGGTTACCGTGGGGATCCAGAACCACGACGATATCGCCGCCCATTATCTCTCCTTCTCTGATCTCATTGACGAGGTAGACCGGCCGAACTGCAAGGCCTGTTTCGATGCCTGGGCGGTGGCGCTGCACGGAGACGACCTGGTCACGGCCGTCCGGCACCTGGGCGACAGGATCGTGCACACCACCGTGGCGGACTACGTCAAAAGGCCTCGTTTCAAGTACCATCATCCGGGTCAGGGCAACGTCTACGAACGAACGCTGGACGAAGTTCGGGCCGTACCCCCCGGCGAAGGCTTTATTGATTACACGTCCTTCATCCGGGCCCTGGGCGAGATCGGTTACGAAGGCGCGGTGGCCTTCGAGATGTGCTCACCCCTGCGCGGCGGCGGCGGGATCGAGAACCTGGACCGGTACGCGCGCCATTTCGTCGAATGCTTCAAGAGTTGGGGAAGCACCGGGCCTTAGTCGCCTGCGCGCCGTAGCAGTGGCTGGGCACCGTGCTTTAGAGCGGTGGCGTCGAGTATCATGGAACCGGACAAAGCCGCGGGGATGAGCGAGGTGGACCATGCACTGCGGATGGCTGATTCCGGCTATGGTTATTCCGGCGACCGGTGCGGCGGATGTGCTCGCGGATCTGCCCTGGCACTCCGAATGCCGCTACCGGACCGTGCTGTCGATCGATTCTCGCGGGCAGTCGCGATCGCACGCGCCGGCAGCGGTGGACATTGATTTTTCCCGACTGCTGGCGCACGAACAAGCAGATGCGCCATTTGATGAGCACACCGTGGAAGTGGTGACGCACGACTCATCGGGAAATCCCAGGATTTACGACGCCTCGCGGCCCGGTGACCAGCGCTACCTTGTGCCGCATCGGCTCGAGAAATACTACGGCCTGGGGAAGGTTGCCCTCAGCTTCGTGATCCCGGATGCCGGCTGCACGCAGGCGGTGGTCTACTTCGACACGACTGCCTCCGGGCGGGGCCGGCCGCAACGTTACCCGGGCCTGGTCGGCGATGGCGACTTCTTCCGCCAGGTTTATGGGCGGCGGGAGATCAACGCCTCCCACTTCGACTGTTTCTGCGACTTCGACGGGGATGGTGACCTCGATCTGTTCAAGGGGGGCGTCGAGCCGTACGTCTACTGCTTCGAGAACGTGGGCGATAACCGGATGGTCGATCGAGGCCGGCTCTCTTCCGGCGGGGAGGTGCTGACGCTGCCCAACAACTCAGGCCGCAGCTGGTTGACGGTGGCATTTTACGACTGGGACGAGGACGGGGACCTGGATCTGCTTCCCAGCTTCGGCGACGGGCCGGATGCCGGGACGATCGCCTGGTACAAAAACACCAGCACCGAGAACGGCGGGCGGCTGACGTTCAGCCGCGTGGGTCCGCTCAAGACTCAGAGCGGTCAGCACGTACCCGGCGGCGCCGCGGCGGGCGGGTGGTTCCCATCGGTGACATTTGTACGCGACTGGGACGGCCAGCAGGAAGGGCGGGTGGATCTGCTCGTCGGCAGCAATCATCACTGCTGGCTCTATCGCAACCTGGGACCGGGGCCTGGCGGCCCGCGGCTGGCGGATCCCGTGGCCGTCCAGGCGGCCGGATCCGACATCGTTCTGACCAATCCCCGCTTCGACTGCGCCGACGTGGACGGTGATGGAGATCTCGACCTCTTCGCAGGGACCCAGCCCGGCGCGGTGTACTGGTTCGAGAACATCGGCAGCCGGACGGCACCCGTTCTTGCGGAGGGACGAGTCGTCGCCTATCCGCTGCCCTACCTGATCGGGGATTCTCATTCCGGCGTCAAGGTGGCCGATTTCGACGGAGACGGACTGCTCGACCTCGTCGTCGGGCGGTTCTGGGAACGAACGCCGCTGGTCGAGGCGGCCGGGCCGCGGTACTTCGGCGGCCTGCACAAGAATGTCGGGACCGCCACATCGCCCGATTTCGAGAGGCGGGATGCTTTCAACGGCTCGCCGTACACCGAGCGATTCCAGACCTGTGATGCCGTCCGCCAGAACGCGGTGCGAATGGTCGACTGGAACAACGACGATCGGCCGGACCTGATCGCCGGCGACACGGATGGATTCATCTGGTACTTCCGGAATACCACGAACCGGCTGTTTCCCCTTTTTGCTGCCGGAGAGAAGCTAAAGGCCGGTGGGGAACTGCTGAGTCGCTGGAGCACGGGCGGTCATGCCCGGCCGGACGTGATCGACTTTGATAATGACGGGCGAAAAGACCTGGTGGTGGCGGATGGGAGCGGATGGGTGACGCTTTATCTCAATGCCGGTTCGGACGCGGCTCCGGACCTCCAGGCCGGCCGGCCTATCGAGGCGGCAGGGGTGCCCATCCGCATCGGAAGCCGCAGCAGCGTGGTGGTGGGCGACTGGAACAACGACGGCCGTAAGGACCTGGTCACGGCAGGCCAGGAGGAGGGTTACCGCCTCTTCCGGAACGGGGGCACGGATGCGGATCCGGTGTTCGCCGCCGGCCAGGCCATCACGTTTGGGGGGCAGCCGACCCGCTACGTGCGGCCGAACCTGGGCTCCCTGCTGGACTGGGATGGGGACGGGCGAACGGATCTCATCGCTTGCGGCTTCGAAAACACGGTTCGTGCCTACATCAACATCGGATCGGGCAATCCGGGCACGGACCCGGTCTTCAACTCGCCGGAGGGTCGGATCATCCTGGAGCCCTGGACCGTTCAGATGATCTCGGGCGCGGATGCGAAAGACTGGCGCGGTGACGGGGATGCCGACATCCTCACCGGCCAGGGTCACGGTGGCAGCGGGCTGCGCTTCTATGAACGCGATCATCTCAATGATCTGATCAACAACACCCGGCCGGTGGTGACGTGGACGGCTCCGCCGGCGGATCACACACCGCCCGGGCCGGTGACCGGCTTGAGTGCGACGAGTGAGGGCACGGGCATTCGCCTGAGCTGGACGCATCCGTCCAGTCCCGATTTCATGGGCACGCGGATCCTCTTCCGCCGCGACCGGTTTCCGACCGGGCCCGCGGACGGCACCCTACTGGTGGATCAACCGGGCGATCCTGCGGGCCGGAGCCTGTTCCAGCACGCGGAGGTTCAGGATGGCGTCTGCTACTATGCCGCGTTCGCCCACGACAGTGCGCCGAACTACGCCATGCCGGCGAAGCTGAAAATCGTCGTCGGTCAGGCGTCGGCGATGGATTTTGACGGCGATGGCGACGTCGATCAGAGCGACTTCGGCATACTTCAAGCCTGCCTCAGCCAGAACGCCATCGTCCCCCCCGATTGCTCTTTCGCGGACGTGAACACCGATTACGTCGTCGATTCAATCGATGTAGGCCTGTTCGCCTCTTGCATGGCTGGTGCCGCGGTTTCGCCCGGGTGCTGACGGGACGGAATCCGTTGGGCAGTTGACCGACCCGCGCGGCTTGGTAGGATGGCTGCGGCGTCGGTACTTCTCCTTCGCCCCTGTCGTTTGCGTACCTGCCGCGCCGGCGTTGCGAGCGGCACGGCCTGTGGATCCACTTCTGAAGGAGTGTCTCATGCGCCTCTCTGCGGCCGTGGTCGGTCTAATGTGGATGGTCTTGCCAGTGGGGGCTGAACCGCTCACCTTGCCGCTGAACGAGCGTCCCGAGTGGCTGGCCCGTGACGGGATCGTCATGGCCGGGAGCTGGGAGCCTTTGCTGTTCCGCGTCCGCCGGGACGGGGCCGAAGGTTATGAACCCACAGCGAGTCAACGCGCCGACTATCAGCGCGAGCAGAGCGCCGAGACGGTGGCTGCACTCAAATCGCTGGGTGTCAACTTCGTCATGATGCACTGCTACAAGGGCTTCGGCCTCACCGCCGAGAAGGAGAGCATGGCGGACGCCGTTCGTTTCGCGAAGCTCTGCCGGGAAGCCGGGCTGCGCGTGGGCGTCTACAACAACAGTGGCACGCTGGGCTGGGAACTGCTCTTTCCCGAACTGCCCCAGGCGCGGGAATGGACCATTCTCGACGCGGCCGGCAGGCCGAGAACCTACGGGCGGGCCGCTTACCGCTACTACTGGAACCGCAATCACCCGGACGCGCAGGCATTCCATCACGGGATCGTCCGCTTCGCGGTGGAGGACATCCGCGCGGACCTGCTGCACTTTGACAACTACAACGCGGGGCCCGGAACGGAGGCGCACTCACTGGCCCGCTTCCGCGAGTATCTGGGTCGCACGTTTACCCCGCAGCAGCGCGAGAAGCTCGGCATCGGTCCGCTCGAGACGGTTCAGTGTCCCGCCGGCCGGCGGGTGGAAGGCGTACTGGGCCGCGCCTGGCTCGATTTCACCAGCCAATCCCTGGCCGATTCCTACCTGGAGATCGGCCGATACGCCCGCGGGCTGCGTAAGGACATTCTGCTGGAGCTCAACCCCGGCGGGCCGGGGCTGAGGATCGACCCGCCGGTTGATCACGGCCGGATGCTCCCCGGGGGAGAGGCGTTCTGGGATGAAGGGCAGCATCCGGGGTTCAAGGACGGGCGGCTGGTGACGCGCATCCGGACGTACAAGGTGGCCCGGCGGATGGAGAACATCGCCTTCGCCTATACGACCAACCCGCTGGAAGCGGCCGAAGCGATGGCGTTCAACCTCGATTGCCTGGGCTGCATCGTGTGGTTCGAGTATGGCCGTCTGACGGCCATGCCCGGATCGACGGACCCCGTTTCGCCGTCTCTCGAGCCGTTTGTCCGGTTCTACCAAGATCACCGCGACCTGTTCCGCGACGCATCCGTAGTCGCAGAGGTGGCGACGCTCCGCAGCTTTCCGTCACAGGTGTACGGCGATCCGAGCCACGCCCGGCTCACGGCCGACGTGGAGCAGGCGCTCATCGAACACCGGGTGCCGTTCCAGATCATCTACGACTGCCATCTGGCGGAGCTTCAGCGCTACCGATGCCTGGTGCTGGCCGGTTGCGTAAGCCTCTCCGAGGATCAGATCGGGCTTATCCGCCGGTTCGTGTCTGACGGCGGGCGCGTCTGCATGATTGGGGCGTGCGGTACGCATGACGAATGGCTGATCCAGCGCGATGGCGACCCGTGGAATGACCTCCCGCAGGAGCAGGTGGTCCGCGTGGACGGCGCGCCCGGCGCCCTTCAGGCCCTGGATCGCGCCTGCGGCGGTCGGCGGGCCTTCACTGTGGATGCACCCGCGGGGGTCTGCGCCGAACTCACCGAGCAGGCCAACCGCCGGCTGGTTCACCTGGTGGACTATCGACCGGACGGACAGTTGTCCGACGTCCGCATCCGGGTGGGGGTACCCGCCGGGAGACAGGTTCGCCGGGTGACGATCCACACGCCGGGACGTCCGGCGGCGGAACCGGCCTTCCAGCAGGAGGGGCAGGTGGCGTTCTTCTCCCTTCCCCGTGCCCAGGTCTACGCCGTGGCCGCGGTGGCCTGGGAATAATCCGGAAGCACTGTCCCTGTAAAATCAGCAGGCCACCAGGATTCCGCTTGCATTGCAGCAGTGGACGGGTTAGCATTCACTCAGATCAGTTCTTAGTACGCCCAGAACTTGGCAAAACGCGTCCGGAGGGGCGGTTCTGTCAGTTGCATTCCGGGCAAGTGGCTTTCTCGCTGTACGTCGTTACATAGCTCTGCATGCCTCCTGATGCCTAATGGAACGGAGGTGGTCTGCGGGCGATCTCATGGAGCGACACGTGATCTGGAACGGTCTCGCGCGAGACCGGCGGGGTCACATTGACTTTTGCAGAGAGAGAGGAGAGTTGGCAATGGGGAGGAGAGTAACGCGGAAATCCGCAAGTGGCACGCTGCGCTGGGTGGAATGCTGTGGACTGATCCTTTGCATGGCATCCATTTCCCAGGCGGCCGGATTCTCAGATGATTTCAACAGCTACAGTGACGGACCGCTGGACGGACAAGGGTCCTGGGTGGGCGGATCGGCCGGTCGCGTCGAGGTCGACGCGGGGCGTGTGGAGCTGATGGCCAGTGCGGGGGCTGAGAATGCGGCCGTGACGTTCAATCCCCCGCTGAGCCCCGACGGGAGCGGTATATTCGAAGTCTCCGTGGATATCATGCAGGACGTGCCCACCGGATCTTCCGGCAGCAACTTCTGGGGGTTCTGGGTCAATGAGCCCGGGGGCCAGAATCTCGGCCGGTGGTACCAGGCCTCGTACAACCCGCGACCGCGGATCGGCGGATCCGGGCTGGTGCTGAATCCTGCCGATCTGCCGGGCGACGGGCAGTTTCACAACCTGAAAATGATCATCAACACGGTCGCGCACACCACGGAATTCCTGTTTGATGGAGGGTCACTTGGGGTGCTGGACCACTCCAGTGTGACCACCGCGACCGAGATCGGCACAGTGTATTTCGAGCACTGGGATCGCGCGGATGCGGCCCCGGCGCACCTGTTCTTCGATAACCTGGTGGTTACGCCCGAACCTGCTGCGCTGGCCGGATTGATGCTCGGACTTCTGGTCTGCCGGCGGCGCCGAGCGGTCTGAGCACGTGCAGTCGCCGTCGGCCCAGGAAGGGCGTGAGCTGATCGGTGACGCACCGGAATAGCCTGGGTGGCAGACGGATGCCGCTCACCCGGAAGATCTGGAAAAGTGGGTTGGGCCGCCACCGGCACGTCCACCGGGCGGCGGCACAACCTTTCGTTGATGGCGTGAAAGAGGCAGTCCCGTCTTAAAAAGGAGGACTTCCGTGCACGATCAGAACAGCACTGGTTGGGCCATTGTGCTGATGGCCGGGTTGGCGGTCCTAACGCCCTCGTGGGCCGTCGCCCAGACCTGCGTAGAGGACACCTTCTCCTATCCGGACGGCCCTCTAGCGGGGCCGTGGACCGGGGCTTCCTCCACTCTTCACCAGGTATCCAGCGGCGCTCTGCGACTGCCGTTTGCCATCGGTACCGCTTCCGACGGGCCGGATGCCATCGCCGTCCTTCCCGTCGACTGCGGCCCTTGCGAGGACGGCACGATCACGGTGAAGTTCAAAATCAAGGCCACGGAGGACGCCGTCGGCGGCTTTGCGTGGGGCTTGCAGGTCCGTGCGAACGATCCGGATCAGCGTGAAGTGGCCCGCTGGTACGGCTGGCCCAACTCCGCCCGACCTCGGATCTCTCAGTCCGTTTTGACCAACGAGATGATAAGCACGACCTCCTACGACGAACTGAAGGCTGTGATCAACGTTAAAACCAACCGGACGGAGTTCTTCAAGAACGGCGTATCCGCCGGCACGCTCAGCCATGGCGCCAATAACGGCGTCGCCGGCTGGGAAGACAGCGGAAACCGGCTGAGCGTCATCGAGGTCACCCACTGGAACCGCGACGATCCGCCTCCTGACCCGCCGTTTGCGGGAGAGCTGTTCATTGACGATCTGCAGGTGATTGGCTGCGAGGGCACGTGTGCGCTGGAACTGGCCCCTGCGTTCCCCGAACTGGCCGCGGCGCCGGGCGGCCTGGCGGCCTTCACCGAGGAGGGCGTTGATCCGCCGATGCCGGCTGCATTCGATTTCACGTTGACCAATACGGGCGAGGGCGAGCGCAACTACACGCTCGAGAAGATGAACCTCCTCGGCGCGAATGCGGATTGGCTGACGCTGGTGAACCCCAACGACGGTGTGTTGTCGCCGGACGAGGCGCACGAATTCCAGGCCACGCTCAGCGCCGCGGGCCTGACGGGCGGAGAGCACGTCGTCCTGGTGAAAGCCACGGACGACTGCGAGCCGGCGCGCAGCTACACACGGGCGGTAAAACTGTTCGTGGCGGACGATACCAACTGTTTCGTCGAAAGTTTCCCGTACGCCAACGACGTGCTGGTCGGCCAGCCGGGCTGGAGCGGGACAGCCGGTGAGGAACTTACCATCGTGGACGGTGCCGTCAAGATCACCGGTGCTCCCACGAGTATCGCCGGCTCGGCCGATCACCCGGTGGACGTTGCCTGCCAGGCTTGCACGGGCGACGCCCGCGGCCTGATTTCGGTGAAATTCAAGGCCAAGGGCGGCGCTGGCGCAAGCACGCTCTGGTGGGTCTATGCGTTGGATGAAAACGAGAACGTCCTGGCCGCATGGAACAGCGATGGCACGCATATGCGTGGTCGCATCGACGGGACGGTCACCGATACCTACGCGCTTAACCTCAGCGGATTTGACGAAGTCGAGGCCCTGATCAACACCGCCCAGAGCGAGACGGTGGGCGGGGTCCCGCCGCAGGCGGCCTTGTTCCTGTTCAATGGCGTGCCCATGACCGGCACGAATCCGATTCTCTACGATCCGCTCACGTTCCCGGTGGGCACGGGCGTGTCGCTGTTGCGGATCCAGCGGTCGGGTAACACGGGCGCCAGTATGAACGATCACCTCTTCATCGACGATCTGAGCGTCAGCCGCTGCCTGGAAGTCTGTTCCGACCCGGTGTTCGACGTGCGCGACCTCCTGGGCCAGGAGGGGGGCGATGGCATGGTCACCGCTCAAGACCTCACCGCGTTCAACGATTGCGCCACCGGACCGGCCCCGGCGGCGAGCGTCTTTGAGTCGCTGTCCAAGACATGCCGTTGCATGGACGTCACGGGAGATCAAGCCGTCGATCAGGGCGACTTCGGATACTTCCAGCGCTGCTATACCGGCACGATCGGCGTGCTGGATCCGGCCTGCGACAACTGATCGAGCATGGTGAGTGCTCGGATCATCAGGTGAACCGCCGAACTCGCCGCGGGGATGGACGGTCATTCCCGCGGCGGGCCATTCTTTGCAGTGGCCACTATCGCCGGCACAGCGGCAGTGAATCGGTCGTGTGGCAGCGCCGTGCTTGCCGAATGCGGTGGCAGAAGATGGGGCTACAGCAAGCTCACACAGCAGTGGCCCACCCCCTGTCCGGTATATGTGCTTAGCCCTGACGGTAGCGCCGGTCGACTTCGTCGGTCTTTCGATGGAAGTTCACCCGTCGAGGTTCTTCGGACGGTTGAGTCCGCAGCCACGTGTCGACGATTTCCTTGGCGTGGGGCTCGCCCGTCAGGCGCATTCCCAGCACGATGACGTTGGCGTTGTTGGCCAGGCGGGCGATCTCCGCCGAGTAGCCGTCGACGCACAGGGCCGCACGGACACCGGGCACCTTGTTCGCGACGATGGTCACGCCCGTGCCGGTGTTGCAGAAGAGCAGGCCCTGCTCGCACTGGCCTGAAGAGACCAACTCGGCGACGTCCCGGGCCGCGTCCACGTAGTCCGCCGGCTTCTCGGCCAGCGCCCCGCAGCGCACCAGCGAAATGCCCTTCGCTTCCAGCCAGGCAGTCAGCTCACGGGTCAGGTTGTTCACGCTGTCACTACCAACGGCCATTTTCATATCCGTCCTCCGTGGCAGCCTGGTTGTCAGGCTGCCGAATCCTGTTGGGTGATATGCTGCCTGAATGCAGCGACAGTCCGCAGCGCGGCCTGGCGCGAATCCGGCCAGGGCAGCGCTTCTGCGGCCAGGAAGCCCTGGTAGCCGATCTCCCGCAGGGCACGACCCACCTCCGCCAGATTGATGTGTCCGCAACCGGCGGGCCGTCGGTTACTGTCCACGAAGTGAACGTGTCCCACGTGTTTTCCGGCAGATCTAAAGGCTTCTGCAATGCAGGCCTCTTCAATGTTCATGTGAAACAGATCTGCGAGCAGCCGGACATTCCCGACCGGCAGCGAACGGATCAGTTCGACGCCTTCCTCGAGCCGGTTGAGGTAATTGGACTCATAGCGGTTGAGCGGTTCGAGAATCAGCGCAGCGCCGTGACGGTCGGCTCGTGCCGCCAGGAACTCCAGGCCTTCGGCGAGCCATTGGGTCGCGGATTGCCGGCTCACCCCGGGCTCCACGGACCCCTTCAGTGAGCCGAGAATCGCAAACGCGCCGAATTCTCCGGCCCGGTCCACGATGGCCGCGGCGTACTCGCGCGCCCGGCGGCGTTTTTCCGGGTCGGGGCTGGACAGGTGGAACTGATGCACCAGGAATCCCGCTCCCGTTCCCAGTCCGCTCAGGCCGAGGTGGTATTCGGCCAGCAGCTTTCGCAGGGATGCGGTGTCGATCGAATCACCGTCCGGCACGAGCAGTTCGACCGCGTCGAATCCTGCTTCGGCAGCCTGGCGGCAGCTCTTCGCGAGGTCGCCGGAATATAGAAACGGGCCGCCCGAGATCTCAGGTACTAGGCAGATAGATGCGGCCAGGCGGATCATGCTGCACAGCTCCAATCTTAAACAGGTCCATGCAACAGGTGAAGTACCGTTCCCCGCGTTCGAGAGGCCGCGCGGGCTAAAAGCCCGCGGCTCCTTGCTTGTAGCGGCCCGAGCACGGCACTAAAAGCCCACTGCGGCGCCTCCGTCCACGGTCAGCGTTGTGCCGGTCACGAATTTCGCCGCCGGTGAGCACAAATATACCGCCGCCCAGCCGACATCGTCCGGCTCACCGAGACGACCCATGGGCGTACGCGAGAGAATCTTCGCTTTGCGTGGCGGATCGCTGTCCAGGGCGGTGGCCGTCATCGCGGTGGAGATCCAGCCGGGTACGATGGCATTCACGCGTATCCCATGGGGCGACCACTCGGCGGCAAGCTGGCGCGTCAGTCCGGTGACGGCCGCCTTGGCCGCCGTGTAGGCAGACACTGACGGGACACCCATCACGGCCGCCATCGAACCGATGAACAGGATGCTGCCCTGACCGAGGTCGATCATGTTGCGCGCCGCCTCGCGGGCCAGGCTGAACGCCGCCGTCAGATGCGTCTGGAGCACGGCCGACCAGTCGTGATCCGTCGTCTGCATGGCTGGCTTCTTGAGGTAATTGCCAGCGTTGTTAATCAGAATAGTCAACGGTCCGGCGCGCTTTTCCGCCTGCGCGACCAGATCGGGCAGCGTATCCAGCCGGGTGATGTCCCAGGGAATGGATAGGGCGGCCGGACCGATGCGCTCCTGAGCGGAGGCGAGCAGTTCGGCCCGCCGGCCGACCAGCACGACTCGTGCGCCGGCGCGGGCCAGGCAGCCCGCCATGGCCAACCCCAGCCCTGAACCGCCGCCGGTAATCAGTGCCGTCTGCCCCTTCAACCCGAACGTGTCCTGAAGACCGCGGGTACTCATCGCACGTTGAACCTCTCCAAGGCCTCTGGCAACAGGGTGGTGCCTGCGCCGGGGAGTCCCGGTGGCAGAAAGCTACCGTCCCGGACCGTCGCTGGTTCCTCGAAACAGCGCCGCAGCCACGGGATGTATTCCAGGGTGGTGCAGGCCCGATGAGCCAGGGATAGATGGAGGTGCACCTGCATCATGTCACCAATGTGTGCGGCCACCGGCAATCGATGGCACAGAGCCAGGTCCGCCACCTGCCACCATTGAGTCACGCCCGCCAGGCGTACGGCGTCAGGCTGCACAAATTGCACGGCCCCGGCCTGGATGAAGTTGCGGAAATCGTCAATGGTGTACAACTGCTCGCCGAGGGCCACGGGTGTCCTGATGCCTCGGGCCAGCGTGGCGTGACCCTCCAGGTCATCATACCACAACGGCTCCTCGAACCAGCGGATGTCGAAAGCCTCGAGGCGGGCGCCGAAGCGAACGGCCGTCGGCAGATCGAAGCGGCCGTTGGCGTCCACCATGAGCGTGACCTTCGGCCCGATGGCACTGCGGACCGTTTCGATGCGCTCGAGATCCCGGCCGATGTCCGGGCTGCCGACCTTGATCTTGATCCCCCGGAAGCCCTCCTCTTCCACGAGGCGCCGGCAATCGTTCACCAGCGTGTCCAGGGGCCAGTTGAGCCAGCCGCCGTCCGTGTTGTACGCCTCCAGCGGGTGCGGCTTGTCGCCGCCGAGCAGCTTCCAGAGCGGCAAACCGGCCGCCTTGGCCTTCAGGTCCCACAACGCGACGTCCACGGCCGCGAGGGCCAGGTGGGTGATCCCGCAGCGTCCGACCCACTGCACCGGTGGGTAATGGTAGAGTTCCTCCCAGAGCCGGAGCACATCGGTCGGATCGCGGCCGAGGAGCAGAGGGGCGTACGTCGAATTGATGCACTCGGTGATCAATCGGTCCGTCGGCAGATGCGCATGCGTCCCGGTGTAACCGCAACCGCTCAGGCCCGAATCCGTCCGAATGAGGATGCCGGGCGCGCCCCAATGGGTAAGCTGGTGCATGCTGTCGGCGATATCATCGCGCGTGACCGGGACATGCAGGATGAATGTCTGAATGTCCGTGATCTTCATGACTGCTCCGAGGAGATGACAGGAAAGCCGGAAGCACGTCCCGGAAAACCGGGCTTGCGGCCGCGCAGGCCCACGACCAGCACGGCCGTCGCCAGCAGGTGCAGGAGTCCGACCGTGGTGAACACGGGAACATAACCGATCGAATCGACAAGGTGGCCGACAATCTTGGTGAACACGGCACCGGCGAAGAAACCGCACATGGCCGCCAGTCCGTAGGCCGAAGCGACTACGGGCTTGGGGAACAGGTCAGCAGGAAGCGTGATGAAGCTCGCGGACCATGCCTGATGGCCGAAAGTGGCCACGCTGATGAACAGCAGGGCGGTCTGCCAGTGGGTGGCGAGCACAGCCGGCACGGCCATGGGCATCAGTGCTGCGAAAATGCACATGGCTGCCTTACGCGCTGCGAGAACGCTGAGGCCTCGGCGCACGAAGAATGATGACAGCCAGCCTCCGGAAACGCTGCCCAGATCCGCGGCCAGGAAGGGCACCCAGCCGAACAGGGCCACATCCACCAGGTTGAAACCGCGGGTGTGCTTGAAGTAGTGGGGCAACCAGAAGAGGTAGAAGAGCCAGACCGGGTCCGAGAGAATGCGGGCGATGATGAGAGGCCAGATCTCC
>BTUC01000187.1:0-13473 GCA_045863575.1 Phycisphaerae bacterium
TCGACCCTCCAGGGGGGACATTCGACGGACCGCACACGGTGAAGCTCGCCTGCCCGACGGAGGGCGCCTCGATTGCGTACACCACCGAGAAGGGCAAGACGACCAGGTGGAAGCTCTACAGCCGGCCAATCCAGGTAGAGAACAATACGAGGCTTCGCGCCAAGGCTTGTCGGCTGGGGTACAAGGACAGCGAGGAGATCTTGGCGAGTTTCGCGATCAGTGAGTCGGCACAGCCAGCCGCTCCATAGAGTGCTCGATTCCCGCTCAAGCGGGTGCCACTGCTGTGCTTGCCGCGCCGAAGCGCGTTCGCGAAGGCGGGTCAGCAGCGTTCAGTGTGCCACTGCCGTGTCGGCAGTGCTCTCTCTCAGGCTAACCCAACTCGCCACCGCACTGCTCGCAGAGCAGTGGCACACTGGAGCAGGTGGGTCGCCACTCGGGGCATGTTGCCACAGTGCTACTGGTCAACCGTGGCCTTCGGCGTTCGTTCGCGCCAGGCTTTGGTCCGTTCGCGCAGCTCACGCAGGACGTCAGCGTGCACCGGATCGCCGGCCAGGTCCTTCAGCTCGAACGGATCCTGCTCGACGTCGAAGAGGTGCTCGCGGCCAGGCTTGCCGGCCGCCGCCTGACGGGGGTTGCGCTCAACGTAGTAGCAGTACCGCAGCGTCCGCACGCCCTCGGCGCTGCCGCCGGTCTCGATGAAGGCCGCGTTTTCTCCGATCGTCTGCTTTTCGCCTAGCAGTACCGGGGCCACCGAGGTCCCTTGCACAGATGCGGGGGTTTTCACGCCACAAAGCTCCAGCACCGTCGGCATCACGTCCACGAGGCTGACCACCTGCCGATCGATGACCGCCCGCTTGAGCCGCCGCGGGTAGCGCACGATCATCGGTATGCGCGCCGCTTCGTCGTAATGCCGGTTCTTGTTAAACAGGCCATGGCTGCCCAGTAGGTCGCCGTGATCCGACGTCAGCACGACGATCGTGTCCTCCTCCATGCCGGACTCCTTCAACGCTGTCAGCACGCGCCCGATGCAATCATCGACCGCGGTAATCTGGCCGTAATAGAGCGCCGTCAGGTCGCGGAGGTCCATCCCCTCGGGCAGCGTTTCCTTGAACGTCTCCTTGTTCTCGTAGTACTGGAAGTCCCACATGTAGATCTTGAACCAGTTCTCGTCAAAGGCCAGCTCGTCGCCCACCCACGCGTTCTTGCGCATCGGCACGTTCGCCGGATCGTACATGCGGCGGTACTTCTCCGGCATCTCCCAGACGGGCATGTGCGGCGGGCCGTAGGACAGATACAGGAAGAACGGCCGGTCGCGCTTCTCGCGGATGAAGTCGATGGCCGCCTCGGTTTCGTGGTGCGGCGAATACTCCTCGACGACGTACGGCTCGCCCTCGTTCTTGAAGTAGGTCTGCCGGTAGTAGCGGTGCCGCATCTTTGGCCGGACGCTGTACTGGAACCCGAGCGTCTTCGGCGTGGGCGCGAGATGCCACTTTCCGACCAGTGCGGTCAGGTACCCGGCCGCCCCCAACGTTTCTGCCAGTGTCGACGTCTTGTTGGTCGGCCGTCCCGGCTGGGCTTCGTTGTTCTGGTTGCTGAGCACGCCATTTGACGAAGAGTAACGGCCGGAGAGCAGGATCGACCGGGCGGGTGAGCAGACCGGGTGGTTACTGAATGCGTGGGTGAAGCGGATGCCCTCGGCCGCCAGGCGGTCCATGCTCGGCGACCGGATCACGGGGTCACCGTAGCAGCCCAGGGAAGCCCAGCGGAGCTGATCGGGGAAGAGGACGATCACGTTCGGTTTCCGGCCGGGCTGGTTGATGGCGGCGTCAGCGGCGGCCTGAGCTGTCAGCGGCACGGCCGTCACGAGCGAGATGAGCAAGCCGATGTATGGTCGTAACATGCCTGTACTCCGTGAGTTGAGCAAACAACCGACTCGCGAGCCTTCGACACGGCATTGTACCACCACCCGCAGGCTTGTTCGATGCAACGCGGTGGATCACTCCCGCCGGCCGCTACATTCGCAGCGAAAATCGTGGAACCGAACGGGGGCTTCGGCATCTAAGGTACTGAGGGAACCTGGGGATGCCGATCGAGCTTTGCGCATCAGGAGGTTTTGCCATGCCGTCACGCAGAATATTTGCCGCCACCGCACTGGGGCTCTTGGTCACCTGTGTCTCGGCCATCACGGCCCGGGCCGATGGCTTCATCATCATTGACCGGCCGATCGTCATCCGCCCGACGCCGACACCGGTGACACCTCGAATCGCCTGGTTTCCGCTCGAGGTGAAGAACCACAACGTAACCTGCGATATCCAGGACACGGTGGGTATTACAAAGATCGACCAGGTCTTCCACAACCCGAATGCTCAGCAGATGGAAGGGACCTACATGTTCCCGCTGCCGGAGGGGGCGGCGGTTCAGAAATTCTCCATGTGGATGAATGGCAAGGAGGTAAAAGGCGAGCTCCTCGACGCGGACAAGGCGCGTTCTACCTACGAGGAGATCGTCCGCAAGATGCGCGACCCGGCCCTGCTCGAGTACGTCGGCTCACGGCTGTACAAGGCGCGCGTGTTTCCCATCCCCGCAAACGGCGACGTGCGGATCGCCCTCGAATACAGCGAAACCATCTCGGTCAGCGACGGCCTGGCCACCTATCGCTACCCGCTGAACACGGAGAAGTTCAGCTCCAAGGATATCGAGGACGTCACTATCACCGTGGCCATCAAGAGCCAGGTTGCACTGAAGAGCGTCTTCTGCCCCTCGCACAACGTGACCGTCAACCGCCCGAACGATCGCGAAGCCAAGGTCGGGTTCGAGGCCCACCACGTCAAGCCGGACAAGGACTTCGTCGTCTACTACCAGATGAGCGAGAAAGAGTTCGGCCTGTCGCTACTCTCTTACAAGCCGGCCGGCGAGGAAGGTGTTTTCATGGCCCGATTGGCGCCGCCGATCAGCGCCGCTTCGACGAAGATCGTCCCCAAGGATGTCTGCTTCGTGCTGGATACTTCCGGCAGTATGGCCGGCGACAAGATCGCCCAAGCCAAGAAGGCGATGGAGTTCTGCCTGTCCAGCCTGAGGAGCGACGACCGCTTCAACCTGATTGCTTTCTCGACGGAGGCCCGGCCGTTCCGTGACTCCCTGGTGCAAGCCAGCAAAGACAACGTGGAGGCCGCCAAGGCCGAGGTCCAGCGGATCGAGGCCGCCGGTGGCACGGCCATTGACGAGGCCCTCCAGGCCGCCCTGAAGCTCGATGCCCCGCGATCTGGCGAACGGCCCTTCATGATTGTCTTCATCACCGACGGCCAGCCCACCGTCGGTGAGCGGGAGCCGGACAAAATCCTGGCCAGCGTCAAGTCCGCGGCGAACCAGAGCAGGTCCAGGATCTTCGTGTTCGGCGTCGGCCATGATCTGAACACGAAGCTGCTGGATCGGCTGGGCGATGACAACCGCGGCACCCGCGAGTACATCGACGAGAAGGAGGATATCGAGTTGAAAATCTCCTCTTTCTTCAAGAAGGTCTCCGACCCGGTCTTGTCGGATATCACGCTGCGCTTTGGCGGCGTCGAGGCGTCACAGATCTATCCCAAGCAGCTTCCCGACCTGTTCCATGGCAGTGAACTGGTGGTGGTTGGCCGTTACGCTGGAGCAGGGACCGATTCCGGCGACCACTCCGTGACCATCACTGGCAAGCGGGCCGGCGAGACGCTGACCTGGAAATACGAGGCCACCTTCAAGCAGTCCGGTGGCCAGGCCGATTTCCTGCCGCGTCTGTGGGCCATTCGCAAGGTCGGCTATCTCATGGACGAGGTTCGCCTGCACGGAGACACGCAGGAGCTCAAGGACGAGATCGTGCGGCTGGCGAAACGATATGCGATCATCACGCCCTACACGTCCTACCTGGTCATGGAGGACACGCCTCAGGAGACGTTGTCGCGGGGTGGTGGCGCTGCATCGGGAGATGCTGCTTTCGGCCGTGTGCTCCGGGGGCACATACGGGAGGACTTGGATTTCAGAGACGAAGTCCAGGTACTGGGTGAGGGCTACCGCGGCGCCTCAAGTGGCCGGGTGGGTGTTGAAGCCTCCAAACAGGCGTGGCGTCTGCGCGAGGCGGTGCCCGCTACTTCCGCGCCAAAGCCTTTGCGGCCCGCCTATGCCGTGGACGGCCTTGTCGGCGGCGCCGGAGGCGACCGCGTTTCTGGCCGGGGCGATACCCCGCCGGCAACGGAGCCCATCCAGATCGTCGGAGACAAGACCTTCTACTTCGACGGCCAGCGCTGGATCGACAGCGCGTTCGACGCGAAGAGCGACACAATCAAAGTGAAAGCCTTCTCTGACGAGTACTTCCAGCTCCTGAAGGACACGCCTGAGTTGGGCAAGTACCTGGCCCTGGGAGAGAAAGTGATCGTCGTCCTGGGTGGGAAGGTGTACGAGATCGGCGAATAGTCAACCTTCTCCATTGAGCCATGCGCTGACCCGGCAGGTTCGCTGCCTGCCGGGTTTTCGTTGCGCTTGACCGATAAATGCCCCTTCCTGGCGTCTTGATTCGGACTTGTGCGCTCCCTACCATCTCCAGATAGGGTATTTGCCTGATGTGGAGCCAACGGCATTCAAGCGGAGGAACGGCCATGAATGACCCGATCCACGAAGGATTCATTGAGGGTGCGGGTGGTAGTCACCGCCGGGGCGGCCATGGGGGGCATCATCGGCACGAGATCCAGCATTCCGACCGGCTCAACCCAGCGGGGGAGCCGATAGAAGATCCGGCCGAGTTGGCCGACGCCAAGCTGGGGGAGCACGAAGCGCGAGAACGGGATCGCGTCGAAGAGGCGTCAGATGCATCGTTTCCGGCCAGCGATCCACCTGGCTTCGCGGGAACGCCCCCGCGTCAGCCTTGAAGGGACCGCCGGCGGGGCTGGCGGCTGCATGAGCGACGATTTTCGTGCAGGAAGGGGAAGTCCGCACCTGGAATACTGGTTCGGAACAGCAGGGGACTACCTCTGGTCAGCTCATCTCGGGTACAATAGGGGGTGAAGATACCCTCCCACGGCCGGGAGCCGCCGCGGGTCTGCGAACACGCCGCGACCGCTGGCACCGCCCGTGCGCTCCTACGGGAGACTCCGATGGACAGGCCCGCCATGTACCCCGAGGCTTCCACCGATCATCTCGTGTTTGCACTCCAGGCGACCAAGCGCCGCCTCAAGCTGGTCTGGATCGCTGCGGCACTGGGTGCCTGGCTCGCTGGAACGGCCGGCTTCGTGCTGCTGTTCGTGCTGGCCGATCATTGGCTGCGCGGGGGTGTCGGCTGGGTGACCGGCATGACTGCCCGAAGCATGTACTGGATCGCCGGCTTGCTCTGGTTGCTGGCGGCTGCGGGAATACCGCTGGTTCGCCGCGTGCACGACCTGTACGCTGCACGACTCATCGAGAAGGCACACCCGGAATTCAGGAATTCTCTTGTCGATGCGATTCAACTGGGTAGCCGCGAGGAGTTGCCCGGATCTATCCGGTCCGCCGTTCTGGAGGAGGCGGCCGGGGAGGTGGATCACATCAATGTGGCCCGGGCCGTGGCCACCCACCAGATCAAGCGGGTGCTCCAGGTGAACGCCGGCCTGGCCGTCCTCCTACTGTTGTACACGGCCATTTCGCCCAAGCCGGTCTGGCCCAGCGTGTTGCGGGCATTCGGCTTCGCCAGGACAGCGCCGACGTGGACGAGAATCCACGCGGCCACTCCGTTGGACGGCGCCTCAGTCATGCGCGGTGAGCCGGTGCGGTTTACCACCCGCATCTCCGGCCGCATACCCGAGAGCGTCTATGTGCGTTTCAGTCTGGACGGCGGTCAACACTGGATCGACGGGCAGCGTCTCGATCTTCAGCGGTTGGGGCCTCATGATGGGCAGGTGCTCTGGCAGGCCTTCAAAGCTGGCGTCGACGTGCAGGTCCCCATGCAGTGGCAGGTGGTGGCAGGTGACGCGGTATCTGCCCTTCGCCGCCTGGAAGTCCGCGATCTGCCGCGGATCACCGAATTCGATGTTCGGCTGGATTACCCGAAGTACACGAGGTTGCCGCCGGTCACGCAGCCGTCGGCCGATATCGAGGCGGTCATCGGAACGAAGGCGACTATCACGGCGACGACCAACGTTCCCGTGCGCGACCTTGTGCTGGTGACCGGCACGGGCGCCGGCGAGATGCGCAGGCTGCTGCCGCCGCCGACCGCCACACAACCGACCCAGATCCGTGCCGAACTGACCGTACTCAAGGATGACGAGTATCAGCTCCAGTTTCGTGATCTGGAAGGTCGCGTGGCGGAGGATCCAATTCGCCACATCATTCGCGCCCGGCCGGACGCCCTGCCCACGGTGCAGTTGATCTCGCCGGGTGACGAGGCACAGGTGGAATTCGGCGGAGAGCTGCGCGCGGCCGCACGCATCGGCGATGACATCGGCGTGTCGCGTGCGGCGTTAATGATTCGCCGGGCGGGTCAGCCGCAGCCCCATGAGCTTGATCTTCCGGCGCGAGTCCCTGTGGGAGGCGGCTTCACCCAGGTTGAAGGGCAAGTGGCCATCGAGCTCCTGGAGGCTTTACCGGGACAGGTGCTGGAGTGGTGGGTGAGCGTCTGGGACAACCGGGCGGATCTGGACGGGAAGCCGGCCTTCCAGCGGGCGGACAGCGACATTCGCCAGTTGCTTGTCATTACACCACCGGGGGTGGCCCAGCGACCTGCGCTACGGCAGGCCGGCCCTGCGAGTACGCAGCCGGCATCGGGGAATGTGCCCGCTGTCGCGGCGGAGGCGAATCGCTCGACGACCGCTCCGGCAGAGCCGCGGGATGTCGGCCAAAAACCCGACGTCGCAGCTGCTCAAGCCGAACCCCCTTCCACTCGGCCGTCGGACGTCCAAGCCTCGGCCGCTCAACCGATGGACTCGCCGCTGGAGGAGTTCGAGCAAGCTCATCGCAAGGAATTGGAGGCGCTCGCGAAGCATCTTCAGGAGAATCCGCCAGCCCCTGCACAGGCTGAGGGGGGCCACGACGCCGATGCCGCCGAAGCCCGCCAGGGAGACGCCGCCTCAGACGCGGGCGGTGCCGGCGGCGCGGCCTCGGTTGAAGGAAGCCAGACTGAGGCAGCGGCCGGTGGCCAGTCGACACAAGGCACGCCGGCTGAATCTGTCGGAGGGGCGAGCACGCCAACAGCCGGGGCACAACCCACCCAGGCAGGCTTCACCGATTCCAATGCTGAAACCGCAGCAACCGGCGAGACACAAAGTGATCCCAGCCAAGCCGCGGTTGCCGGCAGCGCTCTGGAATCGAAGGGACAACAAGAAGCCGCCAGCTCCGGTGAGGGCACGCAAGCCGCTTCGGAAGCTGCTGGTGGCGAACAGGGGTCGAGCGGTCACGGCCAGGAAGCTGGCCAGGCATCTACCGCCGGCGGAAGCGCTTCCGCGAATCAGCAAACGGCGAATGCTACTGGAGAGTTTTCGCAGCAGGAATCCGCCGCGCAAGGTGGGCAAGCACAAAACGGCGGTGCTGCCGGGCAGCAGCAGACGGAGGGGCAGCAATCTGGCCCTCAGGAGCAGCAGGACGGGGGGGGAGGTGGCGCAGGCGAACAGGGGGCCACCGGTACGCGGCAGGACTCAAGCCAAGGCCGCGGCGATGAAGGGCGCCAGCAGGGCACAGAATCGCACGGGCCCGCTGGTCAACAGGCCGGCCAGCAAGCACTCGGAACGGGCACCCCCGCGGTGGCGGATCAGAGGAATCCTACTGATCAGGCGACTGGCCAGGCGTCTTCCCAGACGCACAGCGCTGCGCCCAGCCAAACTGGTGCAGGCCAGCCGTCAGTGGGCCAGTCAGGCCAGTCGCAATCGACGGGCGCCAAAACTCAGACTCAGACTCAGAACCAAAACCAGAACCAGGCACCCTCTGGTGCTTCCAATGAGGCGGACGTCGGGTCGCAGCAGGCGCAGACGGCCAGCCCATCCGCTAACAACCCAACCGGTGATCAGTCTCCGGCGCCGACACAGCAGAATGACGCTCAGGCGGCACCTCAATCTGATGCGAATCAAGCTTCCCCTCAACAAAGTGGCCAGGCGTCTCCCGGCAATCCGCCTGCGGGGCAGTCTGAGCAGCGGGAAAGTCAGCAGCACGCACAAGAGCAGCCGAGTCAGTCGCCCCAGCCCTCTCAGTCCCCGGATTGTGATCCCTCGCAACCCGCGGACAGCAGCGCACCGAATCAGTCAGCGGCGGCGGACTGCGAACAGCCAGGAACGGCCCAGGGACAGGGGGGCCAATCATCACCGTCCGACCAGGGCCAGGGGCAAGGTCAAGGCCAGCAGGCAGGACAGATGAGCGGAGGAACGGGCCCTGGCGCAGCTCAGTCGCAGGCCCCGAGTCGGAGGCAGGAATCCGGCGCTGGCGAGGTGGGCACTGGCGCGGGAGCCGAACAAGCTTCCGCTCAGAGTCCCCCCAATAGCTCAGGGACTCCGGGCGTCGGCCAGGCGGCCGGTCGCGCGGATCAGCCCAGTGCCGCCTCCGGGTCCGGACAGTCGGAGTCGGGTCGGCAGCAGGCTGCGGGCCAAGGTGGTCAACAACCGGCAGGTACTGGGCAAGGATCCACTGGGGGGCAACCTTCTGCCCAAGCGGCGGGACAGGCAGGGACGGCCGAGCAGGGCTCCAGTGCAGGCTCGTCGCAAGATCAAGACCAGACGCAGGACCCAAGTTCGGAGCCAGGCCAGACAACCAGCTCGGGAGAGTCCGCCTCGAACCCGGGGCCGGGCGAGGGCGGTGGCCAGGATCAGGGCTCAGACTCAGATGCGGGCGCAAGCCAGGGAACGGGACAAGGCAACAACGGCCAACAAGGCGCTGGTCAGGGGCAAGGGGCCTCACAGGGACAAGGTTCGGGACAGGGGGCCGGACAGGGACAAGGTCCGGGTGAGGGACAGGGGTCTGGACAGGCGCCCGGCTCAGGTCAGGGCCAGGGCTCCGGCCATGGCCAAGCGCCCGGGCAGGGCATGGGGCCGGGTGACGGCGCTGGGCAAGGTGCTGGTGATGGCCAGGGACAGCCGAGACAGGTCCAGGGAGCGGGCGGCACCACGCAGGGCGGCGGAGGTTCCGGCGGGGGGACGATGTACGAAATTCCCGACAAACCGGCCGAACCGAATCGCGAATTGGATGCTTCGGCCGTGCGACCAACGCCGGGTAGTCCGCTCTCCGGCTCCGGGCGGCTGGATCAGGTCATCGACGGTCTCGAACAACGCCTGCGGCAGGGGGACGTTCCCGAGGATCTGCTCGAAGAACTCGGCTGGAACGTCTCCACGGCCGAGCAGTTTGTGAAGGCCTACCGGCGGGCGCAGGCCGCCGGGCAGAAACAGCAGGAGCACACGGCCCTTCCTTCCCGCTCCACGCAGTCGCTGGGCGGCTCGCGCATGAACAACACCCTGCGTTCGGATGGTGCCGCGTCGGGACAGGTCCGTGATTTGCGCGCGACGCATGAACGACCTGCGGACAGCACGCGCGAGTTGATGGAGGTCGGCCGTCAGCGCGTAACGCCTCGGTACCGGTCGGTACTGGAGGCGTACTATCGCTCGCTGGCCTCACGACCCGCGTCTTGATCCGCGGGCTGGCGAAACATCCGTCTGCACATAAGCTTTTGTCATTGATGTAATCGCGCGGGGAGCTCCGCGACCGCCTCGATCTTCAGGTCCGGTCTGGCCTGCTCGTAGTCGGCCGCCGGCCAGATCCCGCGCTGGCACTTGACCAGGGCTGTCCGCATGCCCATCCGCGCGGGCGCGACCACGTCGAACATGGGCGAGTCGCCGACGAACAGAACGCGGGACAGATCTGCCGGCCGGCCGTCTGGGAAGACTTCCCGTAGGGCGGCCTCATATATCAATGGCGATGGCTTGCGATAGCCGACGGCGCTGGAGAAGACGGCAAAATCCAGCAGCACGTCAAAGCCTTGCCGAGTGAGTTCCTGACGGCAGCACGCGGGCGGGAGCATGCAGTTGCTCACCAGGCCCATCCGGTGTCCGCGGCTCCGAAGCTCACGGACAGCTTCCAGGGCGCCGGGCAGCGGATCGAGGGCGCCGATCCAGGCGCGTTCGATTGCCGAAACAGCGGTCGGCAGCCAGTCCTGGGGCACCTGCTCTGTCTGCGCTTGCGCCCAGCCCGAGAGGACGGCCGAGAGATCCGCCTCACGGAGCTCGGGGTGGGCGGCGGCGTCAGCCTCCATGGTCAGCACCCTGTGGAGGAGATCGTCCAGTGCGCCCTGATCGGCAGGCCTGCCCAGCCGTTCAACGGCGCAGCGGGCGCCCATGCGGAGCGCTTCCTCCTGACGAACCACCTGAGCGAGCGTGCCGCCCCAATCAAACAGGATGGTCTCAATTTTCACTTCACGCCTCAGACGCGGAGGTTTCCTTCTGTGACCAGAAGGCGCGGGCGAGCACGAATTCAGGCGGCCACGGCGCTTGTCTGGCCACTTGGCCAACCCTTAGCATTATGGGCCGCAGGACTGGAACGAAGCGGGGGGTCCCGCATCGACATCGCCTTCCGTGCCTGGAGGAGGAACGGAGTGTTTCCGGGCCATCTGTTCGTATAATGCTGTCTTCCCATAAAGCGCCAGCGGGGCCTGACGTGGCCAAACCCTCAAGAGCCCGGGTTACGCCAACGTTCAGGTCCCGCTTCATTTTGACGCCGTGGGAGAACGACGATTGGGCGCGGCTGGATTCGAACCAGCGAAGGCCGAAGCCAACGGGTTTACAGCCCGTCCCCTTTGTCCACTCGGGCACACGCCCCACGACGAGAGCATCATAGCCCTTCATCTCGCGTCATAAAGATAGCGGGGCAGGGGACAAGAATCCAGTCACGGCTCAGGCCCCATAATCCCGCCGCGGAATCCGTTGGAACACCTCCTGGCCGATTCGCCGGCATCCCAACATTAAGTTGCCGCGCAGGCGCACCGAATGAGACTTCTGGGGAAGGGCTGTTTTCCTGTGCCTGAGGGCTGCGCGTGGGGACGGATGCATGGTCCATCACCGAAGTGCCGGCGGACGTGCAGGAGCGCCTGGTGGCAGACCTGTGCGACCGCAACCAACCCGGGGATTGCGAGATCACCTCGCCTCAGGGTGAGCAGTCCTACGCGCGCGTCCGGTTCCTGCAGCTCGATTCGTCGCGGCTGCTCACCGATTGGCCGACGCAGAGCGGCCGCGTGCTGGATCTGCGGGAGGGCTCCAGCGTGCGGGTGTACTGTGCCTGGATGGGTCAGCGCTACGCACTGGGCAGCATGCTGGCAGGACGCGTCTGCTGGTCTCAAGGCCGCGTGGAGGTCCCGGCCATGGCGCTGCGGCTGCCGCTGATCGTGGAGCGCGCCCAGCGTCGTGGACGCTACCGGCTTTCGCTGATGCATGTGGCCGCCGTGCCGATCGAACTGCGCGGTGAGCAGGCGCCGGAAGAAAGGATCGAGGGATCGCTGATCAATATTTCCGAAACCGGCGGGGGCGCGTTGTTCAAGGCGGACCGCAGGTCGTTGCTGCTTGCCGGCCGCCTGTACCGGGTGCGGTTTGCCCTTCCGGATGAATCGGAAGCGTGGGAGATGGACGCCGAGCTGCGCTGATCAGCGCCCAAGCGCAGCACGGACAACCTGTTGGTGGGGCTGCAATGGCGCCTGGATGCGGCCAACCCAGCGGAGCGGCGGCTTCAGGCCCGCCTGGGCAGGTACATCGCCGCCGAGCAGTTTCGCATCGCCCGATTCAAGGCCTCGGTCGCCGGCAAGGCCGGAGGGAAGTAGTGAGAGGGAACGCATGCCATACGCAATCGACCTGAGCCCCCGACAGTCGGCCCGGACGCTCGAGCAGGCGGTCCGCCACCAGGCCCAGGTGGTCCTGGAGCCGCGGCTCTGGAGCGACGGGGGGCAGATCCGCTGCCGCCTGGCAGCCTATGAGTACAGCGTCACCGGGCGTCGGCCAAGGTCGGCGCCGCTGCTCTTGATGGTGGATCCCGAGGATGCGGGCAGCCCTCGGGCGGGAGAGCCGCCTCTGGATACCGCGGGCGAACTGGCCCGCCTGCAGCGTTTCAACAGCCTGCTGGGGACCTACTGCGACGCGGTGCTGGAACTGGGCGACCATCGCTACATGTTCAGCGCCGACATCGTCCGGGTGGAACCCAGCGCCTCCGCGCACGAAGGGCCTCGGTTGTACCTGTCCCGCCCGGAGGTGGTCCAGGTCGCCCAGCGGCGCCGCTTCGGACGTGTGCAACTGGCGCACTCGTCGCAGATCGAAATCCGGTGGACCCATGAGGACGGAACCACCGGCGGAGGGGTGGGCTGGCTCTACAACATCAGTCCGGACGGTCTGGCCTGCCGCACGGATGCGATGATGGCGGACCGGCTGTGGATCGGACAGGAGTTGCGGCTGGATTTCACGCTCAAGCCGGGCGACCCCGAGCACTTCGTGCTCAGCGCGGTGTTGTGCAACAAGACGGCTGCGGGCACGACGGACCGCATGATTCTGGGCCTCCAGTTCCTGTCCGGACCGGGATATGAGTCGTCGGCCACCATGCGCGAGGCCCTCCGGCGGCGGCTGTATGGGACACCCGTGGCTTCATTTATCCGCAAAGGAGTTGACGCATGAGCCAGGCCATCGAGATGAGCACGATCGGACGTGAAGAACTGCTCCGCGAGGTGGTCTCCCGGCAGGTGAGTCTCTCGTTAAGCTGCCGTCTGGACAACGTGTGGACCACTTTCCGCTCGCGATTCCTGGGCTTTGACCGGGCTACCGGCGACGTGGTGGTGGAGTACCCCGCGGCCACGGAGCGCCATCTGCCGGAGATCGTGGAAGGCCAGATGATCGGGGTGTCGTTCCGGAGGGCGCACAAGAAATGCGTCTTCGAAACTTCCGTGGGAGGGCGGTGCTTCTTTTCGCTGAGGCGGGGCGACGACGTGCCGGCCATCGCACTGTTGTGGCCTTCCGCGATTTACGAGCTCCAGCGCCGCCTGTACTATCGGAGTCCGGTTCCGGAGGGCACCACGATTCCGGTCAAGGTGCGGCGCAGCCATGCTCCCCCGGGGGCGCGGGACGCGGATCGCGACTTCCAGGGCCCGCTTCAGGATATCTCGGCTGGCGGGCTGGGGCTGGTGCTCTCGTGGCCGGATTATCCGCGCTGGGAATCGAACGCGCGCATTCTCGCCGAGCTCAGCGTGGAACCCGGTCAGGAGCCGCTGCGCGTCGAGGGGCTGCTGACCTACCTCGAACCCTGTCAGCAGGAAGTCCGCATGGGGATCCAGTTCATCGGACTGGAAACGGATCTGGAGTCGCGTCCGGTGCTGGAGCAGATCATCGGGCTGGCCAGCCGGTTCCACCAATGCGAGCGCGACCGGCTGAACGCCACCGGCTAGTGCCCCTTCCATTGAAGACTTCCGCGTCTGTAGCGGCCGGGGGGGGGGGCCGGCGCTGAAAAATTTTGCACACGCCCGCGCGGAGGGCCGGC
>BTUC01000188.1:0-13452 GCA_045863575.1 Phycisphaerae bacterium
AGACGGCGCGGGTGAACCGTTTCGCTTACATTCGCCAGGTCGCGCAGGACCGCATGCATCCAGACACCGTTGACTCCCGCGTCCGAAAGCCGTTGCAGAAACCCGTCGGGATACGGATCCAGTGCGGGATTGGCCAGCGGGTCGCCGTACACGGCGAGATAGGAATAGACAAGCCGTAGCGAAACAGGCCGAGCCTCTGTCGGCTCCGGTGCAGAAACCGCGGGCGGTCGAAGACTGAGCTGACGAACGAAATCGAAACGCGGTTCGGCCGGCGCCCGGATCTCGGCGCCGATGTCTGTCTCGACCACCCAACGGATTTCGGCCGCACGCCGCCGTGTCGCCTCGTCTGGGGGACGGTAGCGCAGCGGCTCGCACTTCGGTTTCAGGCGGCCCAGCTTAATCCACAGGAAGTCCTCCTCGCGGAGGATGAAAGCCAGTCGCTCCGGCGTCATCTCCAGGAGTTCCAGCAATTGCTCGTAGGGCAGGAGGTGCCAATTGCGTCGAATCAAAGTGATGTAGCCTCTGGTCCTCATCTCCGGTGGAGTCGCTGCTGGTGGCGGCAGCCCCATCGACTCGGCCATGGCGTTCACGTTGTCTGCGGAGGTCCCCAGAACTCCGGCCAGCCTGGCCGGCTCGACGGCGCTCCAGTTCCGCCAGACGAACTCGTGCACGCGATCCGGGAAGTGGCCGCTGGCCAGTGCCGCGGGGCTTTCCCCATGTGGTAGAATCGCATCTTCGGCGAGGGCAGTACCAGCTCCGCAAAGCAGACCCAAGAACAGCCTGGCGAATAGAAAGACGACTTTTGACATGCTGCATTCTGCCAGCTCATTCGGATGTCAGCGTTACCCAAGCATTCTGCACGCAGGCCATTTTATAGTCTCCCCGCTACGCGGTGCGCCGGGTGGGATCCGCGGCCAGCCGACTGCCCCAGGAGAGCTTGACTGACCCGTTGAGGGGATCTGCGGGGGCGACATCTTTCAAAATTCCACTTGACAACCTTGAGGGGTTGGTTTATGGTAGCGCTAGGCTGGAGGTGGCCCCTGACGGTCTGGCGAGGGCCGCTCTGCGTTCACGCAGACATTCAAGTCATCGGAGGAGGAAGTCGCTGTGCGCCGACAAACCGGGACATGGGTGGCCATCGTGGCGCTGGTTGTGGGTTCGGCCGCGCCGGTCGCTTGGGGACAGCTGATCGTGAACGTCGTCGAGACCGGGGGTGACAACGAGCCCACCGACACGATCACGGCCAAGTGGACGGGCCAGACGTTTCCTGTCTCGGTCGCCAACGAACCTGTCCCGGGTGCGGTGGTGGGCACGAATTATACTGTTCCCACCTTTGGCAGCGGCGCCCCTGCGTACGTGGACCGGGGCAACCGGTATTTCGACGACGCGCCCAACAGCCTGCCCGTGCTGGCCTACCTGACCGGGGCCGAGTACATCATCTCCGGCAACGACAACCGTGATAATGCCAGCTATCGGCTCGATGTGACCGTCAGCCAGCCGGTTACTGCCTACATGCTCATTGACAACCGGCTGTCCGATGGGGATAGCTCCAATCCGCCGACCTTCGACCCCACCCACATGCAGTGGATCCTCGATCAGGGCTGGCTCGCCACTTCCAATGGCCTGAATCGGGCCGGCAGCGCCGCCCGCCCGGACGAAGTCCCACTCGACGAAAGCTCCGACGGCAACATCGACCAGTGGTACTCCGTCTACTCCAAGACCTTCCCGGCGGGTACCTTCAGCCTGTTCCAGCCCGACAACTCCGGCCGGAACATGTATGGCGTGGTGATCACGCCGGAGCCCGCGGCATGTCTGCTGGGCCTTGCCGTCTTCGGCTTCATCCGGCGCCGGCGTTGCTGACCGTCGGCGACTGCACCAATCCTGTAGCCCGCTCAAGGGCCGACCGTACTCGTGAACCGGACTGAGCTGTGTTTGCTTACAATGCGTCGCCGCTTCCCCAGAACCATCGATCTGAGTGGCAATGGTCGAAGCAACAGGCTGCTCATCTGGAGCCTGGACGCCGGCGGCACGTCCAAGAGATGGTGCCATGACGCCTCATTTCTCTCGCTGCAATAGCTGCAGCGAGCGAACAGTGCGCCTATATTCCAATAGCGCAACTTCGAGATCGCGACTCTATCCATCTCATCCTGACGAGCGGCTTTGCGATTCGATCGGAGAACCTGTGGGCTTGCGCGGCACGATGCCGTAGTGAGGCAGTCCCCCTTGCGCCCGCAGAAGCAGCCTTTTCCAAAAAAGCGCGATATTGTGCAACTGCTCTCCGCGTACACGGCGCTGTTCCTGGAGAACCCACGTGTTGTCCCATCCTCCCCCACAGTTTGAGCTTTCTGTGCTGCTGCCCCGGTATGGCATGACGACGCCCGGTCAAATCTATCGGCGACGAAGCGCTATCTGGCGGTGTTTGATGGTCTTGCCTGTGATGGTTGTTCTCCAGTCGGCTCCGGTGCACGCCCGAATTATGGCGGCCGCCACGTTCCCTGAGTATCCCCAGGACCTGGAGCCGGATCCGTGGACCGTCGGCACGCTGTATGCCGGATGGTCCGAAGAAAGCGGCTTCGATGCCGGCGGCAGCGTCAGCCTGGACGAGGGGAGCGGCTTTCTCGCCGGCACCGTGTATCTTGGTTATGGAGCCTTGGGCAGCGGGAGCCTCACGGCCCGCGGCCAGAACCCCCTGACTGGCACCAGTTCACAGATCACGGTCACGCAGACGCTCGTTGTCGGCGAGGCGGGCGAAGGGGACGTCGCGCTCCATCAAGGCGCCGACATGACAACGGGCGTGGTGGTCATCGGCAACGGCGGGTTCAGCAATGCATCCGGCGACTGGGCCCGCGGGCAGATCTCTATTGGCGGCGGACCCGATAGTCTGTGGACGACGACTTCGGTTTACGTTGGCGTCATGGGCCGCGGCGAGGTCGAGGTCGTCGGGGGCAGCCGGGTGGAGAGCGGCGACACGTTCCTGGGATACCTGCAGCCGTTTGCCGACTCCGGCCGGGGGAAAGTGCTGGTTCGTACGGCCGGTGTGTGGGACAACTCGGGCCTGTTTTCCGTCGGTTACCAGGGTGTCGGCGAGCTTACCGTCCAGGGTCAAGGCATTGTGGATTCCAGAAGCGCGCAGATCACGCAGGACTTTACGCAGACCGAACGCAGCCTGGCCGTGGTCGAGAACGCCGGCTCACGCTGGACCATCGACGAGACATTCCACGTGGGTGGTGAACTTCGCGTCCGTGCCGGCGGGTTGGTGCAGAACGGCGGCGACGCGAAGATTTCCTGGGACGGCCTCCGCTCGCTGGCCACCGTCGAGGATCCCGGCTCACGCTGGGAGAATGCCGCGGTGCTGAGCATCGGCGGGACCACGAGCACCAGCGAGACCGGAGAACTCCACATCAAGAACGCCGGCGTGGTCACCGCGCAGCACGGCTATCTCCATAACGGTTTTGCCTACGTCAACGGCGCAGGCTCACGATGGACGCTCTCCGATCAGCTACACGTCGGGCGCACAGGGACGTCCGCCCACATGGAAGTGCTGCAGGGAGGACTCGCCGAGTGCCAGTTCGCGTTCATCGGCACGTTCATCGGTTCCGGTGAGTTACGTTTGACCGATGCCGGATCGCGGTTGGTGGTGGCTCGAGACCTGCAGATCGGCGGCGATTTCGCGGGCAGCGACAACCAGTTGTTGCTGCTCCCCGGCGGCGAGGCTGAGGTGGGCGATGCCCTGACCGTCGGCCGGCGAGGGGCCGTATCCCTTCAGCCGGGCAGTCGTCTGGCGGCCGATCAGATCAACCTGGCCGCTGTAGATTCGGTTTTTTCCTTTAATGGCGGGAGGCTGGAAACCCGGGCATTCAGCGGTGACCTTGTGAACCTGGCCGGAGGTACCCTCGCCCCGGGACATGCGCCCATGTTTCCGCAGGCAGCAACGGCCATCGTCCCTCTCAGCAACTACCATCAAGACGGTCTCTCGACGCTGGAGATTGAGATCGGAGGCGGTATCCCTGGCCTGCAACACGATCGCCTGGATGTTGGACAATTGCAGCTCGGGGGCACGCTCGAGGTGAAACTGATCGCGGGCTACTCGCCTCCGGCGGGCGCGTCGTTCGACATCCTGAACTGGGCGAGTCTCAGCGGCACATTTGATGCGCTCTCGCTTCCGATGCTCCCAGGCCCACTGGTTTGGTACACCGCGCAGCTCTACACCACCGGCAGGCTGTGGGTCGTTGGTCCGCCCGTGCCAGCGGACTTCGACGCCGACTTCGACGTGGACGGCGACGATCTGGCCGCCTTCCAGGCCTGTTCCTCCGGTCCGACGATTCCGGCCAAGCCAGAGTGCGCTGCCAAAGACCTGGACACCGACGGCGATGTCGACCAGAGCGACTTCGGGCGATTCCAACGGTGCTACAGCGCTGCCAGCACGCCGGCCGATCCGAACTGCGCCAACTGAAATGGGGCCGACCTTCTATGTCCTGTGTATTGAGACTGCTTTTTCATCTGCTCCTCAAGGAGCCTCTGCGTTTCGGGGCTCAGAGATATGGTCATGTGTGTCGCTCCAGTGTCCTAATAGCATCGCGCATTTCGACTTCGACAGCACTCTGGTCCGGTTTTCAGGCCAGTTTAAGACGTCCCGCTGGTGCCCTCACCGGGCGGATTTGCCCGCTTCTGAAAGCACCAGTATCAGACGAACCCAGTTGCAGTTGCTCGACCCTTTATTATCAAGAATTTATGGAAAACGGGCGCCAGGCGAGCCCATCGCGCAGTCACCCGCGCCGCGTTGTGTAGCCGCCCCTCATCACGTGACGACTCAGCTCATAGCTTTTGCCCGTCGTTAACTCCACCCGTACAATCCCCGCCATGCTCTCCAGATTAAACAGCGTGGCGCTTGTGGGCATTGATGCGGTGGCTTGCGAGGTGGAGGTGGATGTCGCCTCGCGGGGGTTTGGTAAACCGGCGATTGTGGGGTTGCCGGACATTGCGGTCAAAGAGAGTCTGGAACGGGTCAACAGTGCCCTGCACAACTCTGGCTATGCCTGGCCGCAGTACCGCGTGCTGATCAACCTGGCCCCGGCCGACGTGAAGAAGGAGGGGCCGGCCTTCGACCTGCCCATCGCCCTGGGGGTCATTTTCGGCGATGACATCAACATGGGCGCTCCCACCGCGCTCCGGTCTTTTGACGATCGGGCATGGTTCAATTCGGTCGGCAGCACGTTCGGCGGGCCTTCATTCAACTGTCGCGCAAAGGCCTCGTGGCCTGCGCAGGTCACACAGAGGGCTTGAATTCCGGGATGATTCAAAATCGTTTCGGCTGTCGTCGTCTGCCGTCCCAGACCGTGAGGACCTGGACGGTACGCAACCTCTCAAGAATTCGGTAGTAGATGATAAATGGCGGCACGGGCATCGAACGGATAATGCGGCTGGTGTTTCGGTGCGAGCGGTATACCCTGTGGCGATGGAGGGAGGATCTCCAAGGAGCTGATTGCATCCAGAAACCGCTGAGCAACGGAGATAGCCGCTTCTGGGGACTCCTGCTGGATATGTGTGTGGATGCCCACGAGGTCATCGGATGCGCGGGGCATTATGATGACTCGGTAGGGGACAGGCATGCGTCTGTGTCATTTTCTGGTGAATCGAGCCTGAAGTTCCTCACGGACCTCTTCCCATGGCCTCCCCTCGGCACGGTCGGCCTGGCCCAGACCCTCCTCAATCGCCGCCTGCACCTCTGGGGGAAGATCCTCAATGTACCCGGCCTGTTCCTGATCCAGCTTCTCGATCGCCACCCTCACCGCATCGTCGGCCGAGGGGTAGCCGTGCTTTTTCATCTGCTCCTCAAGGAGCCTCTGGGTCTCGGGGCTCAGAGATATGGTCATGTGTGTCGCTCCAGTTTCCTATAGCATAGCACACTTCGACTTCGACATCACTCTAATCCGGTTTTCAGGCCAGGTTCAAAACGTCCGCCTGGTGCCCTCGCCGGTGGAATTGTCCCCTTCTGAAAGCACCAGCATAACTCGAACCCAGTTGCAGGCGCTCACCCCTTTATTATCAAGGGTTTATGGAAAACGGGTGCCAGGCGAGCCCATCGCGCAGACACCCGCGCCGCGTTGTGTAGCCGCCCCTCATCACGTGACGACTCAGCTCATAGCTTTTGCCCGTCGTTAACTCCACCCGTACAATCCCCGCCATGCTCTCCAGATTAAACAGCGTGGCGCTTGTGGGCATTGATGCGGTGGCTTGCGAGGTGGAGGTGGATGTCGCCTCGCGGGGGTTTGGTAAACCGGCGATTGTGGGGTTGCCGGACATTGCGGTCAAAGAGAGTCTGGAACGGGTCAACAGTGCCCTGCACAACTCTGGCTATGCCTGGCCGCAGTACCGCGTGCTGATCAACCTGGCTCCGGCCGACGTGAAGAAAGAAGGGCCGGCCTTCGACCTGCCCATTGCGCTGGGGGTCATCTTCGGCGATGACGCCGGGTCGCCGGACAAAGCCTCCCAGTACCTCATTGCCGGCGAGCTGGCCCTGGATGGGCGTGTGCGTCCGATCAAGGGGGCGCTGTCCATGGCCATGCTGGCCCGGGACCGCGGTCTGGCCGGGCTCATCCTCCCGCGGGAGAATGCGGCCGAGGCGGCCGTCGTGGACGGCATCGAGGTTTTTGGGATCGGCACGCTGGCCGAGGCGGTGGGCTTCCTGACCGACCGGCTGCCGCTGGAGCCGACGGTGATCGACCTGGAGGCCGCCTTCGAGCAGGCCTCCCGTTACGAGGAGGACTTTGACGAAGTCCGCGGCCAGGAGTCGGTCAAGCGGGCGCTCGTGGTGGCGGCGGCGGGGGGGCACAACATCCTCTTGATTGGACCGCCGGGCACCGGCAAGACCATGCTCTCCAAGCGGCTGCCGACTATCCTGCCCCCGCTGGGTCTGGCCGAGTCGCTGGAGACGACGCGGATCTACTCGGCCGCCGGCAAGATGCCGCACGGCACGGCCCTGCTGGCCCGACGGCCGGTGCGCTCGCCGCACCACTCGGCCAGCGGCCCGGCCCTGGTCGGCGGTGGCTCCATCCCCCAGGCGGGGGAGGTCTCGCTGGCCCACCATGGGCTGCTGTTTCTGGATGAGTTCCCCGAGTTCCCCCGCACGATTCTCGAGACGCTCCGCCAGCCGCTCGAGGATGGCGTGGTGACCATCGCCCGCTCGCACTCGTCGATCACCTTTCCGGCGCGGTTCATGCTGGTGGCGGCCATGAATCCGTGTCCCTGCGGTTACTTCACCGACCCGGCCAAGCCCTGCAAGTGCTCGCCGCCGCAGATCGAGAAGTACCTCGCGCGGATCAGCGGCCCGTTGATCGATCGCATCGACATCCATATCGAGGTCCCGCCGGTTCCCTACCGCGAGCTGCGCGGCAAGCACGAGGGCAGCAGTTCGGGCCTCATGCGCGAGCAGGTGCTGGCGGCGCGTTCCGTGCAGAGGCAGCGCTTCGGCGACGGCACGACCACGCTGAACGCCCGCATGACTTCGCGACAGCTCCGCAAGGTCTGCGCCCTCGACTCGGCCGGCGAGGCCCTGCTCAAGCAGGCGCTCACCGAGCTGGGCCTGTCGGCCCGGGCCCACGACAAGATCCTGCGCGTGGCCCGCACCATCGCCGACCTGGCCGGCGCCGACAGCATCCAGCCCGACCATGTGACCGAGGCGATCATGTACCGGCGGCTGGATCGGAAACTGTGAGCCATAAGCACCGCTCTGAAGCCGCCTGCGGCGGGAACCCCCGTTGAACGGGGGTGAACGGACCGCGAGCAGCTACGAGCCCGGGCGGGGTGAAAGGTTCATGATATCGCGTGCTGTTTCGAGTCCGGCAGTTTCTCGCTCTCGATTGTCGTACGGCCCGCATTGTGTGCCGCCGGTGCCCTCACCGGCGGTTTGCCACCGCCATTCCGCCGGTGAGGGCACCGGCGGCACGAACGGCGACTACCCGGCCGGAGTGGACTCGCTTATGATGCCCGGCGTATTGGACCTGCACCAGGAGCAGCACCATGAAAGTCATCGCCTTCAACGGCAGCCCCCGACCGGACGGCAACACCCGCATTCTGCTCGACCGCGTACTCGAGCCGATCAAGGCCCAGGGGATCGAGACTGAAGTGTTCCAGCTTGGCGGCAGCGATATCCATGGGTGCCGGGCGTGCTACGCCTGCATGCGCACGAAGGACGGCCGTTGCATCAACGATGACGATGTGGCCAATGAGTGCCTCGCCAAGATGGTCGAAGCGGACGGCATCCTGCTCGGCTCGCCAACCTACTTCGCCGACCTGACCACGGAAATGAAGGCCCTCATCGACCGAACCGGCTTCGTCGCCCGCGCCAACGGCGACTTGCTCCGGCGCAAGGTCGGTGCCGCCGTCATCGCCGTCCGCCGGGCAGGGGAGATCCATGCCTTCGACTCGATCAATCACTTCTTCCTCATCAGCCAGATGATCGTCCCTGGCTCCTGCTACTGGAATGTGGGCATCGGCCGCGACAAGGGCGACGTCGAGAAGGACGAGGAGGGTTTGAAAACCATGCGCATCCTGGGCGAGAACATGGCCTGGCTGCTGCAGAAGATAGCCGGGTAGTCGAGTCGCAGCATTTCGTGGGCGCTCAAGTCAGCGCTGGTTGAATTCGGCATCGAGCCCTGCTGTGCTGGTCAATTGCGTGCCGCACTCAGGACACACCCCCGACGTGTTACCCGTGAGATCGTAGCCACAGGACTGGCAGTGCCCCGCGCTCTTGCGGTCCACAAAGACGTGTTTAGCGATTTTCGACCGCAGCAGCCTGTTCAGTTCGGCGACTTCTGATGGGCTGCTGAGGGAGGACGCCGGTATCCAACTGAAGGGCTTGGCGTCCTGATACAGCAGGAAGCCATCGCTGAAGTGGACGACCTGGGTAAGCAATGACCATTGGACGACAGTGTCCACTCGTGGTGAGTGGTACCGAATATCGGCCTCTGTGAATTCGATGGTGACGATCTCGTCCCGCCAGGATGACTTCCGAAAGGATCGCCGCGCCAGCCAGTAATCCAGATACTGGGCAAAGAACATCGCAAGGCTCAATACCAGCAGGAGGATGCCCGTGATTGCATGGCTGACCCAGAAGGCGGTCGCGATCAGAGGGACGAGCAGGACGAACAGGCCCAATTTCAGCGCAAAGCGGCGAAAACCGACACGGTACCGCCGTTCCCTCTGCATCGAGACGGCGACGAAGTCGGACGTGAGCTTGATGGATGCCGTAGGCATTTGTAAGACCTGTCTGCAGAACCGGTTCGCGGTTCTGTCCGGTTATTCTATCAGCAGATTGTTAGACCTGTCTTGACTCCCGTCGGCCAAGCCGTACGCTGTCGCTGACCGGAGTGCTTCCGGCGCACCTCTGACCCGGAACAGGAGTCTGGCCATGTCCCGGCGCAGCAGCACGCTCTGCTTGTTCGTTGCGATCATCCTCGTGGGGCACCACCCTGGATGGGCAGCCGAGAACCCGTTGCGGCCCCTCACCATCGTGGTCAACCCGGAGCCGTTCGCCTCTATCGAGGAGGCCGCCACCAGCGAGGGCCGGGTCGATTTCTTCGACGGCGACGAACAGGATGATACGGCCTGCACGGAATCCTTCGCCGCCACCGAATTGCGCCGCTTTCTGGCCCGCTGCCTGGACCGGCCGGTGGAGAGCATCCAGCTTGCAGGGCCTCAGTCCATGCCGGACACGGGGGACGTGCTTCTGCTGGGCACGCGAACCTCAAACCCACTCATCGCCTCGGTGCATCCCGCCCCCGGGTCGCAGTCGCTGCCGAGCGTGATCGGTACCTGCCAGTTGCGCTCACGGGCCGACGGCGATCGCACGATCATCACCATCCAGGGAGTCGAGCGCATCGGTACGCTCTACGGAGTCTACGCGTTCCTCGAGCAGCTCGGGATGCGCTTCTACGGCCTCGGCGAGACGAGAACCCTATATCCCGCCGAAGCAAGCCAGCTTCCACGCGAACTCGACCTGACCGAGTCGCCCCAGTTCCTGACCCGCGGCTACTACGTGTCCGATCCACGCGGCAATGAGACGTTCTTCCTGTGGATGGCGCGCAACCGGGCGAACCTCTGGACGGCGGCTGAAGCGAATATCGGCGTGCTCAAGAAGCTGGGCATCCGGTTGTCGGCGGGTGGCCATGGCGTCCAGTCGAAATTCCTGAGCCCGCTGACCTACGCCGAGAAACATCCCGAGTGGTACGCGCTGCGCGGCGGCAAGCGGCAGGCACGGCCGCAGAAGGATCTGAGCGCCAATTACTGCACCTCCAACGCCGAAGCGACCGCCGAACTGGCCAAGAACCTCGTCCAGTCGCTGATCGACGGCGACTACCGCCACGCCGACTTCATCGATCTGTGGATGCTGGACCATGGGCCCTGGTGCGAGTGCAAGCCCTGCCAGGAGCAGGGGACGCCCACGGACCGTCTCCTGTGGCTACAATACAGGACCTCTCAGGAGATCCAGGCGGCACGCCGGGACGGGCGGCTGAAACGCGACGTGCAGCTCAACAGCCTCGCTTACCTCGAGACGCTGGAGCCTCCGACCCGGCCGTTGCCGGCGGACTTCGACTACGCCACCTGCTTCGTCACCTTCTTCCCCATCTCGCGGTGCTACGCCCACCCGCTGGCCAGCCCCGCCTGCCGGGAAATCAACGAGGCTACCTGCAAGTGTTATGAAGCCTGGACCCAGGGCGGCCACTATCACGGCGGCCTGTGCATCGGCGAGTACTACAACGTCAGCAGCCTCAAGTCGCTGCCGGTCCTGCATACGCGAAACATGTCCGCCGACATTCCCTGGTACCATCGCCATGGCGCCCGGCATCTGAACTACATGCACGTGCCCACGTCGCTCTGGGGCACCTGGAACTGGAACAACTACCTGCTGGCCCGGCTGCTCTGGAATCCGGACGCGGACGTGGACGCGCTGCTGGAAGAGTACCTGCGCCGCTGCTATCCCACCACCACGCAACACATGCGCGGTTTCTTTGCACACCTGCAGCAGGCCACCGCCAACATCAAGGCTTTCAAACATCATGTCTGGACGGGCAGCGCGTACCACTGCCTGATCGGCAAGCTGAACGAAGAGGCCGAGGAGCTCTTTCCGCTGCGCCACCTCCAGTACGCACCGACACCGTCGGCCATCAACGACGCGCCCAGCATCGTCGAAATGATCGAGAGCATGGCCCGGGCCCGCCGGGAAATCGACGATGCCCTGCTCGCGTGTCGGGATCCCGCCGAACGCACGCGGCTGCTCGAGGATGAACACCGTTTCGCCTACGGCGAGGCCATGTATCTGTTCATCTATCACCTCGTCCGCGTCCGGCTGTTCGACCAGCGCGGCGAAGAAGACTTGGCCAGCCACGAGTTTGAGGCCCTCGAGCGGCAGGCGGAACGCCTTCGAGGCATGGTCGACGTGGTCCAGGTTGCCCATCGGCACGCCAACGCCCGGGACGGCCTGGAAGCCACCCAGGCGGAACCCTCATACAAGCGTTACCGTGAACGATACGGTAAGGCCCTCCAGCCGTGATGGTGAATCTTGGCTGGCTGCAGGGTCAGCGATAACCGCCATGATGTGGGCATGCTGGTGGCATTCGAGGGGCAGGGACCGCAAGTGTTCCGGCTCAAGTGACTTCTCAGATGAATGAAACCATCTCTGGCCGCCCCCTCTGAGCGGGGCACGAGGATGCGGATGTCCCGTTGCCTGCCAAGCCCCCACCCTGACCCTCCCCCGGAGTACCGGGGGAGGGGATCAGAGCCCCGAGCGCAAGCGAGGGGGGTAGTTACGGAGCCCCGAGCGCAAGCAAGGGGGAGCAGCGACGGAGCCCCGAGCGCAAGCGAGCGGGCCGTTGCTCGATTGCCGCCGCCTGAATCCCGAGTGCACAAAGAACTAAGAACTAAGAACTAAGAACTGAGAACTGAGAACTGAAAACTCTCAACTTCGTTTCGCCAGCACAAAGCACGTCAGCGCCATCAACTGCAGCAGAACCCCCAACATCAGGCGAATCAGCGAATCGGCATAGGTCAGCCCGCGGATGATGCTGAACAGGGCCCAGATCAGCGCCCCGACGGCCACGAGCTGCAGCACCGCGCCGGCCAGCTTGGCCAGCGAGAACTCCTCCGCCTGGTTGCGGCGGTCTACGGTGCGCAGGAATGAGAGGATTTCCTGGAGCACCGCGCTGGCCGGGTCCTTATCTGTGGGGGGCTCGGCCGCCGTGGCAGGGGGGGGCGTGGTGGTCGACCTGGCGCCGGCAGTCCGGGTGTACTTGAGTACGATATCGGCCGCCTCCGTGGGGGAGACGGCCACGAAGTCGGCGTCCCCGCCTCTGCGCGGAGGCTCATCGCCGGCGCCCTCCGGCCGGATCAGGATCGTGCGGCAGCCGGCGGCCTTGCCGGCCTGGACGTCGTGCAGCGAATCACCGATGGCCCAGGAGGCGGCCAGATCGATGTGACGCTCCAGGGACGCCTTCAGGATCATGCCCGGCTTGGGCTTGCGCAGGTCGCTATCCTGGCGGTAGCGTTCGACGGTGGCTTCTTCGCCGGCCAGGTAAGGGCAGTAGTAGATGGCGTCGATCCGCGCGCCCTCCTGGGCGAATAGCGCCACCATGCGGTCGTGGATGCGCTCCAGCGTGGGCTCATCGAACATGCCTCGCGCGATACCCGACTGGTTCGTGCAGACCACATTCTCGAACCCCGCGGCCGAGAGCCGCTTGAGCGCCTCGGCCGCCCCGGGCAGCAGCTCGACCATCGCCGGATCACTGATGTAACCCGGGTCTCTGACGAGCGTATTGTCCCGATCCCAGAAAACCGCGGCAGACATGGCCCACACTATGCGCGATCAACGGCCGCCGTGCAATCGGCAGGCAGGTGTTGGGTGTCGGGTGCCGGGTGTTGGGTGTTGGGTGTTGGGTGTCGGGTGTTGGGTGTCAGGTGTTGGGTGTCAGGTGTTGGATGTTAGATGTTGGATGTTGGCTGCGCTGCTCCCCCCTTACCAAGGGGGGCGGGGGGTCCTGTCCCCTTGTTTCCGTGTCCCCTTGTCTCCTTCTCTCCTTGTCTCCCCCTAACCCCCCTCACCCCGCGCCGCGTCCCTTATGCGCACAAGCCGGCGTATTCACGCACGCGGGGCTCAGCCGCAGCCGTTCCACCGGACGGCCATGGACCAGGTGCGACTCGACGATCTCCTCGACGTCAGTCAGCGTGACGAACCCGTACCATACCCCCTCCGGATAGACGACGACCGTCACCCCATGCTCGCATTGGTCGAGGCATCCCGCCGAGTTGATCCGCACGGCCTTGCCCAGCCGCTTCTTCGCCGCCGCCTTCAACGCTTCGCGAACCGCCTCGCCCTCCTTGGCGCTGCAGCACCCCCGCGGGTGCCCGGCTTCACGGGTATTTGTGCAGACGAAAACGTGACGCTCAAATCCGGCCATG
>BTUC01000189.1:0-12913 GCA_045863575.1 Phycisphaerae bacterium
GAAGGCGGCGAGTCCGCGCTGCCCCTGGTGGAGAAACTCATGAAAGACCCGGTGCTGGGCCATGATGCGATGCTGGCACGCATTGCCATCGCCGGGCGGCTGGATAAAGCGGGCCGGCGGGAGCGCGGGGTGGCCATCCTGCGTGAAATCGTGGAGGCCCGCCCCGCGCGCCAAGTGCTTGATCCGGCTGTCCGCGCTTTGCGCGGGCTGGGCATCGCTTACGATCCCGCCCACGAGACGGGCTTCGTCACGCGATGGTGGCTTGTGGGGCCCTTCCCCGGCAATGACATCGACAAAGTCTGGTCACCTGAAGAGCGCGTTGACCTGCAAGCCTCCGTGGTCCACCCCTACCGTCGCGAGCGCTGGCGGCCGGTTCACGTCACCGATCCGGCGGGCATCGTCCACCTGCTGGAGCGGCTCGAGCCCAACCACGACGTCACCTGTTACCTCTATGCGGAGATCACCCCCGAGACGGCCGGCGAGGTCGTGCTCAAAATCGGCAGCAACGACGGAACGAGAGTCTGGATCAATGGGCAGATGGTGCACACCTTCCCCGGCTCGCGCGGCCTGAAGATCGATGAGGACACGGCCAGGGCGAAACTGGACTCAGGCGTGAACCGGATCCTGGTCAAGGTCACCCAGGGGCCGGGTGACTGGGCCTTCTGCCTGCGGCTCACGGACGCGCAGGCCCACCCCCTACGCTTCACCCAGAATCATCAGTGAAACCAATGGCCCCCGCCGGACCAACGGGCACGCCAGCACACCACTACCGCAAGACGCAAACCACGAGCGACCGCCGCGCGTGCATCCACTCGCCCGCCGCTTCGGCAGGGTGCACTCTTTCACTTGCGCTTCGGGCGGGTGGCGAGGTCAAGCGCATCCCTTACACATGCGGCGGAGGACCATCTGCAGAATGCCGCCGTGGTGATAGTACTCCACCTCAACGGGCGTATCGATGCGGCAAAGGGCGGCGAACTCGAGCGTCGAACCATCTTCGCGGCGGGCAAGCACGGTGAGCTCGCTGCGCGGCTGAAGCGAGTCGTCGAGCCCTTTGATCTCAAAGGTCTCATGCCCGCTCAGGCCCAGCGACTCGCGGCTCTCTCCCTCTCGGAACTGCAAGGGCAGCACACCCATACCTACGAGATTGCTGCGATGGATCCGCTCGTAGCTCTCGGCAATGACCGCCCGAACGCCCAACAGGAACGTGCCCTTGGCCGCCCAGTCGCGCGACGAGCCGGTCCCGTATTCCTTGCCGGCCAGCACCATCAAAGGCGTGCGGGCCGCCTTGTAACGCATGGCGGCGTCAAAGATGCTCATCTGCTCGCCGGTCGGCAGGTAAGTCGTCACGCCGCCTTCGGTACCCGGCGCCAGCAGATTGCGCAGACGGATATTGGCGAACGTGCCCCGCGTCATCACCCGGTCGTTGCCCCTGCGAGCCCCGTAGCTGTTGAAGTCCTTGGGCTCAACACCGTGCTCGATGAGATACTCACCCGCTGGCGATTGGGCCTTGATCGAACCTGCCGGCGAAATATGGTCCGTGGTGACTGAATCTCCGACCATCACCAGGCATCGCGCACCGGTGATCGGCCGAACGGGCTCGGGTTCGGGCTGGAGCCCGACGAAGAACGGCGGCTCCTGGATGTAGGTCGATTCCGGCTCCCAGTCGTACAGGTCCTTACCGGTGATCTTGATCTTCCGCCACTCCTCGTCGCCGGTGAACACATCGGCGTAGCGGCTGCGGAACTGCTCGGCCGTGACGCACCGCTGCACCGTCTCGCGGATCTCCTGCTGGCTCGGCCAGATATCCCGCAGATATACCGGTCGGCCGTCGCTGCCGGTGCCCAGCGGCTCGTTAATCAAATCGATGTCTACGGTACCCGCGAGGGCATAGGCCACCACCAGCGGCGGACTAGCCAGGTAGTTGGCGCGCACGTCCGGGTTGATGCGCCCCTCGAAGTTGCGGTTGCCCGAAAGCACGGCCGCCGCCACCAGGTCACCGGTGCGGATGCCTTCGCTGATCGGGTCGGGCAACGGACCCGAGTTGCCGATGCAGGTGGTGCAGCCGTAGCCCACGAGCTGGAAACCGAGCTGATCCAGATAGCGATGGAGCCCGGATTTCTCGTAGTATTCGGTGACCACGCGACTTCCGGGCGCCAGGCTGGTCTTGACCCACGGCTTCGCCGACAGGCCCTTCTCGACCGCCTTCCTGGCCAGCAGCCCGGCCGCGAGCATGACCGAGGGGTTGGACGTGTTGGTGCAACTGGTGATGGCCGCGATGACCACCGCCCCATCCTTCAACTCGAACGTCTCGTCCTGGTAAGTGACCTTCACGCCCGCGGCCTTCGGCGGTTCGGCGACGGCCACCCCACCGCCTGAATCGCCGCCGGAGGGGGACCTCTTGGCACCCGCAAACGTCGTACTCAGGTCCTTACGCCACTGCGGCTTCATGCCCGCCAGCGCAATGCGGTCCTGCGGTCGCCGTGGGCCGGCCAGCGACGGCTCCACCGTGGACATGTCCAGTTCCACCGTGCGGGTGAAACGCGGCTCACTCCTGTCCTCCCGCCAGAGCCCCTGCTCCTTGCAGTATCGCTCCACGAGGTCCACCGTGTCGTCGCTCCGGCCCGTCATGCGCAGGTAATCGAGCGTAACTCCGTCCACGGGGAAGAAACCCATGGTCGCGCCGTACTCGGGTGCCATGTTCGCAATGGTAGCCCGGTCCGGCAACGACATGCTTGCCAGGCCGGGGCCGTAGAATTCCACGAACTGCCCGACGACGCCCATCTTGCGTAGGATCTGTGTCACCGTCAGCACCAGATCGGTGGCGGTGGCCCCTTCGGGAAGCTCGCCGGAGAGCTTAAAGCCGACCACCTTGGGCGTCAGCATGTACATAGGCTGGCCAAGCATCACCGCCTCGGCTTCGATGCCGCCGACGCCCCACCCAACAACGCCCAGGCCATTGATCATCGTGGTGTGGCTGTCCGTGCCGACGAGGCTGTCTGGAAAGGCCACCGTCCCGCCGTTGATCGGTTTGGTCATCACCACTTGGGCCAGGTATTCGAGATTGACCTGGTGGACAATTCCCGTGGCCGGCGGCACCACGCGGAAGTTGTCGAAGGCCTGCTGCCCCCACTTCAGGAACTCGTAGCGTTCGCGGTTCCGCTCGAAGTCGCGCTGATTGTTGATCTGGAATGCGTTCAGCGAGCCATAGGCATCGACCTGCACAGAATGGTCGATGACCAGGTCACAGGGAACCTGCGGATTGATCAGCCGCGACTCGCCCCCCATCCGCCGCATGGCCGACCGCAACGCGGCCAGATCGACGAGGGCAGGGACACCGGTGAAATCCTGGAGTACCACCCGCCCGGGCTTGAAGGGGAGTTCCACAAGGGCGGGGGACTCGGCTACCCATTTGGCCAGCGTGATCACGTCCTCGTCGGTGACCTCAAACCCATCCACGTTGCGGAGCAGGCTTTCCAGGAGCACCTTGATGGAGAACGGCAGCCGCGCGATCTCGCCGTGGCTCTCCTCGGCGAGCCGGTTCAGCCGAAAAATGCAGACCTCCCCGCCGCGGGTCTTCAAGCCGGTCTGTGCGCCAAAGGAATCATGAGTTGCTCGTGTCGTCATGGCTATTCTCCCGCCGCCGCTCACCTTGTGCGGCGCTGATTGGGCCCGCCCCCGGATTCAGGCCTAAACTCTTGAACGACAGTACATTGTGGTTCTGACCCGTATGCCTGCTGCGTCAGGGCCGATGGCCCGCAGGAGATTATAACGAGCCCGCCGGCACCGCAAAGGGCACCGGCGAGCCCGGGGGCACGGAAAGGTCGGGGAGATGTCGCTTTCTCTCGTGCTGACCGAAGGTTGCCGACCTGGGGGGTCGGCTTTTTTTCAAGCACGGCGGCGTGGCGACCGATAAAAGAGTGCCCAGTCATACGGAGCGTCCCGTCGTGAGCGGAACCCGACCGCATGATCTGGACCGGCTGGAGTATTGCTAGGTGCTCCAGCCACTTTTCTGTCCGGATCGCGCCGGATGCCAACGGGCATCCAACGTGAGCTTCCATCCTCCGGAAAGCACGCGGTCCAATGTAAAGGTCCTGGGTCCGGTCAAGAGGCGCGTTGATTTTCGGGGGTCGCTCCATGGATTGCCCCCGCCGGCAGCCAGGATGGCATGAAGACCCCGCGGCGGGCACGGACCCTGGCCATAAATCACGACCCAGCAGCCAGTTCGGCCGAAGCGATCCAACGGACGGCGGCGCACTGTCAGGACGATTTCGGCCACCTGATCGACGGGCCGGGAAAACCGCGCCGCTTTCCAGGCGAGATCCTCGATTTCCAGGGCGATGTTCTCGGGCAGCGGTTCGCCTCCGGGTAACGCTTGGGCCGGGTTGGTTGTTGTAGAGGAGAGCATCATGATTCCACCTCCACCGGGTCCCGGCCGACATTGGCCAGCCACAGGTTGAGTTCGCCAATGGCGGTGGTGGCCAGCTGCACCATGCGTTGCAGGCGGCGGAACTCCTCTTCGGTCAGTTCGATGCGTCCGGCCCGCGTCTCACGTGAGCGCGGCGGAGGGAGAGCAACGGCCATGTCAGACTCCTGATCCAGAGGACAAGCGTGCGGATCCAGGACGCGGGCGGCCCGAGGCGCCAACAGTTCGTGAAGTGCGCCGGCGACCTCTTGGCGTTCCAGGGTGAGGTGCCTGATCTGCCGGGCGAGCGCCTCGGCAGAGATGGGAGCAGGGTTAGAGGTGAAAAGATCTGAGGAATGAACGAATCGGTCGATAGCCATACGCGCGTCCCGGCGCTGCCGATGGCTCCACGGCCATCGGGCACGCCTTAATCGTGAGCGGAACCCATTATTCTGATTGTCCACCGCAGTCGCCTGCTAGAACGACTACGGCGCGTTACATACCGGCAGCGCGTGTTGCAAACACGTACCGCTCCAATTTTTTCAGCTTTACAGCTCGGAACTACTGGGGACCCCTCCTACGGCAAGCCAGCTCACAGCGACCCGCGCCTTCTTAACACGCGGGACGTGCGAGCCGCACATCTGGCGGCCCCTAAGGCGGTAGGGCTTTTGCCCCGCCGCGGATTCTGTATCGTCGGTGAGGTCCGGAAATCTTAAAGGGAATTCGGGTGAAATCGGATTAACCATGGAATCGAAGAATTACTTGACTTCAGCCAATTCATGCAGTATATTCTGTCGAAACAGAAATTCGAGGTGCTTATGGTGGCACTAACACCGGTCATGCGCAAGTTCATTTTGCACTGGGGCGAGATGGGTAACCGCTGGGGGATCAACCGCACCGTTGCCCAGATTCACGCGCTGTTATATCTCTCCTCGCGCCCGCTCCACGCGGAGGAAATCGCGGAGACGCTTCAGGTGGCTCGCTCAAACGTGAGCACGAGCCTGCGCGAACTTCAGTCCTGGAACATTGTGAAGGTAGTGCACGTCTTCGGTGATCGCCGCGATCACTACGAGACGTTAAAAGACGTGTGGGAGATGTTTCAAATCATCCTGGACGAGCGAAAACGACGCGAATGCGAGCCCACGCTGAGCGTACTTCGGGAGTGCGTCGCCGAAGGAGACGAACTGGCCAACGACGATGCGCATGCGCAGCAACGCTTGCTTGATCTGCTCGATTTCTTCGAGACCATGCTGGGCTGGTACGACCAGATTCGACGCATGCCCACAGGCGCGGTTATCAAGTTCGTCAAGCTCGGTGACAAACTGCGCAAACTGTTGGGCGTGGCCTGAGGGTGCCTATTTTTTTTGTAAACGAAATTCTGTGGTGACAGAAATGACAGAATATAAAGATCTGAGTTGCACGTGTATAGCTGGGCAACCTACTCCGAAAGGGAGGCCTTTAATGCGTGTAGCGATTACAGAAGAAACGATGTTTGTGGATCCACACTTTGATCAGGATCTCACCGTGGAGGGACCGGACGTGGTTGTCAGCTCACGCGCGTCATCTGCGCGCCAGAGGCGAACCTTACTTGGCATGGGCGGCCGTGTTCCCCGAGGAGCCAACTGAGATGAGCGATCAAGCAGATGGCCTGGGGGCCTCTCAGCGACCCATGGGAGGCACAACCTACCTGGCGGCCATGCTGGGGCTGTTGGCGATCCAGTCCTGCGCTGGGGCCCTCCTCGGCTCGGTGCTACGAGAGCAAACCCTGGCGGAAGGAGATGCGGCATGAGCCTCGAGGTTCATCTTCGTGTCGCAGGCGCGCTGCTGCTGGCCCTGGCAGCCCTGCATGCCGGATTTCCGAGGCGGTTCCACTGGCGCGAGGAGCTGGCCCGACTCTCGACGCTGAATCGGCAGATGTTCGTGGGGCATTGCCTGTTCCTGGTTCTGCTGCTCGTGCTGCTCGGATTGCTGATGCTGGGCCTGCCGGAGGCTTTGATCGAGCGGACGGTTCTGGGTCGGGCGGTGGCGCTGGGGCTGGTAGTATTCTGGGGCCTGCGTCTGTTGGCCCAATGGCTCTTCTATGACCATGCCCTCTGGCGCGGGCAACCCTTCAACATGGCCGTGCACATCATCTTCTCCGGACTGCTGCTGTACTTTTTATACGTGTTCGGCCGGCTACTGGGGTGGCAGGTTGGGCCGACGGCGGCGTGGTGGGTCGAAGGACAATGATAGCAGGAGAATCGGTCTTGAACGACGAGATCACCACCACCTCACTGCGGCTGGATGCCTCAACCCGCGTGCTGCTGGGTGGACTGGCAATCGCGGGGACGGCAGTGCTGGCGGCGACGTTTGCGGTTTCTCCGCAGACGCACCCACTGCTGCCCACGGCCGCTATGGTCGGAACGGCCACGGGCGTCTCGTGGGTCCTGTTCGGAGGCATACTCCTGCTGACCGGCAGGCGGCGGGCTTCCATGGAGAGCTACGCCGACGTGTGCCTGGTGACGATGGGTTCGGGAATGGCGGTACTGATTCCGGGCGCTGCTCTCAATGTGACCATGGTCCTGCCGCTCTGGGGGGCGGGGGCCTTCATTGGAGCTCACATCGTGAGCATGGTGGCGGCCGACATCATCATGGGAGCGACCTTCACCAGGCATTCGGGGCGCCTCGGGTTCACGCGAAACCAGGCGATCGCGTTGTGGATTCTGGGATTGAACGGGGTGTTCGCACTTTTGCTGACCGCGTGGACGTGGCAGACAGGAGGATGGTAATGCGATTGACCATGGTAGGACGACTCAGCGAGTGCCTGCTACTGGCGTACCGGACGCCGGCCGCCAGCGTGCGGGCGCTGGTGCCGGCGGGACTCGAGCTGCTGACCCGGGGGGAGTGGGCCTTCTGGAACATCGTCGTGTGTCGGGTGGACCAGATGCGGCCGGCGCACACACCGCGGTTTGCCGGCATGAGCTACTGGCACGTGGGGTATCGTCTTTATGTGCGGACGCGGACTGACCAATCAGGTTCACTATCAGGCCTCTTTTTCGTGCGCAGCGACGCGGACAGCGCGCTGATCTCGCGAATGGGCAATCTCTTCACCGATTTCCGCTTCCATGCAGCATGTGTCGAGGCAATGAATCAGGGGTTGCAGCGGAGGTATCGAGTCCATACCGGTGCTGGCGGACCGAATGACGCGCAGCTTGAGATCGAGCCACAGGACTCCTGGAAGGCTGCGCAGGACAGTTGCTTCCATTCTGTGAATGAAGCGCGATCGGTCCTCAAGTATCAGCCGCTGGCTTTCTCGCCCGATCCCTCCGGGCGGCGCGTGCGCGTGGCGGAGGTGCATCGCGATGAGTCACAATGGCGCGAGGAGCCGATCCAGGTGGTGGAGTCCCAGTGGGATTTCCTGGACAGGATCCAGCAAGGTGACGCTCGTCTCGAACTCGCCACGCGCGTGACACCGATCGACTACGTGTGGCGGCTGGGACGGGTGGAACGGCTTGCAGGCAGTTGCTGACGTTCAATCCTCGAATGGCACCGGCTCGGGCTGACCCGCGAGGCTCGATTTCTCCGCAAGTTCGAGCACGGCGATAACGCGGCGGGCGCTTTCCTGCGTGATCGGCAGCGGCTCGCCGCAGAGCAGGTGATCGGCGAGGCCGGCGTAGAACGCGGGGGACAACGGTGTCGGAGTAAAGGGTACGTCGAGCTTCTCGCGCCGGCCGTTCACGTAAGTCGTCACGTGCACGGGCGGCTCCCAGTCGCAGGTGAGCCCGCCGCGGGTACCCAGAATCCGCCACTTCGGCTTGTCGGCCGCCGAAAGGTAAGACAGCTCCAGTTCGGCCGTCCGCCCTCCCTCAAAGTGGATGAAGATCTTGCCGTGATCCTCGTTGGTCACGTCATGCCAGAGGCGCTTCGACAGATATCCGGTCACCGACTCCATACGGTGCGGCATGAGGTGCAGGATCCAATCCACGAAGTGGGCGCCCCAGTCATACATTAATCCGCCGCAGACGGGCTTATGACTGCGCCACCAGTAGCCCGGATGCGCGTATTCACCTCTGTAAGCCTCAATGTGGAACACATCACCCAGCAGGCCGTCCGCGATGATCCGGCGCAGCGCCAGGTAGTCCGCGTCCCAGCGGCGATTGTGAAACACGGTGAGCAGCACATCGCGAGAACGAGCCGTCTCAATCAATTCCGTGGCCTCGCCGGCCGTCAGACAGAACGGCTTCTCGCAGACTACGCCGATCCCAGCTTGGAGCAGTTCCCGGGCCAGCGGTGCGTGCGAGTCATGGGGCGTGACAATGGTGGCCACGTCCACAAGATCGGCAGCGATCAGATCGCGCACATCCTGAAAGGTCTCCACATCCGGCAGCTCGGTACGAGCTGCCTCCAGGCGCAGCGGGTCAAGATCGCACACGGCCGTCAGTTCAAATTGTCGGGTGTTGCGGATGGTCTCGGCGTGATGTCTGCCCATGTTAAAGGTCGGGCCGTATCCGACGACGCCGAACCGAATCGGCCCCGGCTTGCACGACCGCGTGGCCCACGCGAGCCCCCGATGCACGAGCTTCTGAAAACCGGGATGGGTAAAGGCCCGTTCGTCATGCCCCAGCGCCGTGTAGAACACGCGTCCCCGGCCGTACTCACGAACGTAGGCCATCGGATGGTTGACCGCCTGCCAGCAGCCGCCCATCAGCCAGTGGAGATCCGCCTTCGTCCGCTTCTTGAGCAGGTAGAACTCGTCGGTGATGCGGAACTCGGCCATCCGCCGGGTCACATCGTGATCGAGATCCTTCACGTTGACAAGAAACTCGGTGACCGGCCCGTGGGACTCAAACTGCGTGCCGATCATCTCCATGTAGCGGTCGTTGCCGACCCACGAATCCGCCGCGCAGTGCAGCCCGACGAACGCTCCGCCCTCGGCCACCCAGTCGCACAAGCCCGCCTCCTGGGCGGGAGTGAGCTCACCGCCGTCAGCATACACGATCACCGCGTCGAACCCACCGAGGTCGCGGAACGCCTCGCGATCTTCGCACACGACGCACTCAGCGGCCTGCCGGTCCTCGAGGAAGTCGCACAGAACCCGGGCGCAGGACCCGAAGCGGTGGTAGCGTCCGCCGATCATCAACAGGGCTTTCTTCATCGAAGACTCCGGATCAGACCGATGCTGCGTGTAACGGCAACCTCAAGCTGCCCGCGGCGTGCTCGGCGCCGCGGCGGGCACAGTCGCCGCGGCGGGCAGTGTGATGATACGACCGGTCAGCCGTCTCTGCCGTTCGAGCCGATAGATGAGCAGCGACGCGCCGAGGAATACACTCGCGGCCACCGTGAGCGGCCGGTAGATGTCACCGGTCCAGCGATAATAAGCGACGGCCGGGATCTGTCCCAGAAGGCCAACCAATGTGGTCAGCGTCCAGTGGATGGCCAGGTAGTGCGATGCGTGAGCCGCATTGGCCGCCAGGGTGACCGGGCCGATGGTCCAGCCGAGATTGGTGGCCGTCTGGGCGATACCCAGAATGACGATGGCCCCGGCCACGTGCCAGGCGTTGTGCGAGAGGATCAGGCCGACCGGGTAAAGGGAGATCAAGACGAACGCCCACACGGACATGCGGATCGGCCCCAGACGATCCATGACGTACCCGGCCGGCACGGTTCCCAGCAGCAGCACGAGCTGAAGCGGTGCCTGGCTGCAAGAGGCGACCTGCCGGTAATCCAGATGCAGAACATCCGTCAGCAGAAGGGGCAACAGCCCGACGCAAATCAACCAGGCGAAGTTGAACGCGCAGTAGCTCATCTCGAACCGCAGGAACGTGGTGTCCCGGGCAAGCACACGAATCATGTTGCGATAGGCAGTGGCCATGCTGACCGCCAGCGGCTCGGCCGGATGGTGCCGCGACCTCTCGACGAACAGCGGCTGACAGCCAATCCGGCCCAGCAGCCACATGCCCGCGCCCATGACGATCACGCTCACTGGAAAGTAGATACGGAAAGCGGCAGCGTCGATGTCGAGCCAGACACCGACTGCATAGGCCGACACCATGACGGTCAATTGCGTGATCGATTGCAGACACGCAAGGACCTTGCTGCGGGCCATGGGCGGGTAGCAGCTCCGCAGGATATCGCCGGTCAGGGGATTGATGCCGGCCGTCCCGGTGGCCGAGATGAACACGCAAATCAACACCGCCCAGGGGCTGTGGCAGGCGGCGATGAAACCCAGCGGCACATACGCCAGACACCAGAGCATGAGGATGTACCGGCCGGGGGACATGCGACGGTACACTTCATTCCAGAAGATCGAGAGAAGGTTCATCATGATCAGCGCGCTGGCCGCCAGGGTGGTCGACCACTCCCCGCCGCCGAAGTGCTTGCGGATGAGCACCGGCACCATGGCCAGCACACCGTGCTGAAGGCTGATGAGGCCCGTTCCCAGCAGGTGAAGAAACAGAATGCGACGGCTCTCAGGGAACGCGATCAGGCGCGTGAGGATCAAGCAGCAGTCCTTGCCACCAGGCACATCAGACGATCGGGAATCCCTTCCCGCGTTCTTGAACCGGGAGTGCTTCCTTCCCAGTACACCGACCCGGACCGGCCGGACCGGCGGCGATTCCCGCGCCGACCCCATCCATCATCCTGTCGGGCGGGATGGGAATCAATCCCCGGCAAACACCCCCTCCGCAGACAGGACCTCTTCCCGGGCGTCCTTGGCGCGTGTGCCATTGCTGTGCTCGCCACGCCGAAGCTTTTCGCGAAGGCGGGTCAGCAGTGATTGAATACCACCGGTCGCTCCTGCTGCTCCCGGCACGCTCACAGAGCCGTGGCACACCGTCTGTGATTGAAGGCAGCACACGCCCGACGGGGATACCTTCCTAAGCGGATTGGGGCCTGACCACCGGGAGGCCGGACGGCGGCGGTATCTCGGCGGCGTGCCGGGTGTGCCGATCCCGCTCCAGCCGCAGCATCAGGACGCCCCCCAGAACGAACATGACCGCGGCGACGGCAATGGGCGGGTAGATCATACCGGTGTACCGATAGAATGCTACGGCCGGGATCTGGCCCAGCAGGGCGCGGACGGCCACCAGCGTCGCATGGATCGCCAGGTAATGTGGGGCATGGGCGGCGTTTTTGGCGAGCGTCACCGGTCCCATGGTCCAGGCGAGGTTCACGCCCACCATGCCGATGCCATACAGGAAGCTGACCAGGGCCAGGGAGTAGGCGTCCCAGGCAAACAGCAGCCCGATCGGATAGACCACCAGCATGATGAAGGACCAGCCGGACATGCGGATGGCCCCGATCCGGTCCATGAGGTAACCGCCCGGGACAAGCATAAGCAATGTGGTGAGCTGAAGCACCGACTGGGTTGACCAGGCCACCTCGGTGTACTGGAACTTGAGCACGTCTACGACCAGGAACGGCAGCAGCGAGTAGGTGATCATCCAGCCGAGGCCATAGATACAGAAGGCGGCCTCGTACCGGCGGAAGTCGCTGTCGTCGCGAAGCACCTGCGTCATGTTGCGGTAGGCGCTGCGAAGGCTGGCCCACAAGGGGCGAGTCTCCTGAAACCGCCAGCGCTCCTGGAACAGCGGCTGGCGGGTAACGCGGTAGGTGAGCACCAGCCCGAACCCAATCAAGACGACGCTCAACGGGAAATAAACGCGGTAAGCCCAGGGGTCCCGGTCCAGCCACCAGCCGATTCCATAAGCCGCCACCATGACCACAAACAGTTCAATAGCCTTGAGAATGCTGAATATGCGGCTGCGGCTGACCGGAGGGTAGCAGCTCCGCAGGATGTCCGCGGCCACAGGCTGCATGGCCCCGACACCGCTGGCCGAGAGGAGGATGAAAACCAGCACCGGTGCGGGCGTCGAGAACAGGGCCACGCCGGCCAGAGGCAGAACGGCGAGCACCCACAACAGCAGCAGGTATCTCCCCGGACTGAGCCGCCGATAAACCTCGTTCCACAGGATCGCCAGTACGGACATGACCGGCACGGCCGTCGTGGCCAGGAAGGTCTGCCACTCACCGGCGTTCAGCGTCTTCCGCAGCAGCACCGGCACCATGGCGTTGACGCCATAGAGGAAGGATAGGAACGGCACCGCCAACAGGTGCATCGCCAGGATGCGTTTGCTCTCGGGGAAGTGAACGATTCGAAACATCAAGCGGCAGACTCAAGAACCATGACGCTACAGAACGCGGGATTCTAGGCGGGCCGATGCACCGCGCCCACTGGCCCCCTATCGGGGTCGTCGCTGGCCGAATCTGACGGGCTGCTCCTGCCGGGTAAGCGATGTGCCCGGGCGCCCCCAATGCCTGATCCGAACAGAACTTCCTTCCTTATAGGCGCTTATGGCGATTTTCCGGCGGTCTTGGGTTCGTTCAGTCAAAGACACTTTTCGCACGCCGGCAGCTATGCACTTGTCAAAGACCCGAGCCTGAGTGGAGGCTCCAGGGTGAGAACGTCCCGGGCGTTCCGGGTGGGGAAGTGAGGAGTGATGGGTGATGAGTGAACTGAGAAATGAATGC
>BTUC01000189.1:12923-13427 GCA_045863575.1 Phycisphaerae bacterium
CGGTTAGGTGTTGGCAGTTGATTCGTCATTTGTTCTTTGGTCATTCGGGCTTCGCCATTCCTTCGTCATTCGGGTTTCGTCATTCGCTCGACGCGCGAGACAAGCATTCACCCACGCCCCCCTCGCTTGCGCTCGGGGCTCTGATTATCGCCGGACCTGTTGGGCGCGACCGGATCGCGGGTACGGTTTCACGCGCGCTCGTTGCCGCTTTGCATCAACTGCTCGCGGACCCAGTCGGCGGTGATGCCTTTGGGGGCGAGGAGCGCGGCGACTTTGCTTTTGGGGTCGCGGAGCATGGCCAGGAGAAGGTGTTCGGCGGCGATTTCGCCGTGGCCCAGGCGGTTGGCCGAATCGACCGCCAGGATGAGCGTGTGCCAGAAGGCCGGCGAGCGGAAGGCCTTGGCCAGCTCCTGCTGGTGGATCCACTCGAACTCGCCGAAGCTGCGCGCGGCCGTGTCGTGGTGAGCTCCGGAGGCAGCCCGCAGCAAGGTCAGTACCTCTTCC
>BTUC01000190.1:0-13390 GCA_045863575.1 Phycisphaerae bacterium
CCAGGGTTTGCCATTGCTGCTGCTGCTCGGCGGCGTCCAGCAGATGGCCCATGAGCCGGCTGTAGTGGCCGAGGCGGTCCACCTCCGCCCGGGAGAAGGGCGAACGCTGCCGTGCACTCACCAGGATGCGGCCCATCGTACGGCCACGAGAAAGAATGGGCTCCGTCAGGGTGGGCTGGGCTTTGGGGTCACCGACATGTGCGGCGGCATCTTCCAGCACGATGCGAACGTTGGCTGAGCGGAGCGATTCGGAAATCAGTTCGCAGAGGCGGTCGAGCATGGCCTTGCGGCCAGCCCCCATGGTGGAGAGAACGCTCGCCAGGCCGCCGAGTTCTTCCCAGGTCGGCAGCGGACCGCGTTCAGCGAAGTCGTCAGGGGCTGATGGAGTCGAAAGGTTCAGGGCGTCGTCGAGTTCCGCTCCGGAAGGGGGGTAGATGAGGTAATCATCGGCGCCCGCGGCCAGGGCTTCGCGGGCCGCGGGTTCGCCGGAAGGCCGGCAGCAGAGGATCAGCCGCGGGGCAGTGCCCGCGGCCTTGCGCAGGCCGGCGACGGCCTCCTTGAGTTTGCGGAAGGCAGGGTCAACGCCCACGAGCACACCGCGAGGGGAACGGCCGGTCAACGAGGCGATCCCATCCATGTACGTCCGGCTGCTGGCAACCTCGAACTGCGGGTAACGCTCGCGAACCAGTCCGGCCAGCCCGTCGGGCTCATGCACGATCAACAACTGCTCTCGGGCCGGAGATTGCCAGGGTAGTTCGATCATGGAAGCTTCTCCTGGCGGCGCGGCTCGGACGGAGCCGGACGGCCCATCAGCGCAGCGAGTTCCTCCGGCGTGAGCTCCACCTGGGTTCGGGGGGGACGTTCGGGGATTTCTCCTGCTTCCGGCTGAGCCGACGGGGGTGGTGGCTGCTCAAGAGGGCCGCGCGCGGGCGGAGTCCGTTTGGGTCGGTTTGCGCTGGGCGCCCATGGAAACGGAATGGGCTCTTCCGGCTCCTCCTGGACCCGCTCGACCAGGCGCACAGGCGGCTGCTGCTCCACGAGAGGGGCGGGCTCGGCTTCGAGCTCCGGCTCGCTGGCCTCTGCCTCCGGCTCCGCCGCCTCCGGCTGAACAGGCTCCTCCTCGACAGCGACGGCGCGAATCGCGGGTCCCTTGGCAACAGGCGGCATCGCCGAAGGACGCAAAGATCCCGCTACCAGATCGTTCATGCCTCCACGAATCCATGGCGTGGGGGCGCTGGCCAGATCCTCAGCCAGCAGCTCGGCATTAAACAGGCGAGCGCCGCGTTGGCACGCCGCTTCCAGCTTCGCCGCATCGTGCTCGTGACCGCTGACATACACACGGGTGTCGCGGCTCAGCCGGGCGACATGGTCGAAGAACTCCATCTCGCTCCAGTCGATGGCCGAGATGCTCACGATCAGCGCGACAGGACGGGGGGCTCCGGCAGTCAGCATGGCCAGAGCGTCATAGATGCTCGAACAGCGCGCAGCCCGATTCTCCGCCTGGCCCAGCCAGTGTTGGACGTCTGCCGGAAACTCGCGGGCGGCGCCGGCTACGTATGCGACTCGTGGTCCGCGCGCCTTGGCGGATGACATCTTGCTCCTCGCTCCCGATTTGCGTCGTCGACCACGTTGGGTTATCTAAGTTTAATCCGGCGCGGCAAAGCGGTCAAACTGCCGCCGGGCCAGCTCTCTTGGGAGTTCCGCCGGATCATCGGACGCAAATGTGCCGGAGAATCAGCGACCTTTCCGTACAGGTAATGGAGTTGGGTAATGACAAGGATGTCGGGCTCTCGTGTCGGATTTGCTCTGGGGGTTATCGGTCTGGCCATGCTGTGCCCGGTCGGCTGGCCGGAAGCGCGTGCGGCCGGCGATCCGCAACTCGCCGACGCGATCAGGAAACTCGTCACCGCGCCTGGCGTGGGGAAAATGCGGGTCGGTGTGCGAATCGAATCGCTTGGTTCCCAACCGGGGCTGGTCTACGAACACCACAGCACGGAACAGTTCAAACCAGCGAGCAATCAGAAGATCCTGACCACGGCCGCGGCCATGTGCCTGCTGCCGGAGGATTTCACCTACCGTACGGTGCTGGCGGTTCGAGGCGACGATCTCGTCATTGTGGGGGGTGGCGATCCGTCCTGCGGAGATCCGCGTATGGCCCAGGCTGCCGAGGAGCCGGTCACCGCCATGTTCCATGACTGGGCCCACAAACTCCAGACGGCCGGCATCACCCAGGTCCGCGGTGAGCTGCTGTTTGACGACAGCATCTTCGACGACGAGTACATCCTGACCAGTTGGCGCAAGCAATTCAACCTGCTGGACTGGTACTGTGCGCCGATAGGGGGCCTGAACTTCAACGACAACTGCATCGACGTGCTCTGCCAGCGCGGGGAGAAAAATGGCGATCCCGCCGTGGTGACGTTGATCCCCGGCACCTCCTGGATCACACTGGAGAACAAGGCCCGGACGGCCGCCAAGGGGGAGCCCATTGTCCGGCTGGTGGGCAAAGGCCCTATCACCGTCACGGTGAGCGGCTCCGTGTCGCGCTCGGCTTCCCCGAGCGATCCGCTGTCCATCTCCATCACCGATCCGGGAATGTTCTTTGCCACCGCGTGCCGCACGTCGTTGGCCGCCAAGGGGATCGCCATTATGGGCGAAACGAGGCGGGCCCGAGTGCGTTCTGGGGACGGCTCTTTGCCAGGAGAGGCGCGGATTGTGGGCGTCCACAGACGGCCGCTCAGCGAGATCCTCTGGCGGGTAAACAAGAGCAGCCTGAACATGTTCGCCGAGGGCGTGCTCAAGACGCTCGGCGCCTACACCGGAGCTGGCGACGAACCTCGCGTGGGCAGCTACGCGACCGGGCGAGCGGCCATCAGCCGGTACCTGGACACGCTGGGGATTCCGCGCGAGAGCTACGTCATCGATGACGGTTCGGGCCTGAGCCACAACAACCGGGTCACGCCGGTGTCCATCACCACAGTCCTGCGGCACATGAACAGCCATCCGCGGCGCCAGGAGTGGTGGTCGAACCTGGCTGTGCCCGGCGAGAAGACGGGCACACTCAAGAGGCGGATGCATGATCTGGCTGGCAAGGTTTACGCCAAGACAGGTTACATCGGCGGGACCAGCGCCCTGAGCGGCTACGTGCTCGGCCCGAGCGGCCGGGTGTACGCCTTCAGCGTGTTATGCAATGATACCGGTCGTTCCAAGGGTACATCGCCGCAGAAGCTCCAGGACGACATTTGTCGCAAGCTGGCCACCTGGGGTGCGACCACGGCAGCCGGAAAGCCGGCGAGTGGGGCACGGGGGGGGTAGGAGTTCGTCAGTTGTCAGTGGTTGGTTCCGTCGTTCTTTGGCCAGTATGGACGGGGGTTGTAGGCGGTTGGTCGTGGGGTATCGGCCGAGGGTCGAGGAGTGGATCCTTCGACCACTGCCTCTCTTCCTGCATCTGTCTCCTCGTCTTGTTCCCAAGTCAGTTTAGACCTTTTGTGCGCCTGTTGCTCTACCCCCTCACCCCAGGCTTGGAGGATTGCATCGGGCTGCAGCTTCGATTAAGCTTTTAAAACTGAGATGTGCCACAGGAGGGAGTCAGCACGTTCCTTCTTAATGCTGGTCCTGCGAGCACCAAGTCTGAAGCTTCCGGGAGCAGAGCGCATGTGGCGGCGCGATCTCTTCAACGTCAAGCGTGCTGGCCCAGAGTCCGGCGGCGAGCGAGAAGGGGAATTCCATGGGGCGCATAGCACTTCTGATCCTGGCGGTGATTGCTTTCGGTCGGGTTTCGCTGTCGGATGCCGCCCAGGTTCTATATGTCGATGCTGGCGCAAGCGGCGCCAATGACGGAACCAGTTGGGCAGACGCCTATACGAGCTTGCAGTTGGCGTTGACGGCCGCCTCGGGCTCGGGCGGTGCGGTGACCGAGATTTGGGTTGCTTCCGGGACGTATCGACCATCCGGTCCGGGCGGTTCGCGGACCATAGGCTTCAATCTCGTTGCGGGCGTGGGCATATACGGCGGTTTTGCCGGCGGGGAAACCTCGCGCGAGCAGCGCGATCCGGCCGCCCATGTCACCATCCTGAGCGGCGATTTGAACGGCGACGACGGACCCGACTTCGCGAACAACGGCGACAACAGTCAGCACGTGGTCTCCTCCTTTGGGATGGATGCCACGGCCGTACTCGACGGCTTCACGATCCGGGGCGGCAACACGACCGGTTCGCACGGTGGCTACGGCGGTGGAATGTACAACTACAACAGCTCACCGACAGTCGCCAACTGCGTCTTCGCTGAAAACTATGCCACCAATGGGGGCGGGCTCTACAACGACGGCAGGTCGAGCCCGAGCTTTGAGCGTTGCATTTTCAGAGGAAATCGGGCCAGCTCAGGCGGGGGCATCGCAAGCAGCTATACGGAGGGGGCGCCCCGGTTCACTGGCTGCGTTATTGAACACAATTCCGCCCAGTACGGAGCCGGCGGAATCCAAGGAGGCACAAAATCAGTCTACCGGCGCTGCACGATCCGGGGGAACACGGCCGGAACGATCGGTGGGGGAATTCAGGTCGGATCCTACGACACGCTGCTTAACTGCCTCATCGCAGACAACCAGGCGGGTGACAACGGCGGGGGACTCTACGATGGATTCGCGCATGCCGACATCCTGAACTGCCGGTTCGCTGGCAACCGCTCAGAGAAGGATGGTGGGGGAGTTTACTACAGGGGCTATTCGACTTTGGCCGGCTGCACCTTCGTGGGTAACCGGGCCACGTTGAACGGCGGCGGGATGAGCGCGTCTGCGACCGGGAGCAAGTTGAGCAACTGCACATTCAACGGCAACACGGCCGGGAACACAGGTGGCGCCATCTGCGTGCTGGGGGGCAGCCACAATCCGTCCAACTGCATATTCTGGGACAATACAGCGCCACAAGGCCCGGAGATCGGATTGATTGAGGTAACCTGGGGAGAGACCTGGGTTGGACTGCGATACTGCACTCTTCGGGGCGGACCGGCAGCCGCTTATGTGACGCCGAACGCAACGCTGACCTGGAGTCCCGGCGGTATCAGCACAGATCCGCTGTTCGTCGATCCGGCCGGCGCTGATGGCGTGGTGGGCACAGCGGATGACGACGTTCGCCTGAGACCGGGCTCGCCCTGCTTGGATGCAGGCGATAACCACGCAGTGCCGCCGGATGTCGGGGACTTGGATCTCGACGGCGATAAGGCGGAACCCATGCCCCTTGATCCGGCCGGGCACCCGCGTTTCTATGCCATCCGCGCGAGTCCAGCGACCGGCGCTGGAACACCGCCCCTCGTGGACATGGGCGCATACGAATCCTACGACTGCAACGGCAGCGGCGTGGATGATGACCTTGATATCGCTCAGGGCAGCAGCTCCGACTGCAACGCGAATGACATCCCTGACGAGTGCGAGGCGGACTGCAACTCGAACGGCCGGGAGGACAGTTGCGACCTTGCGGAGGGTCTCAGTCAGGACTGCAACGCCAACGAGGTGCCCGACGAATGCGAGCCGAACGGGGATTGCAATGGAAACGGCACCCAGGACATTTGCGATATCGCAGCCGGCGCGAGCGCTGACTGCAATCATAACCGCGTCCCGGACGAGTGTGAGCCGGATACGGATAGCGACGGCGACGGCGTGCCGGACATCTGCGATAACTGCGCCTCCGTCTCCAACATCGACCAGCAGGACACGGATGGAGATGGCATCGGCGATCCCTGCGACGAAGCGGGTGTGCTGTTCGTGGACGGTCGGGCCGCCGGCCGGGACAACGGGTCGAGCTGGGCCGATGCGTTCGCCAGCCTCCAGGACGCGCTTGCTCACGTGCTGGCGAATCCCGGGCTGTTCAATGAAGTCCGGGTAGCCGTCGGCACTTACCGTCCGGACCAAGGACGCAGTCAGTCTCTCGGCGATCGCACAGCCACCTTCAGGTTGCTTAACGGAGTGGCGATCAAGGGCGGCTACGCGGGGCTCGGATCGGCGGATCCCGGTCTGCGCGATCCGGCGGTATATCCGACGATCTTCGACGGTGATCTGAGCGGCAACGACAGCGCCGTGCTCTCCTCGCACTACGACAACAGTAAAGCCGTTGTGACCGGAAGCGGCACAAACGCTAGCGCCGTCCTCGAGGGTGTCACCATCACGGGTGGTTTCGGACTGCTTACCGGCGGCGGCATGCATAACGACGGTGGCAGCCCCACGATCCGCGCGTGCACGTTCAGCCGGAATCAGTGCAGCCAGAACGGCGCCGCCATGCGGAACGTCAACGGCAGCGCTCCGAGCCTGAGCGATTGCCTGTTCATCGAGAACAGCAGCGGAGCCAATGGCGGCGCAATCGGGAATTACAGCAACTCCAATCCGAACCTGGTCCGATGTACGTTCACGAGCAACAGCGCCACGGGCGACAACTACGACGGGATGGGCGGCGCGATCTACAATTATGACAGCAGCCCGGTGCTGACCGACTGCACGTTTACCGCCAACGTCGCCTCAGTGGCCGGCGGAGCGATGTACAACGACCGCGATGATCACCCCAGCAACGTCGTGGTCACACGCTGCACGTTCACCGGCAATCTGAATGGTGCGGTCGTCGATTACTACAACTCGCCCGTCTACCTCGACTGCACCTTCACCGGGAATCAGACTCCCTACCGTGGCGGAGCCATCCGCGCCGAAATCAGCAATATGAAGATCATCCGCTGCCTGTTTGAAGGCAACTCCGCCGACCTCGGCGGTGCGGTCTACACCCACGACGGTGGCAGCAATGCTTACGAGCAGATCGCCAACTGCACTTTCCGCCGGAACTCGGCCCGGATGGGCGGCGGATTGTACAACGACGGGAGCCACCCGACGGTTGCGAATTGCGCGTTCACTGGTAATACCGCCACGACCTACGGTGGAGGCCTCAACGCGGACGGCTATTTCTTGGGCACCCTCACGCTGGTCAATAGTACCTTCTATGGCAACACCGCCGGAACAGAGGGTGGCGGGATCTACGGTGGAAACGCCTTGTCGGTCAGCAACTGTGTCCTCTGGGCCAATTCGACCCCGCAAGGCACGGACGAGCCGGCGCAGATAGGCGGCTCGGCGAGCATTCAATTCAGCGTGGTCCAGGGCTGGACCGGGACGCGCAGCGCTGTGGGCATGCTCGCCACCGACCCGCGGCTCCTGGACCCCGTTGGTGCCGATAGCATCATCGGTACCTTCGACGACGACCTTCGGCCCGCCTGCTTCTCGCCGTGCATTGATGCCGGCGTCAACAGTGCGGTCCCAGCCGATAAGGCAGACGTGGACGATGACGCAGACACGACCGAACCTTTGCCAATCGACCTGGCCGGCAATCCGCGGCGGGTCGAGGATCCGCTGGTGACCGATACGGGGCAGGGGGATCTCCCTCTCGTGGACATCGGGGCCTACGAATACGTGCCGAATCCTGACACGGACTGTGATCGGGACGGGATACCCGATACAGCGGACAACTGTCCGGCCCATCCCAACCCCGACCAGGCCGACGCTGACGGGGACGGACGCGGAGATACCTGCGATATCACGCTTTACGTGAACGCCCAGGCGACCGGGGCCGCGAACGGTAGCTCCTGGGCGGATGCCTACAAAGACCTCCAGGATGCACTTGCGGCCATCGTTCTGGACGGCGGACAGACCATCACGGAAATCTGGATAGCGGGCGGTACGTACAGGCCGGATCGCGGCACCCAGGATCGAAGCGCCACGTTCAGGCTGCCCAGCGGCGTAGCTCTCCGTGGCGGCTTCGCCGGTACGGAGACCCGCTGGGATCAACGCGTCCGGAGAGCTCACCCAACCATCCTCAGCGGCGACCTGCTCGGCAACGACACACCGTCCGGGGGTGGCAAGAGCGAGAATAGCTACATTGTGGCGAAAGCGGTGAGCACCAGGGCCGGGACCGTCCTGGACGACCTGACCATCGCCGGCGGCCAGAACACGTCCACCCCCGATAACAGGGGTGCCGGTGTAGTCGTGGAGAGCGGGGTGCTGGCCGTTCGTAGCTGCGTCTTTACGAATCATGAGAGTGGGGGCGCCGGAACGGCGCTGGTCTGCCGGGATTCCAGCCTGATCGTGGCCAACTCGCTGTTCTTCCGGAACCGCGGGACAGGCTCATCTGGTCAGGGTGCGGGTGTGTTCGTTAGTGGCACGGGGACGGCAACGCTGGTCAACTGCGTCTTCACCAGCAATTATGCCCCAAACGGAGCGGCGTTGTTCTGTAGCTCTGGTCAGCTTTCCGCCGTCAATTGCACGATCGTCTACAACCGCGGTGGTTGGGGAAGCGGGGGGCGAGTCGCATTCGGCGGTGCTTTGCGGCTGACCAACTGCATTCTGTGGAGGAACTCCCGGACCGGCAGCGGGAACGTCTATGACGAGTATGGGCAGCTTTTCTCCACATCCGACTCCGTACTGGACGTCAACTATACCTGTGTGGAGAACTGGACGGGCACACTCGGCGGAATCGGCAACACGGGCGCCGACCCGGATCTGGTGGACCTGGTGGGGCCCGACGGCGTGATCGGCAGCGGCGACGAGATCGTCAGGCTCGCGGCCGGATCTGTGCTCAACGACGCCGGCAGCAACTCCGCGCTGCCCCCGGATGTTCTGGACCTGGACGGCGACGGTGATGTGAACGAAACCGTGCCTGTCGATTTCGACGGCCATCCCCGGCGGCAGGACGCGCCTGTGACCGCCGACAGTGGCGAAGGCCAGCCCCCGGTCGTGGATATGGGGGCCTTTGAAACCTCCTCCGAACTGCCGCTGCCGGTGGTCTATGTGAATGCCGCCGCGGCCCCCGGTGGCGACGGTCGAAGTTGGACCACGGCCTTCACTGATCTACAGGACGGCCTGGCTCTCGCGGCCGCTTCGCGCGGGATCGTCCCCACAGAGCTATGGGTGGCCGCCGCGACCTATCGCCCGGACCGCAACGCCCGCGACCGGCGCTCCAGTTTCCGGCTGGTCAATCGCGTTGGCTTGTACGGCGGCTTCTCCGGCACCGAGAGTCGGCGCGAGGATCGCAATCCCACCGCCAACCTCACCTTCCTCAGCGGCGACCTGAACGGCGATGACGGACCGAACTTCGCCAATAATGCCGAGAACAGTTATCACGTGGTCCGGGCGGCGGATGTCGACGCATCAGCGGTTCTTGACGGGTTCGTCATCACCGGCGGGAACGCGAACGAACCCAACACCGACAATGCCGGTGGCGGGCTCGTGATCGGTCAGGGAAGCAGTCCCACCATCGCGCGCTGCCAGTTCCGGAACAACAGTGCCGAGATCGGCGGGGCGGTGTACGGCTATGAGGCCGACCCCATCCTGAGGCACTGCCTGTTTTATGGGAACACGGCTCTGAGGCTCTTCAGTTTCCGAAAAGGCTCCGGCGGCGCGATGGCGCTGAACGGCGGTTCGGCCTTCAGCCTGCTGAACTGCACGCTGGCTGGCAATACCACGACCGACCAGGGCGGCGGCATTTATATTCTGGCCGGATCCGCTTCGCTCGCGAACTCGATCGTCTGGGGGAATTCCGACGCTGAGGGCGAAACCCCAGAGACCCAGATCCACCGTGGAACCAACCCCGTGACGGTCACATACAGTTGCGTTCAGGGCGGGTTCACCGGCACAGGGAACATCAGTACCGATCCGCTGTTTGTTGACGTGGGCGCAGGCGATCTGCGCCTCACCGGATCTTCACCCGCCATCGATGCGGGTGATCCGGCGTCGGACTATTCGCTGGAGCCCGAGCCGGACGGTGGCCGGATCAACATGGGCGCGTATGGCAACACGCAGGAAGCCGAAACCCGATACTGGTTGTACATTGATGCTTATGACCTGGTCCGAAGCACGCGCATCAGCCGGACGGTTTTTGAGTACGCCTACACGCTTACGGTTCGCAATGCCAGTGCGCAGGGCGCTAACCACATGGTCCTGGAAGTGTTGCACGTCCCCAGTCATGTGCAGGTCGTTGATCGGCGGGTGAAGATCACGTCCGTCGCTCCCGGGACCAGCATCAGCACGCAGGACACATTTACGATCCAGGTGGATCGTACGACCCCGGTCTCCCCGCTGGAGATGAGCTGGGGACTGACCGCCTTGACTGTTTCGACCGGTGACCTGGACGGCGACGGCGACGTCGATGCCACGGACGTGACTGTTTTCAGGGCCTGCATGGGGGGCGCTGGCGTGACTTACGACCCTGATCAGCCGCCGGCCGGTTGCACGGCGGTCGTGGAGGGCGGGTTGCTGGCCGCGGATCTCGATCAGGACGAAGACGTCGATCAGGACGATTTTGGTTATCTCCAGAGGTGTCTGAACGGTCCTGGGAAGCCGGGGGCCTGCCAGTAGGCTCGGGTACGGCCGTCGGCGAGTTCGGCCGCTGACTGTGGCGGCTCTTACCGGAGGAAGGAAAAGCCATGTTTCAGAGTGTACGCCGGGTTGCGCCTGGCGCTGTCTGCGTTTTGTTCTGTACCCAGTGGGGATTGGCCGCCGGGCCGTGGCCGGTACCCCCACCCGATCCCGTCCGGATCAACTTCGAGCTCTCGGCTCTGGGCGGAGATCGCTGGCAATACACGTACGAGGTGGCCAACATCTCGTTGGGCCAGCCGATATCCGAGTTTACCGTCTGGTTCGACCGGAATACCCAGGGCAACCTGTCCATCAGCACGCCCAACCCGCCGTCAGCAGGGTGGAGCGAACTGGTGGCCCAACCGGTTCCGTTCCTCCAGCTCGACGGATTCTACGATGCCCTCTCCCTTGCGGGCGGCATTCCGTCCGGCAGCCACGTGTGGGGATTCGCGGTGGCGTTTGACTGGCTGGGCACCGGAAAGCCGGGCGCGCAGCGGTTCGAGATCATCGATCCCGCCAACGCCATGACGCTCTACCAGGGCCAGACCGTTCCAGAGCCGGTGAGTCTCATTCTGCTGTGGACCGCAGCCCTGTTCTCCAGGCGCCGGCACTGAAGTAATCGCCCCAGCCGCAGGCCGGTAGCCGCAGGTGTGAGGCCGGGGGGGTGAATCGCGTTACGGCGCCGCAAGGCGGCAGGCAGATTGTCTTTGCGTGCTGGCTGTGAAGCCCGTCGGCGGCAGTTGATCGGTGGGCGTGGTTTGTGCGCTGGGTTGTTGATTGTCGGCCGTGACTATGAGTCGTGGCCTCGTGACTGCGATCTGCCCCTCGCCTGCGAAGTCACCCCCCTCAACCCCGCTCCAGATGCGCGAGGTTCTGCCGCACCGCCTCCGGCGAGAAGCTGATCACGATCCAGCCCTCGGTAACGCCGACGGCCGGGCCGATCACGCCGAGTTGCAGGTACCACAGGCCGGCCGCGTCGCGACGGATTTCCGGCCAGAAGCTGAATCGCGTGATGGCGGGCCGGCTGGCCGGAGGGCGATTAATGTAGTGCGCGCAGCCTGCCATGATGCGATCCACCGTGCGCTGCACGATGGCCGTGTCTTCCGGCTTGATCTGGATCCAGACGGTGCCCAGCATCGCCAGCCGCAGCGGGTGGGGCGGGTACGTGTGAAAGATGACGTGATCTCCCAGGGCATCAAGAAGCCCCGTCTCCACGTCGAAATCGAACTCCGCTTGCAGGCGATTCCACAAGTCGCGCCAGCGCTGCTGACGGGAGGGTGATTGCGTCTCCATGTAGGCCTGGCGGGCGCGGCGGATATTCAGGCCCAGGGGCATGCGGAACGCCGCGAAGCAGTCCGCCCTTTCGGGGATGGCGGCCAGCACCTCCGGAGCGGCCACCTCCTTGCCGGTGAGCAGCAGGTGATGGTCCTTGCCATCCAGATCGCGTGCCAAAGCCTCGCTGTGCAGCGCCCGGCCATCAAATCCGACGGCCATGAGCGCCCGGTCCACCTTGTCCAATTGCGCGGCCTCCAGGGCCGAACGAATCTCGTCGTTCATCACGTCGTCGACGCGCTCGCGAATGCGCGTGAAGTCGGCATAGATCTCCAGGCCACTGCGGGTCGCGCCACATCGCCGATGGGCGTGCGCGTACCAGCGATCGGCGGCCAGCGACGCTGCCTGGCCCTCCATGGCGGCCAGCACACTCTCGAAGGTACCCTTACCGACCGCCACGACCAGATGCTTGCCCACCGTGCCCCAATCCATGACCGCCCAGGCGGGCAACCGCTGATCGATCAGCCGGTGAAACTCGACGTTCCCGACCCGCTGCCGCTCGATGCGGCCATTCTCGGCGTCGGCATAGGTGGACAGGAGATCGCGGATGCGCCGATCGAACTCGATCTCCAGACCGGAGCTCTCGACAATCAAGGCGCTGCTCAGCGTCCCCAGCCGATAGCTGCGCGGGCCGATGACCTTCGGTGTGGCTTCCAGCAGTACGATCGCGTGGGGGCGGCGGGCCAGCAGCGGCAGCGTGCCCACGATGTCTGCCAGCATCCGGCCTTGCTGGGGGATGATGCCCATGGCCTTCAGGGTGATCATCCAGGCGGCCAGTTGGGCGGCCGGGCCGGTGGGCTGAGCCTCGCGCGTCTCGGCCGCCGGACGGTTGAAGTAGGCCAGCATCGGGTCCGCGGGCACGCAGGCTTCGATCGGCTTCGGGGGCGATTCCGCGGCGAGCAGAGCCGGAGCCATGCTCAGCGCCAGGGCGGCCAGGGGCACGATCATCTATGACATTCCCTCCGGTCAATTCTGGTCGAAGTTGGCGATGTCGTCGTCGGTTCCCTCTTCGCCGTCCGCGCCCAGACTGTAGAGATCGTAGCTGTCCGGGCGATGCTCCCCCGGGAACTTGTAAAGCAGCTCACGGCCCCAGGCGTCCTTGAGGACCTTCGGGCTGGTGGCGTAAGGACCCGCCCACTTTTTCGCCTCCTCCTCGTCATCCGGCTTTTCGGTCAGCGATCTGAGCTTCTGGGGGTACCGGCCGACGTGGATGCGGTACAGCTCCAACATAGTGGCCAGGTTTCCGCCGGGCGCCACCATGGCTCGGGTGAGTTCCTCGCGGTTCTGTTGACCGCGCCGGTTCCCAGCGGCGCCTGGACGTTCCCCGGGAGCGCGGGCCTTCGGCTCACGCAATTCGCGAGCCCCACGGCCGCGCGGACGGGGGGCATCGCGGTTCTCGGGAGCAGCGTTCTTGGCGGCCGCGATCCGCTCCCTGGTCTCGTCGAGAGCTCCTTCGAACGCCTCCATGGTCATCCACTCAACGTGGCCATCCAGGAACGCGACGTTGAGTCCCTCTTCGGTGTTATGCAGGTCCGGGTCCTCGTACGCCAGGACGTTACGCGGGTCCATGGTATTCTTCTGGCCCGGCACGTAGACATAGGCGACCTCCGAATCCATGAGCTCACGAGGCGATCGCAACTGCTCTGGCTTCAGGTACGCCCGGTCGCCGGCATTCCGGGTCAATGC
>BTUC01000191.1:0-13305 GCA_045863575.1 Phycisphaerae bacterium
CACTGGCTGGGCAGCGCGACCGACAGCTTCGTAAGCGAGCCGCACGCCGGACTCGCCTCGCCGCCGCTGGACGGTCCCGACCTGCTCAACATGGTGGCGGCCGAGGCCGATGCATCCCGGCGGCAATCGGCGGAGTTGACTGCGCTGGATCCCGACAAGCTGCTGCGCGAGGTGTCGGCCGGGCCGTCCTTGTTTATGCCCGCCCATCATGCGGTCAAACCGCAGAACATCAATCCGGTGCGGCTTGGCCGCATCCTGCGGGTGATTCATGAAAGCCCGCCGGCGGATTTCGAGTCGTTGCTGGGTTTGCCCGGCGTGGGGCCGGCGACGGTACGCAGTCTGGCGCTCATCGCGGAGCTGATTTACGGTACGCCCACCTGCCGGCGCGACGTGACCCGGCGCTGGTCGCCGGCGGATCCACCCACCTTCAGCTATGCCCACGGGGGGAAGGATGGTCATCCCTTCCCGGTCGATCGTCCCACCTATGACGCCGCTATTGGGCTGCTGGAATCGGCAGTGCGGCGGGCCAACATCGACCCGGCGGGCAAGGATCAAGCGCTCTTCCGGCTGACCGCCTGGTGTGCCCGGAAGTAGTGTGCCACTGCTCGGTTAGCAGTATGGGGAGTGAGCGGCGGTTCGTGGAATCCGGGCACTGCTGGTCCGCCTTCGCAAACGGCTGCGGCGTGGCGTGCACATCAGTGGTACATGTGGAGGTTGCTCGTCGTCCGGGTTTGGCCGCCACGTGGGTGATCAGCGGCTTTGGGTGCCTTCGTTACGGGCCTTGAGCCAGTCGAGCGTTTCCATGGACAGAGAAGGGTTCTTAGAGAAGATGGGCTCGTTGCCGGCGGCCTTGAGCAGCACGCCGATTTCATGGTACCCACGGCCGGCATAGCGGCAGAACCGGACCAGGCCGGCCATAAAGGTCTTCGGTCGGCCAGGCGTGGAGATCTCGACCTCGATGGGTTCTTCCATGGAGAAGACGCGCCGGACCAGCAGCCCCACGCCGTTCCGTGACAGGTTGCGCGTGCGCCCGGGCAGGCAGCTCACGGCTGATGATCCCACCGGGAAGAACCGGACGCGGCAGGTCGTGCGGAAAGGGTGCCGTGGATGCCGCCGCTGGCAGACCCAGTAGTCGTCCGTTCGATCGGCACAGTGCGCGTTCTCGGACTTCAGGTCCAGCTCATCGATCAGCGTATCGAGGACTTCGCTATCGATCGTATCCGCCGGCATTTCGCGCTACCCTCGACTCGCGGGAACAGGTTCAGTCGTTCCATCGACAAGTTTGCGATATGACATGAGGCTCGGCAAACGTTGCGCCCGAAAACGAGATCAGGAAGCGGAAGCTATACTGGTTTATCGGACCACTCGTGCCAGCTCGCTTGCGTGCCACCTCCACCCTGACATCGGCCACGACCTAAAGACACCTAAGGGCCCGGGGTCACACGAACAGGCCGATGCCCACTCGTGTGTACCCCGGGAACCCGATTCGGCGGCGGCTCCACCCCGCAGAGCCGCCCGTTCTCAGCCGCTTCCCAAATGAAATCAGTCGCCTTGCCCTGTGGCTTCACGCTCCTCTCCAATGCTACGAGCACGACCGGTCACTGGGCGGGCATTTTCGTTTTTGCGGCGACAATTAGTTTTGTCTCACGTCGTGGATATTCGCGGCGCGCGCACCTTGAATTCACCGGTTGAGCAGGAGGTTCCATTGTGAGCGCGTTGGATCTGACGGATTGCGACAGCGGCCGGCTCAACGGCCATGCCCACCGACCGCGCTCAGGCCATGCCGAGCGGTACTGCCAGGTGCGCGCGATGACCGAGCGGCTGGCGCGCCCGCTCACACCCGAGGACTGCTGCATCCAGTCGACAGACGACGTCAGCCCCACAAAGTGGCATCTGGCCCACACGAGCTGGTTCTTTGAAACCTTTGTTCTGGCCAAGGCCTGTCCTGACTATCAGCCGTTTCACCCGGCCTTTGCGTATCTGTATAACTCCTATTACTTGTCAGCGGGCGAGCGGCACTGCCGCCCCCGGCGAGGGCTCATATCCCGGCCGTCCTTGGAGGAGGTTTACGCCTATCGTCGGCATGTCGACGAGCGCATGTCCGCGCTGCTCGAGGATCAGGATCAAGCCGCTCTCACCGCGGCGGAGTCGGTGGTGGAGCTGGGCCTCAACCACGAGCAGCAGCATCAGGAGCTGATGCTTACCGACATCAAGCACGTGTTCTGGTCGAACCCCTTGCGGCCCGCTTATTGTTCGCGAAGCGACCCGGCCGAGGAGGCAGCGCCTCTCATGCGGTGGCACGCCTTTTCGGAGGGGCTGGTCTGGATCGGCAGCGACGCGGAGACCTTCGCCTACGACAACGAGCGGCCACGTCACCGCGTGCTCCTGAACAGGTTCGAAATGGCCTCTCGCCTGGTCACGAATGGCGAGTACATCCGCTTCATCGAGGATGGCGGCTACCGGACCGGAACGCTGTGGCTTTCGGACGGCTGGAACACGGTGCAGACCGAGGGCTGGGAGGCGCCGCTCTACTGGGAACAGCGCGACGGGGTCTGGTGGTACCACACACTGGCCGGCATGCGGCCGGTCAATACGAGGGAGCCGGTCTGCCATGTCAGCCTTTACGAGGCCGACGCTTATGCCCGTTGGGCCGGTGCGAGGTTGCCGACCGAGGCGGAGTGGGAAGCGGCGGCGGCCGGGGTGGCGGTGAAGGGCAACTTCGTCGAGAGCGAGCGATTTCATCCCGCGCCGGTGATTCCGGACAGCGGCGGCCCGTTACAGATGTTCGGTGACGTGTGGACGTGGACCGGCAGCGCCTATCTGGGCTACCCCGGGTATCGCCCGCCCTCCGGCGCCCTGGGCGAGTACAACGGCAAGTTCATGTGCAACCAGTTTGTGCTTCGGGGCGGTTCCTGCGCGACGCCGTCCGGCCACGTTCGCCGCACTTACCGCAATTTCTTCCCGCCGGCCGCCCGCTGGCAGTTTACCGGCCTGCGACTTGCGAGGGATGCATGAGCACGATGCCCGCCGGCCACGACGTTCAGCTTTATGATCTGGGTCCGGCGGTCACGGACTTCAAAGCAGAGGTTCTCGCTGGTCTGGCTTGTGCGCCGCGCCGGCTGGCGTGCAAGTTCTTCTACGACGAGCGCGGCTCGCGGCTGTTTGACCGGATCTGCGAGCTGGACGAATACTACCCCACCCGTACCGAGTTGAGCATCATGCGCCGCCATGCGCCCCAGATGGCCGGCCTGCTGGGGCCGGAGTGCCTGCTGATCGAATTCGGCAGCGGCAGCAGTCTGAAGACGCGCCTGCTGCTGGACCACCTGCGGCAGCCTGCCGGCTACGTGCCGGTGGATATTTCCCGGGGGCATCTGCTGAGGGCGGCGCGAGCGCTGGCGGCCGCTTACCCGGACGTTCGGATCATGCCCGTCTGCGCCGATTACACCTATCCACTGCGCCTGCCCCCCGCGGCCGTCGGTGTCGAACGCAAGATCGTTTACTTTCCCGGCTCCACCATCGGGAACTTTGCCCCGGAGGAAGCGCGCGTGTTCCTGCTCCGGGCCCGGGAGCTGACCGGGGCGGCGGGCGGTCTGCTGATCGGTGTCGATCTGAAGAAGGATCCACGTATCCTCCATGCGGCCTATAACGATTCGGCGGGTGTCACCGCCGAGTTCAATCTGAACCTGCTGGCCCGGATCAACCGCGAGCTCGCAGGCGACTTCGATCTTGAGCGGTTCGCGCACTACGCCTTCTACCATCCTTCGTCGGGCCGCATCGAAATGCATCTGGTCAGCCTGGCGGATCAGATGGTGCGGGTAGCGGGCGAAACATTCAGCTTCAACCGCGGCGAGAGCATCTTTACCGAGAGCTCCTGGAAGTACACGGTGGAAGAGTTTCGCCGTCTCGCCGCGCAGGCCGGCTACCGGCTGCAACAGGTATGGACCGACGAGGAGCGCCTGTTCAGCGTCCAGTTCTTTGTCTCCAGCTAGCGGATCCACACGCCAGGTGAAGTTCCGTTCTCCCACTTCGAGTCGCCGCGCGGGCTGAAGCCAGCGGCGCGTTGCACCCGTTCATCCCGGTCACAGCAGGGTGGCGGCCGTGTGCACCGGCGATTAGAATCGGGGCCGACCGGCCGGTGCGTAGGGGCCGAGGGTTCAGCGGCGCGTTGCAGACGGCAGCCGTTCGCTTGGGAGCTCGCATGATGACGGACTTGAAGCGCGTCATTGGTACGCTGCTGTTCTCCGGCTGGCTGGTCCCCCTCGCCGGCTGCGGGGGTACGGATTTCGGGGGCGAGGTGCAGTTGGCCCCCGCGCAGGAAGGGGCCCTGCTGGATGCCGGCGCCCCGGACAGCGACGTGCTCAACCTGCCGGCGGATCGCCCGTTCAACATCCACATGAAGAACAGCAGCCAGAACCCCGGCGTCGAGGGTAAAGCCCGGGGCGACTCCGACGCCGAGGCCGCGGGACGCGCCTTTGCCCTGGCGGAGGCGGCCGCCGGCGGGACCGCGCAAGCGGAGTTCCGCATCGGACAGCGGATCGTGCACGCGGCCGCCCGCAACCAGCGGGCGGTGATCACCGTGGAATTCAAGATGGACCATGCGCTACAGGCGCCCGTGGTGCCCGATCCCAAGACCTTGGCCACCATTAACCTGCAACTGATGGTTCTGGATGCCCGTAAGCACGTGCTGGCGCGCATGCCGCTGGTGCAGACCACCACGGACGAGGCGGTGGGCAGCGGTTCGGCCGGTGAGCTGCGCAACCTCTCGGTGATCCTTGAACCCAGCGGGAGGTACGATATCATGCTGTATGGCCAGGTGGAGTCGGTCGCGGCGCCCGGGCAGGAAGCAATCGCCCGACTGGACGTCGGGGATTTACGGATGCGTCTGAGTTTCTCGCCGATGACGACCCAGCCGGGTGATTGACCGGCTCCCGGGCCTAGGACATCAGCGATTCATGGCAGTGCTTCATATCACCACACCCGTGGGGAACCGTTCCATCGATCTGCCCGAAGGCCGCATTTCGATCGGCCGAAGCGGTGATAACGATGTCGTGATCGAGGATGAGCGCTCCAGTCGTCACCATTGCACGCTGGAGCCCTGCCCGGGTGGTTACGTCCTTCATGATCTCGACTCCCGCAATGGGACCAAGGTGAACAACGCGCGGATCGAGGAAGCCCGGCTCAAGTGGGGCGAGGCGTTCAGCATTGGCCGGACCACGTTGCGGATCTTCGAAGCCTCCCTGCCGGTGGTGCAGCCCGTGGAAGCCGCTGACACCGTGGCCGGCACTGAGCCGCCCGTGCCGCTGGCCGAGATTTTTGGTGAGAACGCGCTGGTGGAGGGTGAGCCGGACATTTCGCCGCGCGACCGGTTGCTGGCGGACGCCCGGCGGGATCTCAATGCACTGCGCACCGCCGGAGCCGACCCCGGCTTCAGCCTCCAGGCGGTCACGCTGGTCGATTGTCACGGCAAGCCGGTGCATACCTCCATGCGCGAGGACACCGCCAGCGAAGCCGTCCGCACGCTCCGGCTGCTGTTCTACGGCGCCTTCCGGACTCGGGCCACCGACCTGCACTTTGACCCGGTTCGCGACGGATACCAGATGCGCTTCCGCGTGGACGGCAAGATGCTGCCGGTGGTGCTGCTGCCGGACCTGGTGGGACGCTCGATTCTCAGCGTGGTCAAGGTGCTCTCGGAGCTGGATATCGCCGGGAGGAAGAACATTCAGGACGGCAGCTTCAGCGTGACTGTTGGGCGTCACGTGGACTGCCGCGTCTCGTTCACGCCCGCGCATCACGGCGAGAAGCTGGTCATTCGCGTGCTGGACACGGCCGTTCTCCCATCCACACTGGGCGATTTGGGCCTCTCCTCGATCATGCTCAAGCAGATCCGCGCCGTGTGTCATCTCGACGCGGGCATGATCATCGCCAGCGGCCCGACCGGCAGCGGCAAGACGACCACCCTGTATACCTGCCTGCGCTCCATCGACTGCCGCTCGCGCAACGTGGTCACCATCGAGGATCCGATCGAATACCACCTCGACGGCATCACCCAGATCCAGGTGAACGCCAAGAAGGGCCGCGATTTCCACGACATTCTCAAGTCCGTGCTGCGCCAGGATCCGGACGTCATCCTGGTCGGTGAGATCCGGGATCACGAGACTGCCAAGACCGCGTTGCAGGCGGCCATGACCGGACACCTGGTGTTCACCACCCTGCACGCCCGGGATGCCATCGGATCGATCTTCCGCCTGCTGGACCTGGGCGTGGAGGCGTACATGGTGGCCAACTCCGTATCGCTGTGCCTGGCCCAGCGGCTCGTCCGTGTGCTCTGCCCGCACTGCAAGCGGCCCTACCGTCCGCGGCCCAGCCAGCTCATCGCCATGAAGCTCGAGAACACGGCCGTGGACAACTTCTTCACGCAGGTCGGCTGCCGGCGCTGCATGGGGGTGGGCTTCTGGGGGCGGGCGGCGGTTTTTGAACTGCTCAACTTCAACGACAATCTGCGCGACGCACTGATGACCACGCGCACCATCCACGATATCCGGCGTGCCGCCGGCGAGTTCACCTATCAAACGCTGCTGGAGAGCGGCCACAAAAAGGTTGTCGAGGGCATCACGACCATTGAGGAGGTCGAGCGCGTCGCCTCACGCGAGTAGTGAATCCGCCGGCGCGATTCGGGGTGAAGGATCCGCCTGAAAGCGCAAGTCTGTCCACGGCGAGCTACGATGCTATAAAGACAACGGCAAGAAGGGAGAACTCATGACCGTTCAACCCGCGCTCACCGCCTTCGACCGCCAGCGCAAGGCGCTGCTGGATGATCTTTTCGCATTTTTGCGTTTTCCAACCATTTCCGCCCAACCGGCGCACGCAGGCGATATGCTCCGCTGCGCCCAGTGGCTGGCGGCGCAACTGGAATCAGCCGGGCTGGCGGCCGAGGTGGTGCGCACGGCCGGGCACCCCGTGGTTTTCGCGGACAGCGGACCAGTCAAGGAGGACTCTCCGGCCATGACCCTGCTGGTCTATGGTCATTACGACGTCCAGCCGGTCGGCGACGAGAAGCTCTGGGACTCGCCGCCCTTCGAGCCGACCATCCGCGATGGTGCGATCTTTGCCCGAGGTTCGGCCGACGACAAGGGCCAGGTCATGACCCACGTAGCCGCTTTGCGCTGCCTGCATGGGGCGGGCGTGCGGCTGCCCGTCCGGATCAAGCTGCTCATCGAGGGTGAGGAGGAGATCGGCTCTCCCAACCTCCCGGGTTTTGTGCGTGAGCACCGCGAACGGCTGGCCTGTGATTACGTGGTGCTTTCCGATACCGCCAAGCATGATGCAGCCACACCGGCGCTGGCCTACTCCTCCCGCGGGCTGGTGTACAAACAGATTACCGTGGAAGGTCCCGCGCGTGACCTGCACAGCGGGCAGTACGGCGGTGCGGTGGCGAACCCGGCCAATGTGCTGGCCGCGATCATCGCTTCGCTGCACGACGAGAAGCGGCGCGTGACCATTCCCGGTTTTTACGATGATGTGCTGCCGCTCTCCGAGGCGGAGCGGCCGCGGCTCACCGAGCAGGACCCGGGTGACGAGGAGCTCAAAAAGTCCACCGGCGCGCCCGCTCCCTACGGCGAAGCGGGTTACAGCAGTCTCGAGCGGCGCTGTGCCCGTCCGACGCTGGACGTGAACGGGTTGTGGTCCGGTTACACCGGCGACGGCTCGGCCACCATTATACCCGCGCGGGCGATGGCCAAGGTTTCCATGCGGCTGGTGGCGAACCAGGATCCGGATCGGATTTCTCAGGCGTTTGACGAGGCGGTTCGCCGCGCCTGCCCACCGGCCGTCCGGCTGCAGATAGCCACCTTCGGCACGTGTGGCGCCTACGTGGCCCCGACGGATTCGCCTGGCATGCGCGCCGCCCGCCAGGCGCTGGCCGAGGCCTACGGCCGGCCGGCCATTCTCACCCGCGAGGGCGGCACGCTGCCTATCCTGCCCCTTTTCAAGCAGGTGCTGGGCGCCGACTCGCTTATGCTCGGCTTCGCCATGCCGGACTGCAACCTGCACAGCCCCAACGAGTTCTTCCACGTTTCCGATTTCGAAACCGGCACGCGCTGCGTGCTGCACTTCCTCGGTCGGATCAGTGATGAGTAGAGTGATGAGTGACGAGTGATGTCTGGGCGTGCCACTGCTTGGGGGTAACAGCAAGCTCTGTGAGCAGCGGCAAACCACAACTGACTACTGACCACTGACAACGGACCATACCCATTGACATGCCGGAACACCGCCGCTACGACATCCGCATGAACTCCTCGTCGCGAGTCGTCGAACGTACGGTGCTGCTGGTGGTTCTGGGCCTGCTGATCGTGGGCTGCTTCGTCGTCCTGCGGCCGTTTCTCTCCGCGCTGATGTGGGCGGCCATCTTCTGTTTTGCGACCTGGCCGGCTTACGTTCACCTGGAGCGCTTGCTCAAAGGGCGGCGGACGCTGGCGGCGGCGTGCATGACCATCATGGTGGCGCTGGTAGTGCTGGCGCCGTTCGCAGTGATCGGCATCAGCCTCGTCGATGATGTCCGTGGGTTTGTCGAGGCCACCCGTCGCCTGTTCGCTGCCGGCATTCCGAACGCGCCGCTCTGGCTGGAGCGTGTGCCGCTGGTGGGTGCGCCGGCGCGGAGTTGGTGGCAGGAGCTGGCCGGCGACCCCTTCCGGATCAAGGCCGGACTGAACCAGGCTATTGAGCCGATCGCGTCCGGTTTATTGCTGGCAGGTGTCGCCATCGGGCGAGGTTTGATCGAACTGGCTTTGAGCGTGTTCATCGGTTTTTTCCTGTACCGGGACGGGCTCTCGGCCGCCGGTCAGTTGACGCGGGCGACCGAGCGGCTCGGGGGCGATGAGGGCCGGCGGCTGCTGGAATTGGCCGCCGCCACGGTCCGCGGAGTCGTGTACGGTATCCTCGGGACTGCCCTGGTCCAGGCCACACTGGCCGGCATCGGACTGGCCATTGCGGGCGTGCCGCGGGCCGCGCTGCTGACGCTGCTGACTTTCTTCGTTTCGGTGGTGCCCATCGGGCCGCCGCTTGTCTGGGTCCCTGCGACGGCCTGGCTTTTCTACCAAGGTTCCATAGGGTGGGGCGTGTTCATGCTGATCTGGGGCATTATGGTCAGCAGTGTGGACAACATCATCAAGCCCCTGATCATCCGGCAAGGCAGCCGCATCCCCTTTGTGCTTATTCTTCTGGGCGTGCTCGGTGGGGCCTTGGCCTTCGGCTTTATCGGCGTCTTCATCGGCCCGACGCTTCTGGCGGTTGGATTCCGGCTGCTGGAGCAGTGGAACGCGGGCCATCAACCGACAACCAACCTCGCCTCGAATCCAACTGCTAGGTCGCCCGCTCCGTGAGCTGGAAGCAGCGGGGAGACGCCGATACCGCTGGTCGGATCATGGGCGTTGCTTGGAGAGGCAGGATCTTCTTCCGAGCCATCTGCCGCCCTTTTCAGGGCTCATGGTCTGGAGCGTTTGCATGCCTACCCGGGGGCTAACGCTCCCCGGCTATTGACTACCGCCCCTGCAGGGCGGGAAACGGCGATCGGCCGGATCGGACTGATCCGACGGATTGGGCCGATCGGCCGGATCAAACCTGACGCCCGTATCATCTTGGCAAATGGCAAAATCTGCGGGAGCTTTTTCACATCGCTCTCTGCAAGGCATCGTGGATCTGCTCGTGCAACGCAACGGGGCTCTTGGGCTCCCGGCCCGCTCGCTTGCGTTCGGGGCTCCAAACGCGCCGTCGTCATCCGCCATGGCCGACATGGGCGAGCAGCCGCTTGGCGATGGCCTCGGCGAAGTCCGGGTCGTTGATGTGCAGGTCCAGTTCCAGGAGTTCGACGCGGGTGCGGTCGATGTTCAGGCGCAGCGTGTCGCGTAATTCGGCACGGGCTTCCGGGTCATCGAACGGCTGGCCCGCATTGTCCATGGCGCTGACCCCACGCAGCGGCAGGGCCAGCGTCGTCGGGCCGGTGGTGGCGTTCAGCTTGCGGGCGAGGATTTCGCCCAGCCGGCGGTTCTCCTCCGGGGTGGTGCGCATCAAAGTGACTTGCGGGTTGTGCAGGTAGAGCTTTCTTTCGGCGAATTTCGCCGGCACGGTTTCGCGCGGGCCGAAGTTGACCATGTCCAGCGCCCCCGGGCAGACCACCTGCGGTGTGCCGGTGCGTCCGGCGGCATCCAACCGCTCCGGCCCGGCCGAGAGCACACCGCCGACCAGTTCGTCCGCCCATTCGGTGGTGGTGACATCGAGCACGCCGGCGAAGAAGCCATCGGTGATCAGCGATTCAAACGCTTTGCCTCCGGTGCCCACTGCATGGAAGACCACGGGTTCATAGCCGGCGCGCTCAAGCACGGCGCAGGCCGCTTTCACGCAGGGCGTGGTCACGCCGAACATGGTCAGGCCGATCAACGGCCGGGTCGGCAGATCCGGCGGTCGTGACCGGGCCATGCCCGCCGCGGCGGCCGCCGCATTGGTCAGGATGGGGATGGAGATTCGGTTGAGCCCTTCGATGTCCGCCACGCTGGGCATCAGCGTGATGTCCTTCGTGCCCAGGTGCGATGCAATCGGGCCGCCTGCAACGGTCGAGACGATGAGCTTGGGGAAACCGGTGGGCAACGCCCGGCAGGCGGTGGCGGCGATGCTCGTTCCGCCCGAACCGCCGATCCCGAGCACGGCCTGTACTTCACCGTCGCGAACCAGCCGGCCCAGGAGCACGCGCAGGCCCTCCCCCATCGCGGTGACGGCCTGGCCGCGATCGTTGGCGGTGGCCAGTGCAGCCACATCCGCGCCGCCGGCCGCGGCCACATCGTGCCGAGAAATGTCCGGCGTGCAACCGAGCGGCTCGCGTATTCCCGTGTCGATGACGAGGGGATCCGCGCCGGCTGTGCGGACCTGATCGCGCAGGAACTGGGCTTCGCGGCCTTTGGTGTCCAACGTGGCGATGATGGCGACGGTGGGCATAGGGGACATGCTACGGTGATGAACGACACGATTCCAGAGGTAGAGCGCGGAGGCCCAGTGGTGGGGAGTCTGAGTGCGGAGTGCTGAGTGCGGAGTGCTGAGTGCTGAGTGCGGAGTGCTGAGTGCTGAGTGCTGAGTAACTCCCCCTCTTACAAAGGGGGGGCTTGGGGGGGTTCTCATGGACGGTGATCTTGGCTTTGCAGGAGCAGCGGTCGTAGGCACAGAGCACCCTGGCGCGCCTGGCAATGGCGCGACGTCCGTTGCCTGCCAAGCCCCCACCCCTGCCCTCCCCCGGAGTACCGGGGGAGGGAGTCGCTCGGCAACCTGGCGAGTGGCGCGGCGACCTGGCGAGTCGCGGCAACCTGGCGAGCCGGGGCAACCTGGCGAGTCGCACGGTAATCTGGCGAGCTGCGGGGCTACCGGCGAAGGAATCACGGGCGCGTTACCCCGGTTGCGGGATGTGTGTTCGTTGCATAAAATAGTCGAATTCGTAATACCGGCGGTGGCGATTGGCTCTCTGCCGGCATCGCTGACGATCCTGCGGAGTGCTTCATGCTTGCGATGCATATGGCCAACGAGTTGCTCACGCCGGCTGTGGCCGGCGGGCTGATCGTGGTTGCGGCCGGCGTGGTGGCGTTTGCCGCCTGGCGCACGCAGCGGGTCTTTGACCCGGCACGCGTGCCGCTGATGGGGGTGCTGGGGGCATTTGTCTTCGCGGCGCAGATGATCAACTTCCCGGTCCTGCCGGGCACGAGCGGGCATTTGGGCGGCGGTCTGTTGCTGGCTCTGCTGCTCGGGCCCCATCCGGCCACGCTGGTGATGGCGTCGATCCTGATCGTACAGTGTCTCATCTTCCAGGATGGCGGACTGCTGGCTCTGGGTGCCAACATCATCAATCTGGGGGTTCTTCCCTGCTATCTGGGCTACGCTCTGTTTCGCGTGCTCGCCGGGCGTCTCGCGGTGGGTTCTGTTGACGTCCCGAGGCAGCCGGCTTCTGTTGGCGTCGTGAGGCAGCCGGACCAGGCGAACACGTTGGCGTATGCATCTGTACCGCCCCCGGATCGTCCCGCGGGCACGGGCCGCGCGTATGTGGCCGTTTTCACCGCGGGGATCGTCGCCATCACGACCGGTGCCGCCCTGGTGCCCGTGCAGTCCTATCTCAGCGGCGTAGTGGCCGTTCCCTTGCCGCAGTTCCTCCTGGCCATGATCGGGCTGCACCTGCTGATTGCCCTGGTAGAGGTCTTTATTACCGTCACCGTCATCGGCTACCTGGGCACGGTGCGGCCGGAGCTCGTGCCGGCGCGCCTGGCGCTCACGGGTGTCGGGGGGCGAATGAGTCTCCGTGCGGCGGTCGGGTCGGTGCTGGTGGTGGCGTTGCTGCTGGGTGGGGTGGTTTCCCTGTTCGCCAGCGAGTGGCCGGATGCGCTGGAGTCGCTCACCGCATCTGAAACCAGCGCCAAGACTCCGCTGGTCGTCGAGAACCCCGACGCCACGGTCCAGAAGGTGAGTCATTGGCAGGAACGCACCGCGCTGTTGCCCGATTATCAGTGGACCAGCATCAGCGGGGTGATCGGCACGCTGCTGACCCTGGCGGTGGTCTGGCTGATCGGCCGGTCGTTGCATGGAAGGCGCGGGTCAGGTGTCAGCACTGCTCCCTCAGCCAGGTGAAGCGCGCTCGCCGTGCGGTATGCTTGTGCGGATTGGACATGCAGACAGAGCCCACCAAACGCTTCTCCCACCGCGTTGCAGACTACATCAGATATCGGCCCGGCTACCCGCCCGAACTGTTCGCGCTTCTGGTGGAGGAGCTGCGCCTCACGCCTGCTCACGGGATTGCCGACGTCGGTTCGGGAACTGGCATCCTTTCGGAAAGGTTCCTGAGGAACGGAAATCCTGTTTACGGCGTCGAGCCGAATGATGAGATGCGTGCCGCAGGCGAGCGGCTCCTCTCGAAGTATACGAGCTTCCAGAGCATCGATGGCACGGCCGAGGCCACCGGGCTGCCCGACCAGAGCGTCGATCTGGTCACCGCCGGGCAGGCGTTTCACTGGTTTGACGCCGATGCGGCCCCCCGCGAATTCTCCCGGATCCTCCGGCCGGGAGGCTGGGTCGTGCTGGTCTGGAACACAAGACGTATCGAGGGCACGCCATTCCTGGCCAGCTACGAACAACTGGTCGTTCGCTACGGCATTGATTACCAGCAGGTAACGGCACGGAACGTCGATGATGCCGCCCTGGCCCGGTTCTTCGCGCCGGGCGGCTACCGCCGGCACGTATTGGCCAATGCCCAGGAGCTCGACTTCGACGCACTCAAGGGGCGGC
>BTUC01000192.1:0-13243 GCA_045863575.1 Phycisphaerae bacterium
CCAGGCTGAGCACAGGCGTGGGTTCAAGGTGGGACTCCGTGGTGTGTGGACTCCCTGTGTCTGTAGCCTCAGTCTAACGCTGGCGGCTGAGATTTCAAAGGCTGATTACAGGGTCGGGGGGTGGGTCGCGGAGGTGGGATTCAAATGATCTAAGCCTGGTTGCCGCCCTGCGGTTCGGAGGCGGGGAATCGCAGTGTGAAACGCGCGCCCTGGCTGGGTGCGGAATCCAGCCGCACCGTGCCGCCGATGTGCTTGATCAGTCGCTCCACGGCCGTCAACCCTACGCCGGAGCCCGGTACGTCAGCATCTGGTTCCAGCCGGCGGAAGATCTCGAAAATGCGCGCGTGGTAACGGGGATGGATCCCCGGTCCGCGATCGGCCACACTCAGTTGGACCTGGCCATCGGTCATTTCCGCGGATAGCTGCAATGGGCAGCCGGTCTTCGGGCAGCCGTAGCGCAGCGCGTTGTCCACCAGATTATCGAGCGCCTCCTCCACCTGGGCCCGCGAGAAGATGGCCACGTCGTCGGCCGCCTGGATGCTGACCTCGGCCTGTTTTTCCTCGATGACCTGGCGAAAGCGCTGCACGACCTTCTCCAGCAGTCGGCGCAGGTGCACGGGTTCCGGGCGGATCTGCGTGGTGCCGATCTGGGCGATGTGGCCAAGCTGGGCGATGATGTCCTTCATGCGGTTGCACTCGACGAGGGACATCTCCAGGTTCTCCCTGGCCTCCGCATCCAGCATCCCGGCAGCCTGCTTTCGCAGCAGCCCCAGCAGCCCCTGCATGGAGACCACCGGGTGCTTGAGATCGTGAGCCACGATGGACAAAAATACTTCCATTTCCTGTTTCTGGTCGCGGAGGGCCTGCTCGGCCTGTCGCCGCGCGGTGATGTCGCGCACGACGCTGATGGTATACAGCGGGTGGCCCTGCGGGTCGCGCACTGCCGACGCACTCATGCTCACCCAGGCAATCCGGTTGCCCTTGCATACATAGCGCTTCTCAATGGAATAGATGGGCAGTTCGCCGGCCAGCAGCCTGCGGTGCAGCTCGGCGTTGACGGCCCGGTCCTGCGGATGGGTCAGCTCCTGCCAGGTCATCCGGGCCAGGTCCACGGGCGAGTAGCCGGTGATCTCGCAGAATCGTTCGTTCACCTGGAGATAGCGTCCTTCGATGCCAATGAGGGTAATGCCGGCAGCGGCTTGGTTGAAGGTGGCCCGGAAACGCTCCTCGCTCTCGCGCAGCGCCTCCTGAGTGCGGCGGCGTTCGATGCCTTGGGCCAGCAGCTCGGCGAGCGAACCCAACGCGTCGAGGACGTCTTCGGCAACCGGCTCGCGGGAGAACACGGCCAGTACGCCGATGAGACGATTCTCGATCAGCAGGGGGAATCCTGCGAAGGCCGCCAGCCCCTGCGCGCGGATCCACTCGCGGTCGCTCACCTCGGGATCGTTCGGCAGGTCCTGGCTGATATGCGCCCGGCGCTCCTGTCCGATCCGGCCGATCTTGAGCCGACCCAGGCCGATGCGGGCATGCGCGCCATCGGTGTGGGTGACTATCCCGGAGCTGGCTTTGAGCACGAGCAGGTCGGTCTCGGGATTGAAGGCCCACAGCCGCACGAGGGCCGCATTGAGCCGCCGGGCTGCGGCGTCCGTGCAGTGCTGGAGCACTTCATCCATGCTTCCCGTCGTGTCGGTGAGGGCGGTGATCACGTCGGCCCGCAGGGCCAGCAGCAGCGTTCGGCGGGCCCGCGCATCTTCCGCCCGCTTGCGGTCGGTGAGATCGCGCATGACCTTGGTGAAGCCGATCAGACGCCCCTGCCGGTCGCGTAGCGCGGATGTAATGCCCGTGGCCCAGAAACGGCTGCCATCTTTTCTCATCATCCAGCGATCGTTGCTGGCGTTTCCCTTCTGGACGGCCTCTTCAAACTCCCTGGCCGGAACGCCATCGCGGAGATCCTCGGGCGTAAACAGCTGCCCGGCCGACATACCGATGAATTCGGCTTCGTCGTACCCGAGCACGCGCAGCACCCCCTCGTTCCAACTGGTCGTCCGGCCGCCGGCGTCGGTCATGAAGATCGCATAGTCGCGTACCTGGCTGACCAGTGTACGGTAGCGCTCCTCGCTGCGGCGGAGCGCGTCCTGGGAGTGCTGGATCACGCTGGCATGGGCTTCTGCCTGGCGTCGGGCGCGGGCCTGTAGCCGGGTCAGCCCGTAGAGCAGAAAGCTGACCGCCAGACCGCCCACCAGCGCCCAGTAGGCCAGCTCGCGCTGCCACCGGTTGACGAAGAGGGGTCGCGCGAAGAACAAGAAGGTCCACGGCCGGCCGGCCACGTCCAGCGAGATCTGCCTGCTCAACGCGCCCGGGTCCTTCTGTGCAGCCGCGGCGCCGGCCGTCGCATACAGCAGGGAGTCGGGCGCTGGTGCGGGGCCGTCGTAAACTTCGAAGGCGATCGTTGATTGCAGCCCCGGCCCGACGATCTTTTCGAGCAGGTCGTGAGCCCGGAAGGGGCTGTACACGAAGCCGCGGAGGGCCTCTTGCCGCTGCTGCACGGTCTTGGGGACTTCACGGCCGTTATAGACCGGCAGGTAAATGAGAAACCCGGGCTGCTTCTGGGGATCGATCTCCTGCACCAGCACGACCCGACCGGAGGCGGCCGGGAGTGCCGTGTCGCGGGCCTGCTCCATGGCCGCGCGGCGCGTTGGCTCGGTGAACATGTCGAAACCGATGGCCGCCTGGTTGCGGCGGTCCAGCGGTTCGAGATACACGATGGTGTGATACTCTGGACGTTCGTTCTCCGGCCATACCCGGAAACGGTCAAGACCCACCGCCCGCTGGGAGTTAATGAATTCGGCGACGTCGGCGGGTGCGAGCCGCCGGGTGAAGCCGATGCCTTGAATTCCCGGGTAGCGCTGCGGCAGGTCCAGCCGATCAACGTACGCGCGGAACTCCTCTCGATAGACCTGTTCGCTGGCCGCGAAAAGCCCTTGGGCGCCGCGGAGCAGGGCCACGTACGTGTCCAGGTGGCTTTTCACGCCGTTCGCCGTCTGCTCGACCAGGTGCTCGAACCGGGCTGCATCCCGCGCACGAGCCATGGACAGAAGGAGACCGGTCATCACCACCGTCAGCAGAATGCCCAGCGCAAGCACGAAGGCAGGCACCCACAGGCGGGGCTGGCGAGCTGGCTCCGGACCCGACTGCATTCCAGACTCCTGAGCGGCCTCCCGACACGTTCTGGCTTCAGTATAGCCCCGCCTCGGGGCCGGCTTGAGATCCCGGGGCTCTCTGGTTCGTGATCACCACCCAATCCTTGCGCGATCCGCCTCCTCGCTCGATCGCCGCCAGGACATGAATCGCACCGGACTGCAGACGCTCGGAGATGCTTCTGAGCCGGCTGAGCTGTTCCAGGTTGCTCCGCTCGAGGATGAGGTAAACCGGCTCGGCCGAACGCAGCAGTTCCCCGATGCGGGCGGCAGCCATCTCCTGAATCTCCCGCTTGCCCTGTTTGCGATCGAGAATCTGCGTGACGATCTCGGCCGGCGGGATCAGAAAACCGGTCTGACGGCCAAAGTAGAACCCGACCCGTGCGTCAGGACGACCATCCGCCCAGAGGACGGACGCATCTTGGGGAACTTTGTGCTCGTCGAGGGCCTGGGCCAGCTTCTGGGCGCGATCCACATTGTCCAGCACCCGCCCATAGCCCTGCCAGACGACTTGGAAGAGAGCGATGGTGACGGCGGCAATGACGCCGGCACAGGCCCAGCCTCGGCCGCGCATTTTCAGGACGGCCGAGCCGGTCAGGGCCACTGCCGCAATGGCCGCTGCCATGGTGAGCGGGACGGCCACGGAAGGGAAGCCGCGGCGAAGCTGCCATGCGCCCACGATCACGCCGGCGGCCAATGCGACGGCCAGGCCAGCCACCACGGACCAGCCCACGCGGGGCGGAGGTGGCGGCAGTGACAGAAAACGGTCCAGCACCAGGCTCATCATCAGCATCAGCGCCGGCAGGGCGGGCAGAATGTAATAGGGCTTCTTGAACGGCTCAAGCGACATGATCAGCAGGCTGATCAGTGCCCACAACCCGCAATAGAGCAGCGGCTTGTGCATCCGTGAATAGCGCTTCATCCACGGTGCTGCCGCTCCCTCGACCAGCGCGAATACCCAGGGCGCCAGGAACCCGAGCACATAGGGCAGATAGTAGAACGGGCTGCGATCGCGGCTGTCGAGATAGTCGCCCTGGGCTCGTTGGAGGTATTGGGAGTTCCACTCCTGCCAGGCGTGCGGCTCGGCCCGGGCCACCACCACCATCCAGGGCACGAAGAAGGCCGCAAACAGCACGAGGCCAGGCAGCAGCCACAGTTGAGTGAACGCCCGTCGCGTCTGGGGCCAGAGTTCTCGAACGAAGCTCGACATGGCTTCGCGCCAGGCGCCCGGACCTGAGCGGGCCAGGATGCGCAATGATCGGTGGGTATACCACCAGACGGCCAGCGGGACGGCCACCATGGGCAGCGGCGCCGGGCCCTTGGCCAGCATGCCGAAGCCCAGCGCCACGTAGAACAGCAGCATGTGCATGGCGCGGCGGCCTGGATGTTTCGCATTCACGCCGAACCAGAAGTGCGCATACGCCCAGACGCAGCAGAATGTCAGCAGCATCTCCACGGTCGCGTTTGGCGAGTAGAGCAGGAACATGACGCTGGAACTGGCCAACGCCGCTGCCAGCAGCCCCACTCTCGCGCTGAACATCACGGCCCCCAGTTTCCAGATGAGCAGGATGGTTCCCAGGCCGGCCAGAGCGGATGGCAGGCGCGCGGCCGCGGTGGTCACCGGCAGGCCGGTGTGGGGTTCGTTCGGGAAGAGGTACGACGCACCCGCCACCAGCCAGTAGGCCAGTGGCGGCTTGCGAATGAATGGGATGTTCAGGAATTCGGGCACCAGCCAATCACCCGTCAGACGCATGTTCCGCGCGCAGGTGGCCACGATAGCCTCGTGATCTCCCAGCGCCGGACCGCCGAAGACCCCGGGCAGCGTCCCCGCGATGGCCAGTAGCAGGACGGCAACCGCCCAGACGCCCGGGGCGTGATCTGGCTGTGACCTTGAGTGGCCTCGTGTCTCCGCCAGCCGGAGAAGCGTGGCCCCGGATGTATTCTTCATGCATTGTTCCTGAAGTCCGGCGTGCACGCATCTGGTGCAGCCATGGTGCTTGTGTGCAGCCATCCTGGCCGCAACGGTGTAGTCAGTCTTCCCCGCGCATCGCATAATCCGATGGCCGGCGGCCCTTCTGGTGTTCGCCGAAACCGAAGTAGGTCGGTTTGTACTTCCCCACGAGATCCACCTTGGACCTGGCGGGAATTTTCTCCTCCAGACCCACGCACCAGTACACGGCGTTGACCAGCAGCCGCCGCAGGCCCTCGCTGGCCAGATCCGTGGCCGCTCCCATGGTCGTGGTGAACACACGACCCGTCTTGCCGTCGGCGCCCTTGTAGGTCCTGGTCCAGGCAATGGGCATCATCGGCTCGTTCTGTTCTCCTTCGACAGGTTTGTCGTCAACCGCCATGCCCTCCAGAACCTGGCCGAGCACCAGCGGCCGACTGTCCCCAGGTAATGGCCGCGTTACCGTATATACGTCGGTGGGCCCCCAGATGTCCCCGTCGGATATGCCGCGGAGAATCGGGTGTCCCTTGGCGCCGGGTGCGAGGATGCCTCGGGTACTCTGCTTGCCATGCCGGCCGTGATGGCTGATCCAGGTCTCCCCGAGGATCTGCCGACCGAAGCCGCCCTCGTAGGCAGGGTCCTTGTTGTTCCAGGTGTATTTTTCGTAGGCCTTGCCCTCACCGATTTTGAACGCGTGCGTCGCCGTGCGCATCCCCAGGATGGGCCGACCCGACTCGATATAATCCACGAAGTGCTTCATCTGATCGTCGGGCAGGTCGCGGAAGCGCGTCGCGATCACCATGAGGTCGGCTTTCTTCAGGGCGTCCATCCCCGGAATGTTGTTCTGGTTGACCGGGTTGATGGTGCCATCCTTCGGGTCGATCGCGAAGAGCACGGTGCAGCGGAAGCCGTGTTGCGTCGCCAGAATCTTGCCCAACTGCGTCAGCGCTTCTTCGGAGCGGTACTCTTCATCGCCTGAGATCAGCACCACGTGCTTACCGTTGCCGGGCCCCTCGCCGCCTTCATAAATCACCCAGGGATCCGCAGCAGCGGCTGGCACTGCCGAGCCGGCGAAGAACGACAAGCAACCTGCGAGACAAGCCCAGTAGTATGGCCTCATAAACGACCTCGCTTTCAAATTCGGAGCGGGCCAAGATAGTCGAATGGCGCGGATTTGTCGAAGCGAAACCCGGCAGGATTCGCCAGGCGCGGCGGGGAAGGCACGGCTCAGCCGGTGGATAGCGCCACGCGCGCCGCTTCCGGCGTGATGATGCCCTCATCGCGCAGGTGAGCCACGTCCTCGGCCAGCGTGCGGCACCCTTCCGGCAGCGGCCGGCTGCCGTCGAGCACGTCATGTCCTTCAACAATCGCCTCCCGCATGGCATCATCGGGCAGAAGCAGGCCATAAGCGGGCACACGGCCGGGGCCGTCTGCGCGGGGCAGGATGACTTGCGCCAGCACGGCCCGCAAGTGGCGCGCGAGCAGCCGCCTGAAGGCTGCGGCGCTTTCATCCGGCTGCAATTCCACGATTCGGCGAATGGCGGACTCCGGTGCAGGCTGATGGAGCTGCGTGATGACGCGCCGTCCGTGTTCAGGTGCCAGCAGGCAACTTGCGAGGGATTCCGGGTCGCGGAGCTCCCCAATGAACAGGACGTCAACATCCTGGACCAGGGCTGAATGGATGGCACTCTGCATGTCGGGCGCATCCAGTCCCACGTTGCGTCGTTGGATCAGCGCCCGCTTGGGTTCGAACATGTATTCGGCGTGGTACTCGAGCAAGGCCATGTGGATGTCCTGCGTCGCGTTCAGATGCTCCAGGAGCGAGTAGCAGGTCGTGGTTTTCCCGGAGCCGGGCAGGCCTGTGACCAGGACAAGCCCGCCGCCCGGCGCCTCTACCGCTTGGATGACCTGCTCCGGGACGCGGATCCGGCGGGGTTCGAAAACAAAGCTGTGCGCCGGACGCGCGCGCAAGGTGATACGGCCGTCGGAACGCGCGATGCAGAGGGTCGCCTGGGTGCTTTCGGAAAGCCGGAGTGTCACGTAAATGACCCCGGCGTGCGGGCCGAGTTGCGCGAGGCGGTCGGATCCGAGGGCCGCGGCCGCTATGCGTTCGGTATCTGTCGCGGTCAGCGGGTCGGCATCGAGCCGCTGAATCCTTCCGGCGATGCGGACAGTCGGCGGTTCCCCCGAGAGCAGCAGCAGATCCGTCCCGCCGAGTCGGGCGGTATCCTCGAGCCAGCCTTCCAGTTCGGGGATGGACGCGCTGATCATGGTTCAACTCCTCCCTTCACCATGTGTCTGGTTCGTGTGGCGTTGACCCGGCTTCTGGTGGCGGTTCTATGCCTATCGGCGCCAGCAGAACGCGGAGCCTGCGACGCGCATCGTGCAGGCGTCGTTTGACCGTGCCGGCAGGTACGTCCAGGGCGGCGGCGACATCGGCAATGCTCCTCTCGTCGAGGTAGAACATCTCCGCGGTCTCGCGCCCGGCCGGCGGAAGCCGTCTCAAAGCCTCCCGCACACGCTCGCATTGCTCCTTCCATTCCAGGTCTTCGAGCGGCGACGGCAGGGACGCGGCGGTCGCGGGCGGGATGGCCTGTTCGTGTTCGCGGAATCGCCGCAGACACCCTCCGGCGCGGCGGCGCACGATCTGGCGCAGCCAGGCAGGAAATGCCTCCGGCTCGCGCAGGTCGCCCAGGCGGGCGAGAGCGGTCACAAACGAGTCCTGGACGATATCTTCCGCATCCTGGAGACCGCCGACCAAAGCCGCGGCCAGCCGCCGGGCCGGGGGGCCGAATCGCTCCACGAGTTCGGCTACGGCCGAGGGGTCGCTTTGGCGCGCCCGATCCAGCAGGTTTGGCAGCGAGTCCGCCACTGTTTCCTCTACGGGGAATGTCGCACATAAAACAGGAGCACCGTGCAAGCATAAAGGTTCGGTTGGGAGTGCAAAAGCCGTGGGGGAGCCCACTGGACATCCGGCAATGCATCGGGCAGGATGCTGGCCCGGCGGGAGGGGGGGCGGGTGCTTTTCTGAAGGGAGAATCTTCGTGGCCAGGAACTGGAGAGCCGGCGTGATCGGCTGTGGCTCGATTGCCCAGGCGTTGCATCTGCCTGGATACCTCAGGACGCCGGGCGTGGATCTGGTGGCCGGATGCGATCCGGTCCCCCAGCGTCGGAAGGAAGCGCAGCGGATAGCCGGCACCAATTGCCGGGTGTACGAGGATCACGAGGAGATGCTGTCGGCCGAGCGGCTTGACGTGGTTTCCGTGGCCACGCCCAATCGGTTTCATGCCCAACACGCGATTGCGGCTCTGGAGGCGGGCGCCCATGTGCTGCTGGAGAAACCGGCGGCCCTGAGCATGAAGGAGATTGAGGCGATCCGTCGTGCCGTGGTGAAGAGCGGACGGCAGCTCATCGTCGGGTTTTCTCACCGCTTTCAGCGGGGCAACCGTAAGATCAAGCGGATGCTCGACGCCGGCGTCATCGGTGATCCTTACATGTTCCGCATGCGACTCGCCCACCGGGGGCCGTACCCCGGCTGGGCCAAGAGCGACTGGTTCTACGACCCCCAACTGGCTGGCGCCGGAGCCATGCTGGATATGGGCATCCATGCCATCGATCAGGCCCTCTGGTTGATAGGGCCGGTTGTGGCCGTGCAGGGCAAGGCGGGCACACTGCGCAAAGACATCCGGGTCGACGACAATGCCCTGCTGCTGCTCGAGTTTGAGGGCGGCAGGACGCTGGGCTACATCGAAGTGGGCTGGACCAGCCCCGCCGGCTTCGTCGGCATCGAAATCATGGGCGACCAGGGCTGCATCATCCAGAACCATGCCGCGGGACTCACCCTCACCACGGGAGAGGTCACCCCCGATGCCAAGAAGAAACCCAATTTACGGACCCGTCTGCTGGACCCCAAACCGACGACCGGCGGCTGGGGGGTAGAGGTCACCGACGTGGTTCGGGCCCTGCGGCGCGGAGAGGATCTGGGCAGCAATATCGATGCCGGCGGTGCGGCCCTGGCCGTTGCCCTGGCAGGGTTTGAGTCCTCGCGGACGGGCAAGCGGGTCGAGGTGGGAAAAGTCCGCTTGGCTCTGTAAGCAGCGGACTGTTCAATTCGCGTTGAACTATGCCGATCAGAACCAAGCGCTGGGATGATCCGCGAGAGCCGGATGATGGCTTCAGGATCCTGGTCTGCCGGTATCGACCCAGAGGGCTGCCCAAGAGCGAGGAAACCTGGGACCAGTGGCGTCCTGAACTGGGTCCGAGCGAGTCGCTCCACGCAGCCGCGTACGGCAAGCGGGGCGTGGCCTTGGCCTGGAACGTGTATCGGGCGGCTTACCTTCGTGAGATGCAGGGCCAGACGCCGGTCATCTGCGAGTTGGCTGGGCGCGTGGTGGCCGGCGAAACCATCACACTGCTCTGCTCGTCGTCCTGCACGCGCGAGGCACGCTGCCATCGGTCCATTCTGCGCGAGCTGATCGAGGCCGAAGTTGCCCGACTACAAGCGGGGACCTGAAGGAGAACTCGGATGCGGACTGCCATACTGATCGCGCTGGTTGCGGTTTTGATCGGCGGAGGGTATCTCGCCTCGCAGACCGGCGGACCCGCCACCCGCCCCGAATCCGGGGAGGCTCAGTCCGGCCACCGCGACTTCACGGGCAAGATTCTGATCCTGACGACGAGATCCGAGCCCGAGGTAAGCACGATCATCGAGCAGCCTTCACGGCGCCAGATTGGCGGGCAGGAGTTTCTGGTAGGTACGGTGGTCGACAGCGACGAACCGGAGGAATGGCGGGTGGGGCTGACAGTCTGGACCGCGCTGGAAGACATTTCACAGATCATTGAAGTATCGGACCGCCAGGAGCTGCGGGAGCGGCTGGAGGGCCCGGGCGATTTGCCCAATAGCTTCAAGGGCGTCTGATGCCGCCTCCCGTGGAGCGCAGCCGCTCGCTGTTGGCAGCTTGCGGTTTCGCACCCGCCGGTGTCCGCGCACCGGTCGATTTGCTCTGGGGGCATCCGCTTCTGGATCGCCGCCGCCCTCAATCACCTGCCGAGCTGATGAAGACCATCTGCAATTTATAGACTTGCGCCGCAGCCTGTGGTACGCTCTTGGCCTGCGGAGGAGTGGGAGAGAGACCACTTCCGGCGTTGGGCAGTTCATCCAACCTTGAAAGTCTGAGGTGGCGCATGCGATGGCGAGCTGTTTGCTGCGTGGCGGTGTGCTGGTGTGTTGTTGGCGGCGCGTGGGCGCAGACGCACATTTTATACGACGGGGCTGTGGGCGGTGGAGGGCAGACGCCGGCGGACCAGGGGTTTGTCCTCGGGTACGCACCGTTCCCGCCGTTGGGCAGTAATGGGATGGTTCAGAGCGCGGCGGGCGGGCTGACCACCTTGAACACCTCGGCCCAGCGTGGCGATTCAGCCGGCTACTTCAGCTATTTCCCGGTCGTTCCCCTGGTGCCGTACGCGGGCCAGCATCCGAACATGCCGGTGGTGTTGGATCACGCAGCGGGCTTCTCGGTCGACTTCACCCTGCGAGTGCTCAGTGAGGGGCACAACTCGCCGCGCGACGATAACGGCGACGGTGTCGACGACCGCGCCGGGTTCAGCGTGATCGTCATCACGCAGGATCTGAAGGGCATCGAACTGGGCTTCTGGGCGGACCAGGTGTGGGCCTACGATGACGATTCAGTGGCTGCCAACCGGATGTTCACGCATGCGGAAAGCTCGGACGGTTTCGACCCCTCGGGGGCGCTGCACAGCTATTCGCTGGCCATCCAGGACGACGGCTACACGCTGTGGGCGAATGGCTGGCCGGTGCTGGGCGGTTCCCTGCGGGATTACACCAATCAGTCGGTGCCGGTGTTCAATCCCTATACGCAGCCGAATTTCCTCTTCTTTGGCGATGACACGACCTCTGCGGATTCGGTGGTACAGATCGGGTACATCGCGGTGGCCGTGCCGGAGCCGGGCGTACTCGCCGGGTTGGGCCTGGGCATGATTTGTCTTCGTCGTCGTCGGTATGAGTAACCAGCCGATTGCTCAATGCGCTCCGCCCTCACCATGGGCAGGCTCCTCGGAAGCGGCGGTGCCATTGGTCCCCCTTTGGGGACGGCTCTCTGAAGGAGACAGCACGTAGTAGGACGGCGTCATCCCCCGAATGGTCACGTCGCCGGAGATCCATTCGAAGAACAGATACGGCCGGCCGTCGAGGCGGCGGATTTCGTAGCGGGCCGGGCGCGGATCGTTCGGTCCGTCGGAGATCTGTCCCTTAGTCCAGAGCCAGCCCTGCGGGGTGATCGTGCCGTCCTTGTTGATGGTCATGCCCTTGAAAAACAATTCGCCGTGAGTGGATGGGCGGGCCGGATCAAAGTCGGCGATCTGCTGTACGAAATCGACGCTCTGCCAGCTTCCGATCAGCTGCGGGTCGGTGATGAATTCAGGGCGGGGCACGCTCGCAGCCTGTTGGGTGGAAGGGGCGGATCGGCCGCTTTCTGCACTGGCCCTGGATTGATACCACAGGATGGCCGAGACAATCAGAACCTCCGGGACGAGCAGGGCGGCGAGCATGACGTAGGTGGCCGGACGGGCCATGTTGAACGTCCAGCCGATCCCGAACCTCTTCTCGACCACGACGGCCGCGTCATCGCGGTTGTAGTAGAGAACGCCGCCGATCCAGTGCTCGTCCAGGGTGCCGTCGCCGACCGACTGGGCAGCCGATTCGGTTTCCGGGGTGGGCTGCTGGTCTTGCCGCACTGGCAGGCGATGGCCGCCCTGACCGGCGCGCAGGCACAGCCAGAGGATGACCGCGGTCATGGCGACGACCACGGCGAGGATCAAGGCCATCGCACCTGCCGGCAGTGCATCGCTGTTCCGAAAGGGCAGCCAGATGCCCAGCAGCACCACGAGCGCGACCGTGACGTTGCCTGCTGCCATCAGGGCCGCCTGCATCCATCGGCGGAAGCGGGTCTCCCGGGTGCCGGCGGCGCCGGTAGCGGCCACCCGCCTGGCTCGACCGACCGCCCAGACCAGCAGGAGGTAGGGGATGTAAATGGCCGTGGCAATGAACAGCGGTTCGAACACGCCCATCGGTGTTCGCGTGTTCCACCGATCGGGCTGGCCGGAGGGGCCCCAGTGGACTGGGAACTTCGGCGGAATGTCCTCCCATCGTATCCAGAGGTACATGGCACTCCCGGCCAGCAGAACCACGGGCCCCAGCACGCCCAATGTGGTCAGCAGGATATCCGAACGTTGTGTCCCGCGCGGCCGGAGGGCTGCTTCGCGGACACGGCTCGGGCGAACCGCATGAGGCGAGGTTTCCCGGCGGGCCCGGAGCAGCGCCTGCAAGGCGCCAACTGTCTGCCAGAGCAGTGGAAGGAGCACAAGGGCCAGAACTCCAATCACCATCAACGGCCGCTCTCCGATCGCCAGTGTGGCGCCGGCTGAGAGCACGCACAGGACGGCTGCGATGATCGTGTGCACGCTGACGCGCCGGCGATAGCCGGCCGTGATACCGGCGGCCTCGGGCGTCGCGCGAAACGCGGCCGGGACGGTGACGGCGAAGAAGAGGGTCGGCCGTGTGCGGTCGGGCAGTTTCCATAAGACCACCCCGATCAGGCCGACGATGGCGGTAATCACGGCCCAGAGCACGACGGCCATGACGTAGATCATGATGGCGACTCCTTCATCTGACTGAGCGTCCGGGCGAGTATTTCGATGATGGTCCGTGGCTTGAGGCCGCCGGCGTGGGCCTTGGCCACCAGCTCGCGCAGGTGGCGGTCGAACTCTTCACGTGCCCCGGCGGACGGCTGGGGCCCTTTGCGCTGCAGGACCAGGGCCCCTCGGCGGCGGCGCAGATCGAGCCAGCCCTCGGCGGCCAGCTCGCGGTACGCCTGGGCCACGGTGTTGTGGTGTACGCCTAAGTCCAGGGCCAGCTCGCGCACGGTGGGCAACTGCTCGCCGGCGGCCAGCCGGCCTTCAACCATCAACGCGCGCAAGGCATCAACGATCTGGCGGTAGGCCGGCACGGTGGAATCCAGGTCGATGCGGATGACAAGTTCAGCGGCCATGGGTGGCTCTTCGTACTTTGTATACGTACAAT
>BTUC01000193.1:0-1284 GCA_045863575.1 Phycisphaerae bacterium
CACGCCGATGCCATAACAGCCCATGATGAACTTCTGCGGACGGCCGGAGGAGTCGAGGAACGTCGCATCCATTGCGTCGGAGTACTTCGTCCCCAGCTTGAACACGTGGCCGACCTCGATGGCTTTGGCGAAGCGCAGCCTGGACCCGGCGGCGGCCGGCGGTGTCGGCGCCAAATCGCCCTCCACCGCATTGCGGACATCGGTAACCACCGCGGCCGTGAGGCAGTCCGGCTTGAGCTCGCGGGCCCAGTTGAAGCCGGTCACGTGGTGATCCGGGCGATTGGCGCCGGTGACCGCGTTCACCACCGCCCGGGCGTCCGGATCGACGATCAGCAGGTGCTCGGCGCCGTTCACGACGTGCGGCCCGACATAGCCGATCGCGAACCCGGCCGTCGCGGCCGACTCCAGACCGGCCATGCGGACATTGCCCTCCAACCCGCGCTCGCGGCAGATGCGCTTGAGCTTGTTCTCGTTGACCTCATGATCCCCGCGGACGCAGGCAATGACGAATGCGGGGCCTTTACCCCCCCCACTCCTTCCCTTCTCTTCGCTCGCACCGGCGCGTTCGATCTCGTACACCAGCGTCTTGACCATCTGCTGCGGCGTGACCTTGAGCAGCGCGCATACATCCTCAATGCCTGGGCAGCTGGGCGTGTGCACCTCCTGGAGCGTGTGCATGGCCGACGCGTCGGGGTCGGCCGGCAGGGGTGGAATGGTCCGCGTGGCCCGCTCGAGATTGGCGGCGTACTGGCCATCCTCGCTGATGGCCACGAAATCCTCGCCGGCGTCGGTCAGGACCATGAACTCGTGTGACGCATCACCGCCAATGGGCCCCGACTCCGCCTCGACGGCCATGTACGGCAGGCCGCACCGCTTGAAAATCTGGCAGTAGGCGGCGTACATCTTCTGGTAGCTCAGATCCAGACCGGCTTTATCCGCATCAAACGAATAGGCGTCCTTCATCTGGAACTCGCGCGTGCGCAGGACGCCGCTCTTGGGCCGCTCTTCACCGCGGAACTTGGTCTGAATCTGGTAGAGATTCAGCGGGAGCTGCTTGTAGCTGCTGACATACGCCCGCACCGTCTCGGTGATCACTTCCTCATGCGTCGGGCCGAGGACTACGCCGACCTGCCAACTGCTCCCTTTAATCCGCAGCAGCACGTCGCCCATGACCGCCGCCCGGCCAGTCTCCTCCCACCAGGCGAGCGGATGGAGTGCCGGCATGTGCAGCTCGATGGCGCCGGCCGCGTTCATCTCCTCGCGGATGATGTCCTCGATCTTACG
>BTUC01000193.1:1294-13136 GCA_045863575.1 Phycisphaerae bacterium
TACGGAGGCTGCGGTAGCCCAGCGGCAGATACGTGTACGAGCCGGCCGCCACCTGCCGGATCAGGCCCGCCCGAATGGCGAGTTGATGCGACGGAACGGCGGCGTCAGCGGGAGTTTCCTTGACTGTGGGGATGAAGAAGCGCGACCAGAACATTGTCACCTCAGGTGCTTACGGATCCTTGTTACCCATTCGCCTACCGTCAGGACGGCCACCGCGCCCAGGAAAAGTAGGCCGGTCAGGGGGGCGAACAGATATCCCAACCGGGCAAAGATTGTATCCACATTGACCGCGTAAGCCATACCGCACAGAACGCCGGGGCCCTGCTGGCGGCTTCGCTCGGCAGTGACACGGCCGGTCGCGTCGATGATCTGGGATACGCCGGAACTGGCCGCCCGGACGGCACAACGGCGCAGCTCGATGCTGCGGAACGGGGCCATGGCCGCGTGCTGGAGGCGCTCCTGGTCGGGCCAGCGCTTCGCATCCATCACCGGCACCAGCAGGATCTCGGCTCCCCGGTCAACCAGCCGGCGGCTGATGTCGGTGAAGAGTGCGTCGTAGCAGATCAGCATGCCGACTCCACCGTGCGGCGTGGCCACGATGTGCTGTTCACGGGCGGGGTTGCCGTCGACGAAGAACGGCAGCGGAACGGACTTACCTTGCTGTGCAAGAATGCGGCCTCCCGGGCCGATGAGCAGACCGACGTTGTCGTAGTCGCAGGCGGCCGTGGGTGCGACACGCGTATGCGCTCCAACGCAGATGTACGTCCTGGCCGTGCGGGCCATGCGGGCCAGTGAACGGACCAGCGGGTGATCCTCGTCGGCATAGTCGGTGATGGTGTGTTCCGGAAGGACCACCAAAGCCGGCGCCGGGCCTTCTGCGCGGTCAACGGCAGTCCGGGTGAGCGCCTCATAATCCCGGTACCGCTCCGACTCGGCCTGTACACAGGCAACAGCGATGGGCGGCTGATTGCTGAAATCGGGTGGCTGAGAAAGGAAGCCGAGCGCCGCCACCAGAAGTACGAAGCCGACCGCCGGAAGCCAGCTTCGCCAGGTCCGACGCATGATCCCGTACGCGAGGCAGGCATTGCCGGTGACGATCAGCCAGGTCAGAAAGTACACGCCTCCCAGCGAGCCGATCTGGGCGATCCACAGATTGGACGATTGACTGTAGCCCAGCGCCAGGAAGGGAATCCGCAGTCGCGGCAAGGCCTCGCTGCGCAGCACCTCCTGTCCGACAAACACCAGCGGCAGGCCGATCAACATGCCCACAGTGGGGAAACGTTCCATGATCAGCCGGGCGACCCGAAAAGCGAAACCCATCCAGACGGAGAGCACGACCATGATGATGCCCCCCACCGGACCAGCGACGGTGAGGCCCCAGGCTACGCCGATCCGGTAGAACACCAGACCCAAGAGGATCCCAAACACCCACGCCGGCCGCGGCCCGGTCCTGGGCAGTACCAGCAGCCATGGAACCATCGCCGCCCACACCAGCCAGTGAATGCTCAAAGGAGGGAAACAGGCGGCCAGCAAAGCTCCCGATCCCGCGGCCGCCATTGCCACCGCCGCCCAGCGAACCGGCGCCGACACCTGCGAACAGGCCATGACACCATCCTCCTGCCGCTGTCCACCTGTACGACCGACCAGAGGCAGCCAGAGTTTCACGCTAGTGCCGTTTCCAGTGGCACAGTGTCGCGCCGAAGGCCGCGCGTCCGTGCCGCCGGTGCCCTCACCGGCGGATTGGCAGCGGCAAACCGCCGGTGAGGGCACTGGCGGCACCCAAGGCGGCCTGTCCGACGAGCGGGAGCGCGAGACTCCTGGACTGGAATCGGCACCAGATCGAACTGAATCGAAGGAACGCCATGGATTTGACGCATGTACACGGGAGGGTTAGAAATTCGGGCAACACGGACGGGTGTCCGGCTTGAGCGACTGTCTCAGGCCTGTAGCGGCCGGCATCCCTGCCGGCCGTTGCTTGCCAGGCACAACAGCCGGCACAAAGGCCGGCCGCTACCGGCTTGCAGATCGCGTTCTGCAACAGGCCGAAGCAGCGCACCAGGGGAGGTTTGCGGTGAATCGTCACAAACGGATCAAACGGCGGGACTTTCTTCGCCGCATCGGGGGCGGCGCCGCAGCACTGGCAGCGGGCTCGACCCTGGCACGGCCCGTCCGCACCTATGCACGCATGGGCGCCAACGAGAAGATCATCCTCGGCGTCATCGGCACCGGCGGAATGGGCACCCGGCACCTGGAGGCGCTGGCGGTCAACCCACAATGCATGGTCGCGGCGGTTTGCGACTGCTTCAAGCCCCGCTACGAAAACGCTGTCGGGGTCGTGGAAAAACTGTCCGGCAAGGCCCCGCGCGGCTTTCAGGACTTCCGCAAAGTTCTGGACCTCAAGGGGATCGACGGGATCTTCGTTCCCACGCCGGACCACTGGCATCCGTTGATCACGATCATGGGCTGCGAAGCGGGCAAGGACGTCTACGTCGAAAAGCCCGCCTGCCCGACCGTGGCCGAGGGGCGGGCCATGATCGATGCCGCCCGGCGTTACGGGCGCGTCGTGCAACTCGGCACGCAACAACGTTCCATGACCATCTTTCAGGATGCCATGAAGCTGATCCACGCCGGCACACTGGGCCAGATCACCTCCGCAACCGTCTGGATCAACGAGAACGGCTGGGGTGCAGGCGAGGTGCCGGGCCCGGTTCCCGAGGGGCTCGACTGGGACATGTGGCAGGGCCCGGCGCCGTGGGCGCCCTACTCGCCGCAAAGGCACTATGGTTTCATGGGCTGCCATGATTACGCCCGCGGCGGACAGCTCACCAACTGGGGTGTGCACCTTGTGGACATCGTCCATTGGGGCATCGGCCAGGACTCACCACTGAGCGTGCAGGCCCACGGCGGCAGCTATCGCGGCGGCGCAGGGTCTGAAAATTATGAGAACGTCGAAGCGATGTGGGAGTACGAAGGCTGCACGGTGACCTGGGAGCAACGGCACCACAACAGCTACGTCGGCCATGGTTACGGCATCAAGTTCCAGGGCACCCGGGGGCAGCTTCTGGTCGACCGCAACACGTTCGATGTGTTCCCCGAGAGCCTGGGCATCAAGCGTTACGTGGGCGAACCGGAGCGGAGTTGGGCGCATCCGCCTCACCACAACAACTTCTTCGAATGCATCAAGACCCGCAAGCGCCCGGCGGCGGACATTGAACAGGGTGTGCGTTCGACCATCCCGGTACTGCTGGCGGGAATCGCTCTCAAGGTTCGGCGCAAGCTTAACTGGGACGGCGCGAAGGAGCGATTCATCCGCGACGAGCAGGCGGACCGCTATCTGTCGCGGTCGTATCGGCCGCCGTGGCACCTGTGAGGCGGGGCAACAACAACGCAGCTGACGGAAGTTTTCAACCACGGATGCGCACGGATGTACACGGATTTCAGAAGAACAACATCCTGCTCTCTTGGCCGGCCGCTACACATGGGAGTACTCCCGATGACACTCATGGCAAGACCGACAACAATTGTCTGGAGCCTGGTGGCGGTGACGATCCTGGCCCCGGGCTGGGCCTGGGCGTCGCGGGCGGATGCTTTGATCGCCGACCTGGCCGGCCAGGATGAGGGAGCGCGGTCGCGGGCTCGGCAGTTACTCCCGCGCGAGGATATCGCCAAGGCCACGCCCAAAATCGTGCGGCTGATCCGCCACGAGCAGCAGAGCGTGTGGCGAGCGGCATTCAACGTGCTATCCGACTTCTGCGCGGAGGTGTCAGTCCCCGGACGCGAAGCGGATCGCACCGAGGTGACCCGCCACCTGATGGCTCTGGTCGGACCGGCCGAGACGCCGGAGATTCAGCAGCGCGGGCTGCGGCTGTTGCCGCTGGTGGTGCCCGCCGGGCACGAAGTCACGCCGGTGGCCGCCCTGCTGTCGGACAAAGACCCCATCATGCAGGAGAAGGCCCGCGCGGCGCTGCAGGAAATGGGCACGCCCGAGGCGTGCACGGCCCTGCGCGAGCACCTGCCCGAGGCGACCCCCGATTTCCAGTGGGCGATTCTCAACGCGCTGGCCGCCCTCGAGGACAAGGCAAGCCTGACCGCCATTGAGGAGCTTACCCGCAGCCCCCACGCGCGCGTCCGCGCCGGGGCCGCCCGGGCCTTAGCGTGGACCGGCGATCCGTTCAGGCTCAAAGCCGTCAGGCAAGTCGTCGCCCAGGCGGATGACGCCACGCAAGCCGAGGCCAAGGATGCACTCGTTCGCCTGGCCCAGGCCCTTGAAAACAAGGGCGGCAACTGGGAGATCGCCGTATCCGTGTATAAGGAGCTGCTGGGGGATTCCTCACCGGTGGTTCGCGACGCGGCCCTGGCCGGCATGGGCCGCATCGGTGACGGCACGTGCGTAGCCACGGTAATGGCGGCCATACGAGAGGCGGTTCCTCCTACCCGGCTGGTAGGACTCGACGCGCTTCGGCGAATGCAGGGCGTGGACGTCACCCGGGCGCTGGTTCGAGAATTCCCGAACCAGCCGAGCGATCTGCGGCTGCAACTGCTGGAGGTACTTGGAAAGAAGCAACATCCCCTGGTTCTATCCATCCTGGACGATTACGCGGGAACGAATGACCTGAAAATTCAGGCCAAGGCGGTAGAGGCACTGGGCGAAACGGGATTGGTCGAAGCGGTGCCCACACTCGCGGATCTGGCGGAACTCGACATCATGGCCGAACCTGTCGCCGCCATGCTGAAGATTGCCCGCACGCTGCAGAGGCGCGGCCAGAAGAAGGAAGCCGGCGTCGCGTATCGGACCGTGCTCACGTCCACCGGCAACACTGAGAGTCACCGCGAGGCCCTGCAGGGATTGATCGACTGCCCGGCACCCGAAGCGCTGGCGGAGATTCGCAAGGCAGCGGACAGCGAAGCCCTCAAGCCGCTTGCGGCCCGGGCGATCGTGGCCGCGGCCGGCGCCCTGACGGCCGCCGGACAGAAGGCGGAAGCAATCGCGGCGCTCGACGTGGCTCGCTCACTGGATCAATCGGCGGAGATGACCAAGCTGGTCGTGGCCGGACTGAGGGCGGCCGGGGCGGGCGGGGACTATGCGGCCATGCTCGGCCTGCTGACTCAGTGGTGGGTGGTCGGTCCGTTTGAACTGGGCGAGGGCAACTCCGGCTGGGATAAAGCCTACATCAACGAGCCCGAGGTCAACTTGCAGGGCCGCTACATGGTTGGCAAGCGTCGGCTCGACTGGGTCAAGGCAACCGGTAGCGATGATCGCGGCGTCATCGACCTGCACAAGCCCCTCGGCCCTGGTGATAATCGGATCGCCTATGCCTATACCGAGATCACGCTGCCGGCGAACACGGACGCCCTGCTGCTGGTCGGTGCCGACGACAGCCAGCGGGTGTGGGTCAATGGGCAGAAGGTTTTCGACCATTTCGTGGCCCGGCCGCTGGTGCCGGACCAGGATCGCATCCCTGTCAAACTCAAGGCGGGTCGGAACTCGATCCTGATGAAGATCTGGCAGAACACACAGGGCTGGGCTTTCTGTGCCCGGCTGACCACGCCAGACGGCAATCCGATCGAATTCAAGCAGGCAGCGCAGTAAATCGGGTGAACCGACATGATGCAGAGCAAAGCTGATATTGTCACACTGAGCAGCTCCTCCCAAAACCAAACGCAACGAGCCGCGGGCTTCAGCCCGCGCGGCCGCTCGAACAGGGAGAACACCGCGTTACTTCTTCTGTGGACCCACTGCGCAGCGGCCGTCGCACTCACCGCCAGTACAGGGTGGGGCCAGACTGCCGGTGGCTCCTCGGAAAACGCTTCCTCTCCGCTGGTCTTCGAGCGCACCCGGATCGGCGACGTGACCTTCGAAGCCACTGCCGTCTTCGACGTCAACAACGACGGCCGGCTGGATATCGTCAGCGGCGAATACTGGTTCGAGGGGCCTGAATTCGAGAAGTCGCACAAGATCTGTGACATCATGCGCGTTGACGATTACTACGATGACTTCTCCAATTATCCCCTGGACGTCAACGGCGACGGGTACCTGGACATCATCACCGGCGGCTGGTGGGGCGCCACCTTGACCTGGCGCGAGAATCCGAAAGGCCAGTCCGCCGCGTGGAAGTCGCACGCCATCGACAAGTGCGGCAACATTGAGACCACTCGCTTCTGGGACGTGGACGGCGATGGCCGTGTCGAGGTGTGCCCCAACGCGGGCGGCAACATCGTAGCCTACCGGCTGGAGGTGGATGGCGCTGGAAAGGCCAAAGGTACGTTCACGAAGCACGTGCTCAAGCAGGGTGGCGTCGGCCACGGGCTGGGCTTTGGGGACATCAACGGAGATGGCCGTGGCGATTTCGTGGCCCCCGATGGCTGGCTGGAAGCGCCGTTGGACCCGTGGAAGGGCGCCTGGACCTGGCATGCCGACTTCAAGCTCGGCACGGCCAGCGTACCCATCCTCGTGCATGACGTGAATGCCGACGGCGTGGCCGATCTCATCGTCGGCATGGGCCACGGCTATGGGCTGGCCTGGTACGAGCAGAAGATCGACTCCGCGAACCAACGGTCCTGGATCCAGCACGATATCGATACCGACCGCTCGCAGTACCACGATCTGCTCCTGGCGGATCTGGACAACGACGGGAAGCCGGAGCTGTTGACCGGGAAACGTTACCGCGCTCACTTGGGCCGCGACCCCGGCGCAGGCGATCCGGTGGGTCTATACGCCTTCTGGATGGACGGCGGCCAGTTCCGCCGCTTCACCATCGATTATGGCCCGGCCGACGAGGCCAGCGGCGCAGGCATCTACCTCTGGGTCGCAGACTTGGATGGCAACGGCTGGATGGACATCGTGGCTCCCGGCAAAGAGGGCCTCTATGTTTTCCGCAACCGGGGCCGGCTGCCGGGTTAACGCCCCTTCCAATTCCATAGCGGCCGGCGTCCAACCTCGCCATTGAGCACGCCTCAACGGCCGGCAGTCCAGGCCGGCCGCTTCATTCAGTGGGTGGACAACGCGGGCATCTGCGGTTATCCACGTATCTTCGCGGGTCGCGTGCTTGCCCGGTGAGCACTTGGGAACACCGACCTCGCCGGTCTTGAGTCCGGAGAATCCCCGAATGCGCGCCACTGTCGCCACTCTGGCAGTCATATTCGCCGCTCGCAGTCTCTTCGCGAATGATCTGCACCTCTACGCCGAAATGTCCCCCGAAGAACTCAGGCAGGTCATCACCAAACATCCTGTCGCATACATTCCGGCCGGGATCAACGAGTGGCACGGTGAACAGTCGGCATGCGGGTTGGATGCCCTCAAGGCCGAAACGCTGGCTCGTATGGCCGCCCGGCAGTTGGGTGGCGTGTGCTTCCCCACCATCTGGACGGGGCCGGGCAACTCGACACCCTTTGACCCCACGCAATACCCTCGGGGCACTCTGACCATTGACAAGGAACTGTACCTGGCGGCCGCCGAGGAACTCCTCACCAAAATCGAGGCCATGGGCTTCAAGGTGGCCGTCTATCTCTCCGGCCATTACCCCGGCATCATTCCGAGCGTTGCCGAGAAGTTCAACGGCCGAAACCGGATGAAGGTGCTGTCGGCCAGTGAGAACATGGTGGTCAAGGGCATTCCTGCGGGCGATCACGCGGCGGCATGGGAGACGGCCGTCCTGATGGCGCTTCGACCAGGGTTGGTCGATCTGAGTCGTCTGCCTCCCCTGCCGCCGACGACGCGCCCGGCCGGGCTGGCCATTCCAGAGCCCTGGCCCTTCAAACAACGCTGTGAGTACTACGGCATCTATGGCGCGGATCCACGCATCTGGGCCAACACGCACTTCGGCCGTGTCGGCGTCGAGGCCGTCATCGACGGCTTGGCCCGCGAGGTGAGCCTGCTGCTGGGCGATGCGAACTACGGGAAGGAGCGAGGCCCGATCGAATGGCCGACGGATGGCCGCGAGCAGCCGGAGGTTCGGTACGACTTCCTCCTGCCGTACGCCTGGATGGGCCGTTTCGAGCGGGCGCCCATTGTGTACTGGCCCTTGCCAGTGATCGGTGAATCGATCGAGGAAGCCACCCGCCGCGCGATGCGGCTCGCAGTCGAGACCGGCGGCATGGTCTTCCCCGCGTTCCCGTATGGCCCGGGCGGAAACACTCAGGCGGTGAGCGTGTCGCGGGAGAGATTCGCACAGATCACGGCCGAGGTGGTTCGTGAACTGGCCGGGATGGACTTCCGCGTGGTCGTGCTCATGCCGGGGTTAGGCCTGGATGCTCAGGCCCGCGAGCGGCTTTCCGACTTGAAGATTCCCCATGGCCAGGGGCGGATCATCGTCGCCCGGCCGTCGGACGGCGCGGCCCTGCCGGATGGGCTCGATGCCGCCATACGGGCGACCATTCCCCGGCGAGGCGACCTTTTGAACCTCGACGAGAACTGGAAAGCAGGCGACGCTCCGATGGTCTTCTCGCTGAGCGAAGCCATCTACACCCCGCCCGGCGAGACGCGGGTCTATGAGCAGCAGTTTGAACTGACCGCCGCTCAGGCCGGCGCTCACGCCCTGTTGGATCTGGGCAAGGTAGAGAATCTTTGCGAGGTATTCGTGAACGATGCGCCGGCGCTGAAGGATCACTGGCCGCCGTACCGCTTCCTGGTCACCGGCCGGCTCAAGCCAGGCATCAACCATCTGAAAGTGGCAGTGAAGCGTCAGCCCCAGCCGACTCTGGACGGCTACTTCTACCAGCCCGGGCTCCCGCGGTTGGCCGGGCCGGTGGTGCTACGTTTGTGGGAGCCCTAAGAGCCGGTGCCGCTGCTGCCAAATGTGCTGCTGCTGCCATGTGTGCCACTGCTGTGTCAGCAGTGGTTGGGTACCACGGGCGCCCCGCTTACTCCGGCACTGCTCACAGTCACAGAGCAGTGGCACGCGTCCTGATCGAGTGGTTCTGTTGGCAGGGAATGACAACGATGCATCTGCGAATCCTGATGGCTGCCTTAACAGCGATGCTTCTCACCGCCGGGTGTTCCCCGACCATGCGCTCCGCCCGTGAGCCGGCGTTCCGGATGCACACGATCAACGCCGACTCCAAGTTCGAAGGCGCGGGGGTCCTCGACGTGAACCGTGACGGCCACCTGGATATCCAGTGCGGGAGCTTCTGGTACGAAGGCCCGGGCTGGCACAAGCACGACGTCCGCGCCATCGCGGCCGTGGGCGGCTATCACCTGACCTTCTGCGATCTGCCCGTGGACGTAGACGGCGACGGCTGGACGGATACGATCAACGCCGCCTGGCACAACCAGCGCCTCTCCTGGGTTCGCAACCCGGGTATGGCCGGCGGGGAATTCGAGGAAATCCCCATCGACGAGCCCGGCAACATCGAGACGGCCATTCTGGCCGACCTTAATGGCGACGGGCAGCCGGACATCATCCCGGATATCTTCAACGGGCAGCCCGGATGGTACCAGTTCCGCCGCGATCCGGCCGGAAAGCACGGCATTTCCTGGAAGAAGTATGATCTTCCCAGGGAGATGGACGGTCCCGGCGTGGGCACCGGCGACGTCAACGGAGACGGACGACTGGACATCGTGAGCCAGAAGGGCTGGGCAGAGGGGCCGATCGATCCCACGGGACCATGGGCGTGGCATGCGGAATTTGACCTGGAGGATCCGAGCATCCCCATTCTGGTCCACGACGTGGACGGCGACGGCGATGCCGACCTCATCTGGGGCATTGGTCACGGCTATGGCCTGTACTGGCTGGAGCAGTATCGGACAGCCACAGGCGATCGCGCCTGGGCCAGGCACGTCATCGACATGAGCTTCTCGCAGGCCCACGTGTTGCTGCTGGGTGACATCGACGGGGATGGCCGCCAGGATTTCATCACCGGCAAGCGCTACTACGCGCATAATGGCAAGGATCCAGGCGCCGAGGACCCGCGCGTGTTGTACTGGTACTCCTTCGATCCGAGTCGCCGGGAATGGCGCCGCCACGTGATTCAGGAGAATGGACCGGCCGGCGTGGGCACATCCGCAGTTTTGCTCGACCTGGACCGGGACGGGGATCTCGATTTTGTTGCTCCCGGAAAGAGCGGACTTTATCTGTTCGAAAACCTGCTGTCACCCTCCGAATGACGACTTCCGCGTCGGTAGCGGCCGATCCGGCAAAACCGCGCCAGAGTCCATTACCCTCCTGAAGACGCTGCTGGGAGTTTAATACCCGGCATATAGGACCGGATGCGGTCTTGACACCGTGTTCCTGCCGCCACATCTCACGGGCAACGAACAACCAGGTCCTCGCGAATTGTTCTCCTGTGGCTTCAGCTTCCCCGTCCCGGCCGTTTACCGGCCGCTTCTTCGGAGTTAAGCTAGCGCACCGTTCTCCGGCCCGCAGACTGCACAGTGGCCGGGATTGCGATGGATCTTCTATGAAAGGACACGGCATGTCAGAGCGCAGTCGCGTGACCCGTCGTGCCTTCCTGAAGACGGCGGCGGCCACGGCCGCGGCGCCGTACTTCGTCCCGGCCAGCGCCTTGGGCCGTGACGGCTGGAAGGCACCCAGCGAACGCATCACCCTCGGCTTCATCGGCATCGGCAACATGGGCGGCGGACACCTCGGCGACGTCCTGGGCAACGCGCAGTGGCGCCGCCAGCTACAAATCCTCGCCGTCTGCGACGTGGACGCGAAGAAGCGCGCCAACTCGCGCAAGCAGGTTGAGGAGAAGTACGGAGCCGACCGCGAGTCCGGCACATTCAAAGGCTGTACCGAATACCACGAGTACGAGAAGCTCCTGGAGCGGCCGGACATTGATGCCGTGCTCATGGCCCCACCGGACCATTGGCACGCCATGATCGCCTGCGCGGCAGCCGCAGCGGGTAAGGACATCTACTGCGAGAAGCCGCTCTCGCTGACCGTCCGCGAGGCCGAGCAGATGGTAGCCACCACGCGGCGCTACGGCCGGGTGTTCCAGACCGGCAGCCAGCAGCGCAGCGACTGGAACTTCCGCTTCGGCTGCGAGCTCGTCCGCAACGGCCGCATCGGCAAGCTCCAGACGGTACACGTCAACATCGGCGACCCTTCGCAGGAGGCCTACCTCCCCGAGGAGCCCGTGCGTGAAGGGCTCGACTGGGACCGCTGGTTGGGGCCGGCCCCCTTGCAGCCGTATAACTCGGTCCGCTGTTCCGGCGACTACGGCGGCGGCTGGCGGCGGATTCGCGATTATTCCGGCGGCATGACCACCGACTGGGGCGCCCATCATTTTGACATCGGTCAGTGGGGCATGGGCATGGACGGCAGCGGTCCGGAGCAGATCCTGCCCCCGGAAGGCGACAACCAGATGACCTTCGTCTATGCCAACGGCGTACGCATGTTCCGCAGCAACAAGGCTGAAGGCCACGGCGGCGTCAATGGTGTGCTGTTCACCGGCACAGACGGCAAGGTGGAGGTCAACCGAGGCTCTATCAAGACGTGGCCGGAAAAGCTCATGCAGGAGCGCATCGGCCCCGACGAGATCCATCTCTATGAAAGTTCAAATCACAAGCAGGATTGGATCGACTGCATCCGCAGCCGCCAGCGCCCCATCTGCGACGTCGAGATCGGCGCCAGCACGGTCACGGTCTGCCACCTAGGCAACATCGCCTACTGGCTGAAACGTCCCATCAGATGGGACCCGGCCAAGCACGAGATCATCGGTGATCCGGAGGCGGCCCGCTGGCTCGATCGACCCAAGCGCGCCCCCTATCGTCTGTAAGCATCTGGCAGACTGATAACCTGGAGCAATGACCATGAAACGATATGCGATACTTTCAGTCCTGACCCTCATCGCGGCGGTGGCCGTCGCGAACCGTGCGTTGGCTGCCGACGTCAGCGAACTC
>BTUC01000194.1:0-1151 GCA_045863575.1 Phycisphaerae bacterium
GCGGCAGGCCTGCTCCGCCACCGGACACATGCCCGGCTCATAGCCATAGGCCTGCAGCGGCGTCTCGATGGGGTGCAGCGGGCACTCAAACCAGCTTCCCAACTCGACGAAGTTCTGTGCGGCCGTGGCCAGCGCCCGCTCCTTGTCGGCCACGCGCACCGGATATCGGACCAGCACGGGATCCAGGTGCTCCGGGATCACCGGCGATGGCCAGTCGCGCTCGGCAAGCAGTTGGTCGTACAGCCGTCCCATGCGGCGGCGGTGCTCGATCATAGCCGGCACGCGCCGCAACTGGCGAAGGCCGGAGCGGGCCTGCACGCCGCTCATCCGTTTGAAGAAGCCCGCGTCCATATCCGGCCGGAATTCGCTCGTGCTCGAGGAGCCGACGACCAGGCCTGTGCGGGTCAGCCAGCGGAAGGCGTTTGTTGCCAGAGCCGTCGTGCGGGGATAGATCAACGTGCGATAGACGGCCAGTTGCCCGGTCAGCATGAAGCGTTCTTTCGCTCCAGGAGTGACGGCTTCAGCCTCTCGCATTTGTCGAATCTTGCCAGCCAGCGCATCGTCGCTGGTGGTGGCCATCCCCCCCAGGCCGGTGGTGTACGGTTTGTTCCACTGTGATGAGTAGTAGCTGGCCACGCCGAACGTGCTTACCGGTCGGCCACGATAACGAGAGCCCATGGCCAGGCAGCAGTCCTCGACGACCGGCAGGCCGTGCGCGGCGGCGATGCGAAGAATCTCGTCCATTTCCGCCGGGTAGCCGTAGGTGTGCTGGGCGACGATGACACGAGTGTGCTCCGAAATAGCCGCTTCCAGGAGGGCAGGGTCGAGGTTATACGTGACCGGCTCGATGTCGACATAAACCGGCCGTGCGCCCAGATACATGATCGGGTTCACGTCCATCACGCACGTGTAGCCCGGCAGGATCACTTCATCGCCGCGCCCGACACCCAGCCCTTTGAGGAGGGCATACATGGCCACGCGCCCCTTCCAGAAGGCAAACGCGTGCGCCGCGCCCATCTGCCGGGCGAAAGCACCCTCGTAGCGGATCACAGTGTCGGCCATGCGTTCTAGTGCCCTTCCACTTGGAGACTTCGACCGTTGTAGCGGCCGGGGCCCGGGGCCCGCGGCGTGAGAGGAGGGTGAGACCGCGC
>BTUC01000194.1:1161-13119 GCA_045863575.1 Phycisphaerae bacterium
TGTGGCGGCCGCCCTCCGCGCCGCCCTTTCCGCTGCCATCCCCGGCCGCCCCGGCGCCCGGCCGCTACAGAGCACGAAAGCGTGCCCCGGTGTTAACTCTCCCAGATCCGGTCCATCCGCTCGGCGATGTTCTTGAGCCGCTCGCGGTCGCCGCCGGGGATTTCGGCCGTGCCCCAGCCGGCGTAGCCGATGTCCTTGAGGGCCTTCATCACCGCCGGCCAGTCGCAGTCACCTTCCAGCAGCTCCACCTCGAATCCCTTCCACAGCCCTTCCGAATTCATCTTCTTGAGGCTGTACTCCTTGATGTCCAGCTTCGCGATGCGCTTTCCGAGCGTGCGGATCCAGTGCTCGGGCCAGCCGTAGCGCAGGATGTTGCCCACGTCGAAGTACACCTTCACAAACGGTGACTCAAACTCGTCGATAAAGCGGGCCATCTCCAGGGGGCTGAGCAAGAAGTTGTTCCACACGTTCTCGATGGCGATGACGACGCCCAAATCCTTGGCCAGCGGGATGAGCTTGCGGATCTCCTCCTGGCAGCGCTTGTAGGCCTGCTCGTAAGGCACTTCCTTTTTGACCACCGCGGGGACCAGCAAAATCGTACTGGCTCCATAGTATTTTGCGTCGCGCAGCCCCGTCTCCATGGCCTTCACACCCTCCGCGCGGATGGCCGGGTCGGGGTCGGACAATGGCACTTTCCAGTGCCTGGAGCCCACGACGCCGGGGATGGCCAGACCGGTTTCATCCCGGGCCGCGAGGACTTCCTCTCGATCCAGCGGGCTGGGAGAATACATCTCCACGCCGTCGAAGCCCAGTTCTTTGAGCAGCTTGAATTTCTCCAGGATCGAGGCATCGCCCTGAACCATGTCGAACTTGACGGCCTTCTTCATGCCGTGATTCTTCTTCGGGGTGTCGGCCGCGTAAGTCTGCACGATGCCCAGCCCCGCGGCGCACACGGCCGTGGTCGTACTGCGCTTGAGGAAGCCTCGTCGGCTCATCTGAGTGGACATGTCCGCTCCTTTGCTTTCGGAAACCCGATCCCTTTTGTGCCAGCACTATACCCGCGGCCGACGGGGACCGGCAAACGCCTGCCCACGAGCCGTCGTGCCCGGTGTGAGCCCTGTGGAGAGTGGCGCTTGAAGCGGCGAGCGCCCCGCAGGGACCATAGATGGCTGCGAGCTTCTGTCACCCTTTCAGGGCTGGCCGCTCCATCGGTGACGCGCGGTCGGCTACAGCAGCTCGTCCAATTCCTCGACCAGCTCGGCGAACCGTCCCATGGCCGCATCGACTGCCTGCGGCTGCTCCATGTCCACGCCCGCGCCGCGGAGGAGGTCCAGCGGGTACTTCGATGATCCGCCCTTGAGGAACCCGAGATAATCAGCCAGTTCCCGGGCTCCGCCATTCAGGACCCGTTGCGACAGGGCGATGGCCGCCGACAGGCCGGTGGCGTACTTGTACACGTAGAACGCACGATAGAAGTGCGGGATGCGCAGGCACTCGAGTTCCAGTTCCTGATCGAGGGTAAAGTCGGGACCGAAGTAGGTATCCAGCAGCTTGCGGTACTCGGCGCGCACGCGTTCCACCGTCAGCGGCTCGCCGGCTTCGACCAGGGCGTGGCTGACGTTCTCGAACTCGGCAAACATGGTCTGGCGGATGATGGTCCCGCGGATCTCGTCCACCGCGTGGTTAATCAGGTAAGCGCGTTCTTTTCGGTGGGTGGTTTTGTCCAGGAGATGACGTAACAGCAACTGTTCGTTGAAGGTGCTGGCCACCTCGGCCACGAAAATGCTGTAGCCGTAGTACTGGAACGGCTGATGACGGGCGGCATACCAGGTGTGCATGGAGTGGCCGGCTTCGTGGGCTAACGTGAAGATGTGGTCGAGCACGGCCGGCTGATAATTCATGAGGATGTAAGGTGGTCCATCGTAGCCGCCGCCGGAGAACGCGCCGCTCTGCTTGCCCTGATTGGGGTAACGATCGCACCAGCGGCTGGTGGTCAGGCCCTGCTCCAGTGCCTGCGTGTACTCGCCGCCCAGCGGCTCGAGTGCGTCGATGACGGTTCTCACCGCCTGGTCCCAGGTGTGGTGCTTCTGGAGGCCCGACAGAATGGGCACGTACGTGTCGTAGTGATGAATATCGCGCAGTTTCATCTTCCGACGGCGGATATCGAAGTAGCGGTAGACCGCCGGCAGGGCGCGGTGCACGGACGCGATGAGATGGTCGTACACCGAGGCCGGCACACGGTCCGCGAACAGAGCCGCTTCCCGGGCGGTGTTGAAATTGCGGGCCCGGGCGTAATACACGTCGCGCTGCGCCGAGGCATTGAGGCTGGCGGCCAGCGTGTTGCAGTGTGTTTCGAACTGCCGGTAGTACTTGTGGAAGGCCTCTTCGCGCACGCGGCGGGAGGGCGAGTGCAGCAAAACCGAAAAGGTCGCGTGGCTCAGCTCTACCGAACGCCCTTTCTCGTCGCGGATGAGCTCCCATTTCAGGTCCGCGTCGGTAAGCTGCCGGAAGATCTGATTGGAGGCTTCACTCATCTGGCCCTGCATGGCCAGCAAATGCTCCTCCTTCCTGGACAGCGTGTGCGGGCGGTAACGAACGATCTGCGCGAGCTGGAAACGCCAGGCTGCCAGCTCGCGCGACTTCATGAAGCGATCCATCGTTCGCTTCGGGATGGCCATGATCTCCGGTCGAATGAAGCTGCCCGCTTCGGCCGCACGGGTGGCCCCGTGTTCGAAGCGTCCCCGCATTCGCTGGTATTCGCTGTTGGCCTGATCCTCCGAGGCCCGCAGGAAGGCGTAGCTGCCGAGCCGCTCGCCGGCGCGGCTCAGATCGGCATCGAACTTCAGCGCCGCCGCCAGGGCCGTGGGGCTGTCGGCCAGCCGGCCACGGTGCTTCTCGTAGCCGCGGATCTGCTTCTCCCAGCGGACGAAGGCTTTCTCCCAGGCCGTATCGCTGGCAAAGAGCGGCGTCAGATCCCACTGGTCCCGGGGTTTGATCTGGCTGCGCTTGGGCAGTTTTTCAACCTTGCTCATTCAAGTCTCCAGACGCCGCGGACTTCAGCCCGCACGGCGGTTTCCTGCCGGGTGTGGCACCGGTTTATAACCGGTATACTCAGGCTGGAAACCTACATGAACGGGGCCGTCGTGCAAGTGTGAACGAGTGCGAAACTTCATGGCTCATGCGGGTTCAATCCCTGCGCGGCGAAGTAACCCTTCTGGTCTGCCATGATGTGAATGTACACCGCTGCCTCCTGCCGCTCCGGCTGCTTCAGCAGCACCATGAGAATGCCGTCTTCCCGGCGCCGGGCGCGGGCGACGTGATAGCCTTCGGGGGAGAGGCGCCGGAGTTTCCCGGCAATCAAGTCGTAGGCGTAGAGGCCGACTTCGTCCTTCCACGTGATCTGCCCATCGCCCGTCGTGTCATTCGTACGGGCGTGGAGCACCAGGTGGCCTGGAAAGGCGAGGGGCGCCTGCTCCTCCGTCGACGTAGGCCGGGGATGGATCTTTGCGGCTGGTTTTTCCTGGTTTTCTTCATTGAAAGTCAGATCCATCTGGCCGACCGCCACAGGATGGTTGAATACGCGATGATGGGTCTTTTCCTGGAGATCGACGATCTCGATGTTCAGGACCGTACTGCTGCCCCACGGGCCGGAGCCCATGCCTGACCAGGACCCCTTGCTGAAGGAAACCGAACCGAAGTAGATCGCGCTCTGCGAGGGTTCATCCAGGGTGATCGGAACCAGCAGATAGCGGTTCTCCAGCAGCATGGAGCGATCCGCATCAAATCTCGCGGCGATGGATTTGGCCGCGGTATTGCCGCGGCTGACGGGCACGGCACCGGGGCTCGTACACCCCACGATGATTCCGCTCACCAGGCACGGCGCGGCCGAGCCGAACAAACCAACGAGAGCTGGGCGCTTGAGCATAGGGCCTCCAGACAGCGGCGACGGTTGTGGCGTTCGCATTATGCGGACGCGAATGCCGTTGGCAAGACCTGCGTCTTCCGGACGTCTCCGTAGTCAGTGCTTCCGATAACCGGCCGGATGCGGTTCGTCATCGATGCTTGGGAGCCGGTTCTCAGCGGTTTTCTGCCTGTCGGCGGTCCGGCTCCCCGCACGGAGCCGGAATATTAAGTACATTTCCTCTATCGTCGGGTGGGGTCGGTACGTTCGTGGGGAATGGGGCACGTGCAGGATTCAGTTGCGATTACATTTCGGCCTCCGACGTTGAGCATCCGCCAGACGCTCTGGTTGGCGGTGACGTTGGCGGTGGCGTCTACCGCGCTGGGGGCCGGCGGGCTGCTGGTTTGGCAGCTTCGGCGCGGCGAGCGGATCGCCGAGCACGGCCGGGTGGTGGCCGTGGCGGAGGCTTACGCGGCGCAGCTTGCCGTCGAGTTTTCGGCCGGCCCCGCCGGCGGGTGGCCGACGCGACTGCGTGCCTGGGCCTGGCACCCGGATAGCGTGCTACTGGCGATTCTGGACTCACGTGGCGAAACCCTCGCCGTCCGGGGCTATTCGGCTCCACTCGCAGAATACCTCGAGCGGTTCAGTGGGGCGTCCCTGGGCGGCAAGGCCAACGCGGTGGCCGTGCAAGGGCGGCCAGCGGCGGGCATTCCCGCGTTGACACTGGCGGCGGTGCCCATCCGCGTTCCCGGCGATTCAAAACCGGTGGGCACGCTGGTCTACGCCTCTCGACCACCGGCAACCCGCGTGACGGCGGCCGATCCCGCCTGGCGTTTCAGCATGGGGCTGGTGCTGACCGCCGCGACCGGCTTGATCATGGGCTTCTGTCTCATCCGACAGAATCTGCTCGCGCCGCTGGCTCATCTGGCACGCCTGCCTGCCGAAGCCAACGGTACTGCCCGCCTGCCTGTGGGCCGGTCGGATGAGCTCGGCGAGCTGGCTCGTGCCCTGGCCGGCATGCGGCAGGATGTGGCCGGCTGGCAGGAACGTGCCGCGGACCTCGAGCATTCGCTGAAGCACCGCTTCGATCTCGAGTCCCAGCGGATGTCGCAACAACTTCGCCAGGTGGAGCGCAAGGTGTGGATGGACCCGCTCACCCGGCTGGGAAACCGCCGGCTGCTCGACGAGAAGTGTGAGGAACTGTTTCAGGCTCAGCGCGACGGCGGGCAGGACCTGTCCGCGGTCATGATCGACGTGGATCACTTCAAGACGCTCAACGATACGATGGGGCACAAGGCCGGAGACGAATTGTTGCAGTTCATCGGCGATCTCCTGCGGCAATGCGTGCGCGAGGGGGATCTGGCGGTCCGCTACGGGGGTGATGAGTTCGTACTGATCCTGCCGGGAGCTCCCGTGGGTGTGGCCCAGGCGGTAGCCGAGCGGACCATCCGGCTCTTCGCCCAGCGGGCTTCTCTCTTCCCCATCACTCCCAAGCCCAGCATGAGTGCCGGAGTCGCCTCGCTGCACGAGCACCGTCCCGGCAGTGCCATGGCCCTCCTGCAGCGCGCGGATCAGGCCCTGTATGCCGCCAAGAACGGGGGGCGTTCGCAAGTGTGCGTGTTCAAGGCGGGAAGGATATCGATGGCAGCATCAAAAACGGGAGGGCGGTAGGGAACGGTCGGTTGTCAGTGGTCAGTTGTCAGTAGTTAGTGGTTGGGTCAGTTGTCCTTTGGTCAGTTGTTGGGATGTGGGTTGTAGGTTGTAGGTCGTGGGTCGTCGACTCCCAGTCTCATTCTCAGTCTCTCCTTCTCTCCATCGCTCCGTCTCTGTTCCCCGCGTCCCCCTGTCTCCTTGTCCCCGTGTCTCCTTGTCGCCACGTCCCCGTGTCCCCACGTCCCCGTGTCCCCGCGTCCCTGTGCCCGTGTCACTTGGACGGTTGTACCTCCGCTCTCCCTCCCCCGGTACTCCGGGGGAGGGCCGGGGTGGGGGCTTTGCTGGCCGCAACGGCTGGGTTAGGCTGGGGCCATGGCGCAGACCTCCCGCACACGCGAGCCATGGCCTCTCTCGTATCCTGATGATTGGGAAACACACGTTCAGGAACTCACCGGACCCGTGTTGCTCGATGTGGCCGGGTACGTTACGCCTGTTGATCTGAGGGCCGAGCAGGTTCGTTGCGTCCTGCTGCCGCTATTGGCCCACGTACGCGAGCGGCGGGAGGCCAACCCTGCCGGTCGCCTGATGGTCGGGCTGGCCGGCGTCCCCGGTGGGGGGAAGTCCACGTTTGCCGCGTTGCTGGCGTGGGTGGCCCGGCGGGTGTGGCCGGCGGGAGGGCTGGTGGTCCTGGGCATGGACGGTTGGCATTGGCCCAATGCCGTTCTCGACCGGCGTACGATTGTGGACTTGCAGGGCCGGCGGGTTCCACTGCGCCGGCGGAAAGGCGGCCCGGAGTCTTTCGACGTCGACGCCCTGGCGAACGCGTTGCAGCGGCTGAAAGCGGGGGAGGATCTGCGCCTCCCGGTGTATGACCGCCGCTTGCACGATCCCCGCCCCGAGGCGCTGTGCGTCGGGTCCGAAGCCGGTGTAGTTCTGGTGGAGGGCAATTACCTTCTAAGTCCGCAGCCGCCCTGGGTCCGGCTGCTGGCGCTCTGGGACCTGCGCTTGTTTCTGGAGTGCGATCTGGATCGTGCGGCAACACAGATCATGGGCCGGCATATGAAGGGCGGCAGCAGCGAGCAGGAGGCACGGGATAAATACGAATCCAACGACCGTCTGAACATGGTGGCGGTGGCCGCGACGGAGCCGCAGGCCGAACTGACCGTGCAGTGGTTTCCCGCTCCACGGCTCCGAGCCTGAAAGAGCCTGTTCCATCCCTCGCCTCTGGCGGTCGGGCTCTCAAGCAGGGCCACACCACCGGAAAGTACCGTTCTCACTGATCGGGCGGCCGCGCGGGCTGAAGCCCGCGGCTCGTGGCCTTCGGTTTTCGATGGGCTCATTCAAGGGCAGATGACCGATGTGCCCGACCGGCTCTTGACCTGCGTGATGTCGCCGCTGGCAATCTGGCCGTCGGCGTTGGTATCTGCCCGGAAGTTGCCCGGGTTCGTGATCTGGCCGCTACGGGCCTTGACCTGCGTGATGTCTCCGCTGGCGACTTGGCCATCTGCATTGACGTCTGCGCTCAGCACACGGACATGGACTGTGTTCCTGCCGGCCAGTGGGTTGCCGGAGCCATCCTCCAGGCCCGACAGGGTGACCGTCAGGCATGAGCGGTCCGGCACATCGGTCAGGTCGATGAACAGTTCGTCGTCCGCGATGGACGCTCCGGCGAGAGCGCCACCACTCAAGGCGATTTCAGAGTCGTCCAGGGTTCCGTCCGCGGCCACGATCGGTTCGCTGAAGGTGAGCACCAGTTGAGTGACGCCGCCCACGCGGCACTCGATGCCGGCGGTGTTGACCGGCTGGTCATCGAGCACAATGTCGAATGGACCGACGGCGCCATGAGTTCTCCGCGACACGGCCAGCGTCAGCATCGGCGGTGTGCCATCGGCAACGAAGTCGATGGTCAGCTTGGGCCGCAGTGACGCAATGAAGTTGTTGCGGGAGTCAAACCGCTTCGAGTTTGCCCCGCCGCTTTCATCACCCATCAGCAGCCAGCCGAAGTTGGTCTCGGGTGCGTCGAGCCAGCCTTGAACGTCGGCCACCAGTTGCACGGTGGAGCTCCAGGTATACCCGCCGATGGGTCCAACGGCCTGGGTGGCACTGGGCACGGCTGAGAAATCGCCGCCCGGGGTCGTCCAGAAGAGGGTATCATAAAAGGTGTGCAGCCAGGTCGCATCGCCTGATGCCGCGGGCCCGCCGCCGCCTTCGCCCATGCTGCCCACGGAGCTGCCTTCACCCCAGTCGGAGAGCAGCTTGTGGAGCGAGACGTTGGCGGAGCTGGCGCTGGGGGCGCGCGACATGTTCATCTCCAGCTTCACGCCGGTGACGGTGGCCCCGGCCGGCAGATTGCCGGCGATGTCGAATGCCAGTAGCCCGCGCTGGGCGATTAACAGGCCATTGCGTCCTGCGAACAGGAACTGGCCGGAGCCATTGCTCAGCGCAGCCTCGTTTTCATAAATGGTGTTGTCTTTGCTGGGGTTCAGCGTAACGGACTCGCCCGCGGTAGTCAGGGGCAGGGCCGTGAAAACCGCCCACAGGCCGCTTGTTACTGTCCACGTACAGATGCGGTTCCTGGTTCTCAGCATGGGCTCGCCCCTGTCCTGGCCGCACTCCGCAAGCCGGGTGTGTTTGTCCAGTTCGGCTGGACCGCGGGCGGAGTGCGTCGTCGGCTAAAAAAGTCTCACAGAACGATCGGCCGCATGTTTATCGCGTGAGTGGCGGCGATCCATTGCAGGATTTCAGGCGGTGACAAGATTCGGGGCCGTCGCGAGCGACGGCCCCGGGGGAGAAGAGGAGAACAACGAAGCTCTTGCGCCGCAGGATCAGGGGCAGTTCAGGACCACTTGGCCTGCCCGGCGCTTGACCTGCGTAATATCGCCGCTGGCGATGATGCCGTCGGCGTTGAGGTCGTAACGGCAACTCTCGGTGGTGGCGCTCTGGCCGCTGCGCTGCTTGACCTGGGCGATGTCTCCGGAAGCAACCTCACCGTCGCCGTTCACGTCCCCGTGCAGGGCGCGCAGACGGATCTGCGTCGGTCCGGACAGGGGGGTGCCGTCCGCCCCGGTGATGCCCGAGAGGTCCAGCGTCAGGCATGCGCCGTCGGTGACCCCCGAGACGGCCACCTTCACCGTTTCGGTGCTGTGCCAGACGGCGTTGACAGCGGCGGCCGGGAGTTGCAGGTCCTCGGCGGCGATGTGGCCGTTGGCGCCGCGCACCGGACCGCTGAAGACCAGCAGGATCATCTCGGGTCCGCCCGCGCGGGGCTCACTTCCGGAGTTTCCAGTCAGCGGCAGATCCAGTTCCAGCACGCCGCGGCCGGCGTGAGCCTTGAGCGAGGCAGCCCGGACCAGTTGGACCGGAGGCTGGTACTCATAAGCTCCCATATCCACGACCGGCGGATCACCCGCGCCGGCGTCCGGCGTGTCCGGATCATCCACGCGCCGCGGACGCCCGTCCAGATCCAGCGGCAGCGGCTCGGTGATATCGCCGTCACCGTCCAGGTCGGCCACATCCGCCGGCAGGGCGGAGCTGTCCCCCGCATCGATGCACGGCGAGCCGGGCTGCAAGCGCAGGTCGTCGTCCTCGGTGCCCGGGATATCGTCCGCACCGTCGGCGTCCACAAACAGCGGATCGCCGATTGTATTGCCGATACCCGGCCAGGCGCTCTGTAGGCGATTGTATGTGGCCGTGAGTGAGTCCGCCGGCACCACGTAAACCCCGTCCTGATTGCCCCAGAAGATTGAATTGTGCAGCGACGCCGTGCTGGAGAACTCGACGGTGAGCGCCCAGCCCCCTTGATTGGCGCTGAAGGACGAGTTGACGATGCTGGCGGTGCTCTGTTGCATGAGCCCTATCGCACTGCTCCCGAATCCCCTGTTGCCGTTGAACGCACAATTGGCGACCAATGCGCGGCTCTCGGAAACGTAGAGCCCCCCGCCAGTGTTGTTCGGGGCTCGGTTGCCAACGAAACGACAGGTGCTGATCCTGGCCTCGCTTTCCTCCAGCACAGCCAGACCACCGCCTCGGTACGCCCGATTATCCGCGAAAGCGCACTCTGAAAGGGTGACCTCAGCCCCCGCGACGCAGGCCATCCCGCCACCGAGCGTTGCCTTGTTGGCCGTCAATCTGCACCGGTGAACGAAGGTGCTTCCACCCTCAATCAACAGCCCGCCCCCCCAACTGTTCAGCCCACTGCTTGCGTCGGCATTGCCGTCCGTGATGCTGAAGCCATCCAATACGGTCGTCGGGTCTGCACCGGCAGCCGAGACGACGTGGTAGCTGTTGTCCGTGTCGATGCCAGCCTGGCCAATCTCGCCGCTGAGGATCGTACCGTTCGTGAGCGGATTGCCGTTGCGCTGCCCGCGCATGGTTTCTGTTCCCGTGAAGCCGCCATAGACAGCGACACCGTCATGGAGCCGGAAGGTGGCTTCGCGATCACCCGATCCGGCGTCAGGGTAATACACCCCGGCTGCCACCCAGATCTCCGAGAACTCGCCTTCTGCGACTTCGGCGAGAGCGAGTGCGTCCTGCAGGTCCGTGAATGCAGTGGCCCAGGTGCCGCCCGTGCCGCCCGCGGGTGCAGCGGCGTTCACAAGAATAACAGCAGCTCGTAACTGGCACGCATCACCGCGGCCATCCCCGTCTGTGTCGGTCTGATCTGGGTTGTCGTCCCATCGGCAGTTGTCGCAGACATCGCCGACACCATCGCCGTCCCAGTCCTGCTGCTCGGCGTTTACGGCCTGTACGCAGTTGTCGCAGAGGTCGCCCAGGCTGTCACCGTCCGCATCCTCCTGCCCGGAATTGGGCGTCTCCACGCAGTTATCGCAGACGTCCGGTACGGAATCGCCGTCGGCATCCGGCTGGCACTCGTCGGGTAGGCCGTTCTGGTCACAATCCAGGCTTGTGCCCGTGGTGATGTCCGCGCTGTCCAGAACGCTGTTGCCGTTGCAGTCCTCCTGATACTCATAAGCACCCATGTCCACAACGGGTGGCGTGCCCTGGCCCGCGTCGGGTGCGGTGTCGTCCACGCGTCGAGGGAGACCTCGAACATCGAACGGGATCGCTTCACCCGTGTCGCCGTCACCATCCTGATCGAGGCTGTCGAACGGCAGGCGGTCGTTAGCCCCGGAGTCGATGCAGGGCGAGCCGGCGGAGAGACGCAGATCATCGTCGGGCGTACCGTAAACGTCATCCGGACCATCACCATCGATGAATCGAGGGTAAAGGCCGGTATTGCCGTTGGCTGGGCTCGCCAAACCCTGGATGCACGAGTACACGACCGGCGCGAGCCCCACCTGTGCGGCGTAGGTGGTTCCGCTGAAATCCCGGTTATCCCAGAAGATGCAGTTGGCAACGGTTGAGTAATATGCGGAGGAAAGTCCCCCCTGGGACCCGCCGGCAACATTTCCGGCGAAAGTGGAGTTCACGATGGTCACATCGCGGCCGGGATTGAAGCCCAGAGCCAAGCCGCCGCCCCCGCTATTGGCGTGATTACCAATGAATACACAGTTCATGATCGTGGCTGGGCCGTTGATCCAACAGCCTCCACCGCCCAAAAATGGGGATGGCTGGGGACCTGTCACGGAGTTTCCTTCCACGCGGCAATCGGTCATGGTGGTGGTGCTGTAATTTGCCAGCAGGCCGCCTCCGCAGCCGTGCTTACCGCTGACGGAGTTTGCTCTCAAGACGCAGTTCAGCTGCTTTGCGTCGGACTCTTCAGTCCATAACCCTCCACCTCCGAACAGAGGGTACGTTTGTTGCTCGATCCGGACTAGGTTTGCCTCCAATTTACAGCGGCTCAGCCACGCGTCGGAGTACATGATCTTCATGCCACCGGCGCCTTGCCGGTTGACAGCCTCGAAGTCGTTCCTGCGCACTACACAATCATTGAAGCGTACGCTCGAACTTGAAACCATGGCTCCAGCGGCATACAAGTTGCCCCGATTGCCGACGATCTGACAGAGCGACACGGCGCACTCGCTCCTCTCGATGGCCAGACCTCCCCGAACGCCGTTCCCGGCCGTTATGGTCACACCGTCGAGTACCGCCTGAGCCACATTCGTGGCCCGCACCACCGGGGAACTGTTGTCGCTGATGCCGGTACCATCCGGTCCGTCGTTGCCGTTCAGATCGCCACTGAGCACCGTCTCGTGCAGGTCGACGCGGCGCTGGTCCCGTTGCGTTTCGGTCCCGGCGAAGCCGCCATAGACGGCCAAGCCGCTGACCAGATCAAATGGCACCGCCTGATCGCCGTCTGGCGGGGCCGGGGTGTAGACTCCCTGGGCTATCCAGATCTCTGTGATCGCCGGTTGCTGGCGGGCGATTTGCAGTGCGTCCTGCAGAGAACTCAGCGCATCCGTCCAGGTGAGTCCTGTGTGCGCGCCCTGTGCCGAACGCTTCAC
>BTUC01000195.1:0-13115 GCA_045863575.1 Phycisphaerae bacterium
ACTGCTGTGCTCGCCACGCCGAAGCCCTGCTCGCGGAGGCGGGTCAGCAGTGGTTGGATACCACAGACGCTCCTCCGGCTGTCAGCACTGCTCACAGTACAGTGGCACACTCCCTTTGGCATCGGCTCTTAGTCCAGCGGACGCACCCAGATATTCCGGAATCGCACCGGACAATGGTGCCCGCTGAGCACCAGCGGACCCTGGCTGATCTTCTGCTTGTATTCCGGCAGCGCCCGGTGCACCGAATCCCCGTGAATCTCCTCGTTCAGGTGCACCAGCACGCCATTGTACAGCAGCGTCACGCGCGCCGGCCGGGCCAGCTTGCCGCCCTCGAATACCGGCGCGGTGAACAGGATGTCGAACGTCTGCCACTCGCCCGGCCGGCGGCAGGGATTCACGCGTGGCGGCGTCTGGCCGTAAAGGGCCCCCGACATGCCGTCCGGATAGATCTTCTCGTTCCACGAATCGAAGATCTGGATCTCGTACAACCCCATCAGGTAAACGCCGTTGTTCCCCTGGTTGTACCACGGCCCTTCAAAGTTCGCCGGGCCCATCCACTCGAGATGAATCTGGCAATCACCGAAGCTCTCCTTGGAAGTGAGGCCGCCGCTGACCGCTTCGATGCAGCCTTCGACAAGCTTCCAGTCGCTGGTCTGCCATTGAGAGAGGGTTTTCCCGTCAAACAGCACCACGGCATCCGACGGTGGGGCATGGGTGGGTTGTTTTGGCCCGGGCCCGACGTCCACCTTCTTCGGCAACGGTCGGTCCGGGTCATGCACATGGAAGCCGCACCAGGGCAGCACCGGCGTGTCTCGATAGCCATACACCCCCGACCCGTCCTTGGCCTTCACCAGTTCCGGCGCCGCGCCTCGAGCCGCCGCCGCTAACACCAGCCCCCAAACCGCTGCCACCGCAGCCTGTCCAATCCGTCTCATCAGATGTCCTCCTCAAGGCCCGCCAGCATAGTCGAACGAAGCGCTCTTCGCATCGAGGGATCTCTCCCCCATCTCTCCCCCCCTTCCCACGGGGGGGGTGGGGGGGGTCTCATGCGGTGTGAGCCTCCCGATGCAAGGGGATTCGGAGAATCGAGAAACTCTGCCCCCCCGCCCCTGCGTCCAGCGATCAGGGACCGCCCGTTGCCTGCCAAGCCCCCACCCCAGCCCTCCCCCGGAGTACCGGGGGAGGGAGACAGAGCCCCGAGCGCAAGCGAGCGGGCCATCGGAGCCCCGAGCGCAAGCGAGGGCCGAACGCGTGCTTGTCGGCGGAAGCACGACCTGCAACCCACCGCCATGTGGCATCCATTGCCCTCAGGTTGGTGATTCATCTTCCCCCGGGTATCCTTTTCAATCATGAAAACTGGAACCTGTACCCGACGCCGTTTCCTTTCACGCTCCACGATCGCCACCGCGGGCGCACTCGCCGGCACGCGCGCGGCCGCGTATGCCCGGACGCTGGGCGCCAACGACCGCATCCGGCTCGGCTTCATCGGCACGGGTGGCCGTGGCCGTTCCATGATTATCGAAGTGGGCACTCTCGCCCGGCAGGAGGGCGTGAACGTCGAGATCACGGCCGTCTGCGACCTCTGGAAAGTGGCTCGCGAAGCTGGCGCGGCCGACGTGACCCGCCTGGTCGGCGGTACACCGAAGCAGTTCGCACGCCCGGAGGAACTGCTCGCCCGCACTGACATCGATGGCGTCGTCATCGCCACGCCCGACTTCTGGCACGTGCCGCAGCTCCTCGCCGCCGTCAAAGCCGGCAAGGATGTCTACATTGAAAAGCCGCTGGCCTGGAGCCTCGATGAAGCCAAGGCCGCGCGCAATGCGGTCAAGGCCTCCGACCGGGTGGTCCAGGTAGGCACCCAGGGGCGCAGCTCGCCGGCACGATTCGCGGCCCGCGAATTCATCCGCGCCGGTCGGCTCGGCCGGGTGAGCACGGCCACGGCCGCGGCCAACGACTGCGGGCCGCGCTGGCGTCGCGAAGACACCTGTGCCGAGATCAAGGCGGCGGATTTTGAATGGGAATACTACCTTGCCGATCGCCCCAAGCGGCCGTTCAATCCGCGTCAAGCCGTCGAGTGGCGGCTGTTCTGGGAATTCTCCACCGGCCCGGCCGGCCTGCTGGGCAGCCACATGTTCGATGCCACTCAGTTCGTGCTCGATGCGCCGCTTCCGGCGACCGCCACGGCCAATGGAGGGGTTTATCTCTGGCCGGATGGCCGCGAAACCCCCGACACGTTCATGGCCCTCATCGAGTACCCGCGCAAGTGCCTGCTGCACTACACCACCCGCCTGGGCAACGACTCAGGCTACGGCCTGCATCTCTTCGGCACGGCCGGCATGCTGGATGCCCATTCCACCGAGTACAAAGGTCTCGGCGGCCGCGGACCGGACAAGCTTCCCGATGAGCCGCAGAAGCTCGCATTCGATCCCCCCGGTCCGTACCCACACATGCGCAACTTCCTTGACTGCATGCGCTCCAGGAAGACTCCGCTCGGCTCCATCGACGCCGGATACCAGCACACCATCACCATGCTCCTGGCCAACGAGTCATTCAAAACCGGCCGCAAGATGCGCTACGACGAGCAGAAGGAACGCATCGTGCCGGCCTAGGTGGCAAGGTCAGAGCGGCCTGGAGAAGGCGCGATCCGGCAAGCGTAGCGGGTGAACGTGAAAAGTGTGAAGGTGAGAAAGTGGGAAGTGGAGGGCCGGAACGCGAATATGGGAGAAGCCCGCAAGGCCCCCCTTGAGACCCAAAGCATCCAGCGTGCGCCGTGCCCCGCGACCCAAGGCAAGTGGTGACAGGCGCAGAGCCCGCCGAGGCCGCAGAGCTCGCAAAGAGCGCGGGTGGAGCCTGCCGTTTTACCACTGAGCTGCACCCAGGGTTCATCGCTGCTCCCGGTGGTCCGCGCTCCTGCCCCTTTCCCTTTCACACTTTCTCTCTGTCCTGCTTTCGCGTTTTTCTCATACCCGTCCACCCCCGCCTCCCTTGACGTTCCGGCCGTATGAACGTTACCCTGACGGAGTTCCGACGGTTCGTTTTCTCGCGGAGTGTTCGCGCCCCGCCGATCTGAGTATTTGTTGGAGAACCTGACCATGTCGCATTTGTCTCGCCGCGGTTTCCTCAAGGGTTCAATGGCCGTCGCCGGCGGTTCGCTGCTGGTCCGTCCCACGCGATCATTTGGTGCTCTGGGGGCCAACGAGCGAATCCGCGTGGCTGTCGCCGGCATCAATGGCCGGGGCCAGTCGCACATCAACGCCTTCTCCGGAATGAAGGACGTCGAGGTTGCCTACATCGTGGATCCGGATTCCCGCCTCTTCGGCCACAACATCAAGAAGATCGAGGATCGCCAGAAAAAGGCGCCCAAGGCCGTGCAGGACATCCGCGAGATCCTGGATGCGAAGGACCTCGACGTCGTTTCCATCGCCACGCCGAATCACTGGCATTCGCTCATGACCATCTGGGCCTGCCAGGCGGGCAAAGACGTCTACGTCGAGAAACCCATGAGCCACAACATCCGCGAGGGTCGCGTGGCCGTCGATGCCGCCCGCCGGTACAAGCGCATCGTCCAGCACGGCACCCAGAGCCGCAGCAGCCGTGGCCATGCCAAGGTGGTTGCGGCGATTGCCTCCGGCGAACTCGGCAAGCTGCTGGTCTCCCGCGGGTTGTGCTACAAGTCCGGAACCCCCGGCAATCTCAACACCCGTAGCGGCATCGGGTTCAAGACGCCGACCGATCCGCCCAGGGAGCTGGACTTCAACGTCTGGCTCGGCCCAGCGCCCGAGCAGCCCTACCACGAAAACCTGGTCCACTATCGCTGGCACTGGTTCTGGGACTTCGGCAACGGCGACATCGGCAACCAGGGCGTGCATGAAATGGACAAGGCCCGCTGGGGCATCCCCGGTGCCACCTTCCCGAAGAGCGTCATCAGCCTGGGTGGGCGGTTCGGCCCGCGCGACCAGGCCGAGGTGGCCGACACGCAGATCGCGCTCTTCGATTACGGCGACACGCAGCTCATCTTCGAGGTGCGCGGCTTGCCCAAGACGGGTAATTATCATGGCGTCGGTGGAGCCAGTAACCTCTATCACCTCGAGAAGGGCACGATCCGCGACGGCAAGTTCTTCCCCAAGGGTAGCGACAAGTCCGAGAATCTGCCCGACGTGGAAGTGGCGGAGCGCCCCGGGGGCGGCGACAACTTCCGCAACTTCATCGAGGCGGTCAAGAGCCGTAAGCAGGAGGACCTCAACGCCGAGATCCTCGATGGCCATTACTCCAGCGCCCTGTGCCACCTGGCCAATGCCTCGTACCGGCTGGGCAAGCCCGTGCCGTTCGACCGCAAGACCAAGGCCTTCGGCGACAACAAGGAAGCCTACGACGCACTGGAGCGCATGGCTGACCACCTCAAGGACAACGGCCTCAAGCTCGAAGACAAGTACTATCAGCTCGGTCCCAAGCTCACGGTCGATCCCAAGACCGGCCTGACCGGCGATAAGCTGGCCGACGAGATTCTGGAGGGCACGTACCGCAAGCCCTTTGCTCTACCGGAGAGCCTGACGTAAAGCGCGGCGGGCTGAGCCATGCTTACGACACGGGCGGCGCAACCAGCGCCGCCCGTGTTTTTCTGGTGCCCGTTTCTCTTCTGGAGCAAGTGATGGACACCATCCAAGAGGTCCCGCTGCTGGTCCGCCGTGAAATCGAGGCCCGCATCCTCGCCCCGTTTGTCGAGGCCCTGTCGGAGCGCTTCGGCCGTGAGGTGGTCATCGAGGTTCTGCGCGCGACCATCACCCGCCTGGCCCGCGAAAGCGGCGCCCAGGCCGCGGACACCTGCGGTGGTCAGGATCTCGAATCATTCAGCCAGGTGACCGACACCTGGCGCCAGGGCGGCGCGCTGGAGCTCAAGGTCCTGCATCAGGACGACCGGCAATACGACTTCGACGTCACCCGCTGTCAGTTCGCGGAAATGTACCGCCGCCTGGGCATCCCCGAGCTCGGCCCCATCCTGAGCTGCAACCGCGACTTCGAGGCCTCGCAGGGCTTCAACCCCAACCTCCACCTCACCCGCACGCAAACCATCATGGAAGGTGCCCTGCACTGCGATTTCCGATACCGCCTTCAACCTCCGTAAGCTTCAATCCTAATCTTAATCCTAATCTTAATCCTAATCCCATTCCTACAAACTCCCTCCCCTGGTACTCCGGGGGAGGGCCGGGGGTGGGGGCTTGGCAGGCCACAAAGCGTACGTTCATCCGTTGTGCGCCTCCGAGAATATGTTGTGCGCCTCCGATGATATGTTGTGGCCTCCGAGGGTATGTCTCTGAGAGTATGTTGTGCACCGCCGAGTGTATCGTGTTTCGGTGGTCAACCTGCATTCGGCCCCTTCGCTGCGCTCAGGGCTCTGACTCCCTCGCTCGCGCTTCGGGCTGGTAGGTGATCCCTTGCTTGTTCTGTGCATCTTGTGCGTTTCCGCGACCAACGGGAACTCTCTCCGTCGGGCGGCGTCTAAGCCTTCAACAGCCCGGGAACTTGTCTGACCCCCGGCGATCAAGCGCGACCCGTTCCCTGCCGAAGGAGATCTCCCATGACGCGCAGGCATAGCCGTTCTGTCGGCTCGGCCGTTCTGGCTGCTGTAACCCTTGTGGGCGTGGGCCATTACCTCCGCGCGGACAATCCCGACCGCCGCACGACCAAACCCGCTACCCGGAGCCTCGACCTGGGCGGCCCGGACCGGTTCCTGTCTTACGTCAGCACGGATAAGCCCATCTACCGGCGGGGCGAAAAGGTTTACGTTCGCGGCGTGATTCTGCGCGCGGACACCCGCGCGCCCGCCAAGGCGGACCAGCAGGCTCAGGCCGTGATCGAAATCCGCGGTCCCAAGGGCGATGTGGTGGGGGGGGGCACGGTCTCCGGCCAGGATAGCGTGGTGGGCTTCGCCTGGCCCATCCCCGACGGGCAGTCCGGCGGCGAGTATACCGTCAAGGTGATGTACCCGTTCCACGGCTATCCGCCGGCCGAACGCAAATTCGACATCCGCGCTTACCGGGCGCCCCGCCTCAAGAGCCAGATCGTCTTTCTGCGTGACGGCTACGGCCCGGGTGACGAGGTCCAGGCCACCCTCCACGTGGACCGTGCCGAAGGAGGCGTGCCCTCCGGTGCGAAGGTGACGGCCAGCGGTCGTGTGGATGGTCAGGAGATCTACACCGGGACCGTCGGCGTGGATGAGCAGGGCAACTGCTCGGTAAGCTTCCTGCTGCCCGCTCAGATCGCCCGCGGCGAGGGTACGCTTTCCTTCGTCATCGAGGACGGCGGCGTCGTCGAGACGGCCGCCAAGACCATCCCTATCCTCATGCAGACGGTCGATTTACAGCTCTATCCCGAAGGGGGCGAGTTGATCGCCGGATTGCCCACGCGGGTATACCTGGAAGCGAAGACGCCCGCTCACAAGCCGGCGGACGTGGCCGGCGTGGTGGTGGATGCCAACGGCACCGAAGTAGCCGCCTTCCGCACCGAACACGAGGGCCGAGGCCGGTTCTCATTCACGCCACGGAAGGATGGCCGGTACACGCTCAAGCTCACCGAGCCGGCCGGCATCAAGACAAGCTGGCCGCTTCCGGAAGTGAAGACATCCGGAGCGGTGATCGGAACAGTCAGCGACGTGACCCCGGCCGGCGAGCCCATCCGGCTGAAGGTGGGGAGCACAACCAATGGCCGGCTCACGGTTTCGCTCCAGCGCCGCGAGGTGGAAGTGGCTTCTTTGAAACTCGATACCCAGGCCGGATCGATGGCCGACGTGACTTTGACGCCGCCGGACGAAGCCGATGGTATTCTCATTGCCACCGTCTGGGATGCAACCGGCAAGCCCCTGGCCGAGCGTCTGGTCTTCCGCCGGCCCGCCCGCTCACTGCGCATCAAAGTGACGCCTGGGACGGAGCCTGAAGCGCAAGCGAGTGCATCATTCGTACCCGGCGATAAGGTAAACCTGGCCATCCAGACCACCGACAATCACGGCGAGCCGGTCAGCGCAGTCGTGGGGCTCACGGTCACGGATGACTCGGTGTTGGAGATGATCGACAAGCGCGAGCAGGCTCCGCGCCTGCCGGTGATGGTGCTGCTCGAGTCGGATGTTCGCGAGCTGGCCGATGCCCATGTCTATCTCGACCCGGAGAATCCCGAAGCCCCACTGGCGACCGACCTGCTGCTGGGCACGCAGGGCTGGCGGCGATTCGCGTTCTTTGAGATGGAGAATTTTCTGGCCGCCCACGGCGACGCCGCCCGGCGCGTGCTCGCCCATCGCAGGCCCGAGGCCGCTCGGCACATGCGGTTCTTTGGGCGCGTCGGCGGCATGGGCGGAATGGGCGTAGTCGTAGAAGGCGTCGAGATGATGGATGGGGCCATCGACCTGTCGATGGTCCCGGCGCGTGGTGTGAACGGCGTTGAGGCGTTCGGCGATCGCGCCGGCGTGGACGTCAACTTTGATGCACTCGTGGTCGCCAACGCACCGGTGCCGGCGGTCGATGAGCCGGTTGCGGAGCAGAAGATTGCAGGGCTGAAACGGGCCCGTAACGGGTTTCGTTTCGCGGAAACCCAGCCCGCGCTCATGCACGAGGTCGAGGGGGAGATGATGCCCTCACGAAACGATCTGGTGGCTGTCCGCGTGTACGCGCACGAAGCGCGCCCCAACCGCCAGCCGGCCGACCGGCGTGACTTCACCGAGACACTCTACTGGAACGCCGGTGTGCGTACCGATCCGAAGACGGGCAAGGCTTCGGTCTCGTTCGCCTTGAGTGATGCGGTCACCACCTTCCGCGTATTCGCCGATGCGTTCAGCGACTCCGGCGCGCTGGGACAGGGGATCGCGGCCGTCGAGTCCGTCGAGCCGTTCTACATGGAGCCCAAGCTTCCGCTGGAGGTCACCTCTGGCGACGTCATTCTCATGCCGCTGGGCCTGGTGAACGGCTTGAGCAAGGACCTGCCGCGGGTCGAAATCAAGGCCACAGGCGCCGCGGCGCTGAGCATCTCGGAGATTGAGCCCTTCTCGATCAAGGCCAAGGGCCGTGACCGCCGACTGCTCAACGTGTCCGTGGGGCACATGAACGGCGCATCTGATTTCGTCGTCGAGGCCAAGGCCGGCCCGCACGGCGATAAGGTCGCCCGCCCGCTGGCGGTCAAGCCCAGGGGCTTCCCCATTGAAGTGGCGTTCGGCGGGATGCTCGAGCCGGGCGCGGTCGCCTCGCACACCATCAACATCCCGCGGAGTTTCGTGAATCACAGCCTGGCCTCGACGGTGGCCGTCTACCCCACGCCGCTGGCCAACATGACCGAGGCTCTCGAACGGCTGATCCAGGAGCCCAATGGCTGTTTCGAGCAAACCAGCTCAAGCTGCTATCCGCTGGTAATGGCCCAGCAGTACTTCATGTCGCATACCGGTGTGGAGCCGGCTCTCATCGAGCGCAGCCGGACCATGCTGGACAAAGGCTATGCCCGTCTGATGAGCTTCGAGTGCAAGCAGCGGGGCTACGAATGGTTCGGCGGCGATCCCGGCCATGAGGCCCTGACCGCCTACGGCCTGCTCGAATTCACCGACATGGCCCAGGTCCGCGCCGTGGACCCGCAGATGCTGGCCCGCACGCGCGAATGGCTGCTCAAACGACGCGACGGCAAGGGCGGTTTCACCCTGGACAGCAAAGCCCTGGACAGCTTCGGCCGAGCCCCGGCCGACACCACAGCCGCATATATCACCTGGGCGCTGCTGGAGGCCGGCGAGAAGGGCCTCCAGCCGGAGCTGAGCGCCTTGGCCGGCAGCGCGGCGGCGTCGCAGGACAGCTACATCGTCGCCCTGGCTGCCAACGCACTGGCATTGGCCGAAGATGCGGCCGGTGCGAAGAAAATGCGCGAGGCTCTCATCAAAAAGCAGTCCGCCAACGGCAGTGTCCCAGGCGCGAAGACCAGCATCACCTGCAGCGGGGGGGAGGCGCTCACGATTGAGGCCACGTCGCTGGCGGTATTGGCCTGGCTGCACGACCCGGCCTGCGCCGCCGCGGTCGAGAAGAGCATTCGTTTCCTGGCCGATTCCTGCAAGGCCGGCCGTTACGGCTCCACGCAGTCGACGGTCCTGGCCCTGCGGGCCATCGTGACTTACGACCGCTCGCGGGCCAAACCTAAAGCTGCCGGAACCGTGCAGCTCACCGTGGACGGCCATCCGATCGGCGGCGAAATCCCGTTCGGCACGAGCACGCGGGACGCTATCCGTCTGCCGGACATCTCCGAGGTTCTCAGTGCTGGCGAGCACAAGATCGAGCTCAAGATGAACGGCGGATCGAGCATGCCGTATTCCTTCGCGGTCCGTTATTACGACACCCAGCCGCCGTCCGCGCCGGACTGCAAGGTGAGGGTGGAGGTCAGCCTGGCCAGCGATACGTTGACCGAGGGCGCGGTCACCGAGGCCAACGTCGTGGTCACGAATCGCACCAGGGAGGGTGTCCCCATGGTCGTGGCCATCGTCGGCCTGCCCGGCGGCCTGGAGCCCCGGCACGACCAGCTCAAGGAACTGGTGAAAGCGGGCACGGTAGCCGCTTACGAGGTCATTGGCCGAGAGGTCGTCCTCTACTGGCGCGAGCTCAAGCCCGCGCAGGAGGTCCGCTTCCCGATCAGCCTGATCGCGGCCGTCCCCGGTTCCTACACCGCACCGGCCAGCCGGGCGTATCTCTATTACACCGACGAACACAAAACCTGGGCCCCCGGCCCCAGAGTCCAAATCCGCCCGAAGTCCACGGAATAAAGGAGCGAGGTAGAAGTATCTTCGTGACTCCGTCCTCATTTCCGATTGGCGGCGCGGCGAGCGCATCGTAGACCACCGCGCCGGATCTTGCCGGGCCGATGTTCCCCAGCCCTGCAATGCCGGTTGCCGTACGCTCGCGGGGTCCAAGTTGCGCGTGCTAATTGCTGAAAACGGGGCCCCTCACTCATTCGAGCAGGAGCCGGTGCCGAATGCAGGTTTGATCTGCGGTATGAACCGGCCTGGAATTTGCTTGCCTTTCTGACAAACAGATGGACAATGGGCACCTGGAGTTGCAGTCGTCAATACTGCGGGATCAGGTTGGGTTGCTGATCCGACGCGGGGCACATCCGGCTGGCTTCCATTTTTTCGTGAAAGGAGCAACATGTCGAGGACACTCTTAACCGCTGGTATGGTGGCATTACTGGGGGCGCCTGCGGTCAGTGCCAGCTTCGTAGCTTACAACGACGTGGTCTACCACAGCTCTCATGGCACCCTCCAGCCCAATGTGACCACCTACAACACCGGCAACAATTCCCCGGGACCTTCCAGTGGTGTTCTCGTGGATAAATCCACGGGGGTGTCAACGGGCGTGACGCTCTCGCTCACTTACAGCGGCGGTGTGAACTGGGAAACCAGTCTGAGCTCCGGCGGCGACGATTGTGCGTCTGGCACAGATGCCCGCAGCGTCTTTGATCCGGCCAGCACGGTGAGCCTCAAGGGCACCTTGGTTTATGGCTCGACCGGCTGGTATGTGGATGCAACTTTTACCGGACTCAACCCGAACGGCCGGTATGAGTTCGTGACCACCGCGAATCGCAACAACGCCTCCTATACCTCCCGCGTCACGCGGTACACGATCTCGGGCGCCGACGGCTTCACCAATGAGAGCACGCCTGGAACGGTGATCACCAACGGCGGAGCCTCGACCGCCTTCAGCACCGGCGCCAACACCGCCAACGGCTACGTGGCCCGATGGACCGATATCGACCCGGGTGCAGATGGCAGCTTCAGCGTCCGGGCCCAGGCGGACGTCAGCAACCAGGCCTACGGCTTTGACGCCATCATGCTGGCTGAAACGGGCGCCGCCAATGCCGTCAATATATCGCCCAACCAGGTCAATACCGTCGTGGGGGCCGCGCCCGTGAACGGAACGGTGAGCATCCCCGCGGGCAGCAACGCCTCTGGGCCAGTGCAGGTCACGCTCACCAGCGATACCCCATCCGTCGCCGACCTGGTCGGCGCGTCGGGTGGCGTGCTGGTGCTCACCTTCCCGCAGGGGGGGGCCACTGAGCAGAATATCCAGATCGACATCGGCCAGGCCGGCAGTGCCACCATCAGCAGCACGAACGACGCCGGTCTGCTTGAAGATTCTCTCCCCGTTGACGTGGATCCCGGCACGGTCGCATTCACTCCGGCCTCGGTCACGGCCCCCTCCGGCGCGATCCGCCCGGTGACGGTTTCAATCAGTGCCGGCAGCAATGCGACCCGGTCCGTCGCGGTCACCTTGAGCAGCGATCATCCCAATGTCGCGGCCCTGGTGGCTGCGAGCGGCGGCCTGCTGGTGCTCAATTTCCCCCAGGGGGGCAGCACCCAGCAGAGTGTAGATCTCCAACTGGGCGCCGTGGGTGAGGCCAACATCACCGCCACCAACAACGGCGGTCTGGAAAACTCGAGCCTCCCCGTCACCGTTCAGAGCGGGGCGGTCAGCGTCGGCCCAACCTCTATCAGCGGATTGCCGGGAGCGACGCGAACGCTCAACGTGTCCATCAGTCCGGGCGTAACCGATACCCGGTCTATTCAGGTCACGCTGGCCAGCGACGACCCGACGGTCGCCGACCTTACCGGGGGCACCGGTGGTGTGCTCGTGCTGGACTTCCTCCAGGGACAGGCCACCCAGCAGACGGTCGAAGTCCAACTGGGTGTACTGGGGCAGGCGGCCATCGCGGTCACCAATAACGGCGGACTGACTAATCCCTCCGGCGTTGAGGTAACCGTCGCCCAACTGCGTAGCTGGGTGCTGCGCATCCGCGACCTGGAAGGCAGTGGGTGGAATATGGTGCCCACCGGCGGCTACGATGACGGAATCCATCTGGGCAATTACCCGTTGGACGGCCGTTATTACTGGCGGGAATACAACGCCAACGAGACCTGGCCGCGCGTTTACTGGCGATTCGAGCGATCCGATGTCTCGGGAAGCACGCCCCCGGATCTGGATGCCGACATTCCGTCCCAGCCACGGCTTTACACGGTCGAAGCGTGGGTCCCCTATCTGGGAGAGGGCGACCCGAGGTCGTGGAAGCAGATTGACGTGTACATCAACGGCCGGGATACGCCTTCTGACTGGAACGCGGCCATGGTGCCCTGGAGTCAGCCCGCCAGGACCGAGTGGATCGCCCGCATGCCTCTGCCCGCGAACGAATTTGAAGGCCGGTGGGTACCGGCCGGACCCGGGCCGCACAATCCGGATGGCCCCGGCTGCGATGCAGGCGCCTCGGGTTCTTACCTCTGGCTGAAGAAGGGCAGCGATCTGTACATGGATTTCAGTTGGGTCGGGCTCAAATACGGTGTCTCCGCGCTGCGGATCACGGAGGCGTTTCCGGTCGAACGCGTCTGCGACGAGCCGGTGGTGGACGGCCCAGTCGACCTGCGCTGCGTCGGGAATTCGGACCCGTTGTACACCATCGGCGAAGGTTTTGGACGCGGGTACGAGGCAAACATCGACGGCAACACGCTGGCGGTGGAGGGCTACCGCTGGCCCTGCAACGAGACTGGCCAGTACAGCAGCAACATCTTCCCGGTTTCGCCCGGTCTGCCGTACGATGCTGAGCACCCCGAGCACGCCACCTACACGGCCAGGCTTGCGACCGGCGACGTAAATTTCAAACTGCGCTACGACGGATTCAACACGCTCAAATGGCGGGCGGACACCGTCGGGGCCTTCAGCAGGTACAACGTGTTCACGCTGAATGAAGTGCCTGATCGGGACTTTGTCTCCGGCCACTTCGGGCGCATCTACGTGCTGGCTACCAAGGGCGGCGGAAGCAGTGGAAAACTGCGCGTGGAGTGCGTCTACAGCGAAGGCCCCTCCGAAGTGACTGAAGCCCAGTTATACGACTGGTTCAATCAGGACGGCGACGCAGGTTCCATCGCCGTCGGCGCGGATGGGCGTCCACGCAGCGAGGGTGATGATGTTGTCGGATTTGAGCGCGTCAATTCCGACGGGTTGGCTCCTGGCGGATGGGGCGGCGGAACCAACGGCGGCACGCATGGTGGTGCGTTCCTGTTCGTTCACCCGGTGGAGGTTACTCGAAATCGGACGCTCACCCAGATCAAGATCGGGCTG
>BTUC01000196.1:0-13102 GCA_045863575.1 Phycisphaerae bacterium
ACTTCAGTGGCGAACTGGTGGTGTTGGGGGTGACTTTGGAGGCCTTCCCCTGCTCTACGCCGGTCTTCGACGTGGTCGGCGGCGACCCGGACGGCCTGGGACCGGACGGATCGGTGGATCAGGCCGATTTCGGAGTGTTCCAAGCCTGCTTCAGCGGGATCCACGATTACGAGAGCGTTGGACTCTGCCGTTGCCTTGACATCAATGGCGACGGAAAGATCGACAGCACTGATATGGGCCGGTTCGAGGCATGTGCCACTGGGCCGGCGCTTGGTCCTCCACCAGTCGGCTGCGATCAGCCGTGATGAAGTCCTTGAGCGCTGGGGCGGTGGTGTTCTCGCTGGGGGGTCTGGCGAATGTGCTCGCCGGGTCCACACCGCCCCAGTTCATTTGACCGGTTCCTGGATGGTCCCATCGTCATCCGGTACGATGCAGCCGTCCGACAGCACGATGTCGGCCGGCTGCTTTGCTTGACAGGTGGAGACGCGATGAGATTCATGCTCCGGGTATCGGTCCTTCTGACGCTGCTGGTGGGCACGGGTGGGGCTGCGACGCCCAATGTCGTCATCTTCTATGCCGACGATATGGGCATCGGCGATGCAGGCAGCTACGGGTGCGCGGATATCGCTACCCCGCAGATCGATGCTCTTGCCCGCCGGGGCATCCGCTTCACCAACTACTACTCCGCTGCTCCCCTCTGCTCCCCCTCGCGGGCGGCGCTGATGACGGGGCGCTACCCCGCTCGCGCGGGCGTTCCGTCCAACGTGAACTCGCTGATGAACCGGCCGGGCATGCCGGCAGCGGAATTCACCGTCGGCGAATGCGCGAAAAGCGCCGGCTACGTGACCGGCCTGGTGGGCAAGTGGCACCTCGGTTCGGATCACGCCACGCAGGCAAACTCGCAGGGCTTCGACTACTTCTACGGCTATCATGCCTGCATTGATTACTGGTCCCACTTTTTCTACTACGATCCCAACTCGCCACACTACCACGATCTGTTTCGCAACCGCGAGGAGGTGTTCGAGGACGGCGCCTTCTTCACCGACCTGCTGGTTCGTGAGGCCGTGGCGTTCATCGACGATCACCGGAACAAACCCTTCCTGCTCTATGTGCCGTTCCACGAGCCGCACTATCCGATGCACGCGCCGCGGCGCTTCGCCGAACGATACCGCGATCTGCCGTACGAGCGGCGGGAGTACGCCGCACTGGTCGCGAGCCTGGACGAGTCGATCGGCAGGATCATGCGGCGCCTGGAGCAACACAAGCTGGTTGAGAATACATTGGTCATCTTCTCCAGCGATAACGGCCCTTCGGCCGAGATCCGCGCCAATGGCAGCGGCGGCAACACCGGCCTGCATCGCGGACACAAGTTCAGCCTGCTGGAAGGCGGGATCCACATGCCCGCCATCGTAAGCTGGCCGGGCCGGCTGCCTGAGAACCAGGTGCGGGACCAGTTGGTCATGGCTACTGACGTTTTGCCTACAGTGGCTGAGGCGGTCGGCGCCACGCTTCCGTCAGACCTCAAGCTGGACGGCATGAGCTGGCTGCCATTGCTCAAGAATGCCGCCGCGCCGGGGCACGAGATTCTCTTCTGGGAATGGCATCAGCAGCACGCCGTCCGCCAGGGCCAATGGAAGGTCATGCGCAACGCGATTGTCACCCACCCGATGGGCAAGCAGGAGCGGATGCAGGGCGACGACGCCGTTTTCCTCGTCGATCTCGAGGTGGACCCAGGCGAGTCGAGAAACCTGTACCCCCAGCATCGCGAGGTGGCTGACCGCCTGCTCAAACTGCACGATGCGTGGCATCGAGACGTGTTCATGGACTGAGGGTGCACCCATGACTGTTTCCGTTGCGGGCGAGTGGACCGAGCGCAGAGGCGTTGTCCGCGGGGTGCTCACCGGCGGAGCGGTGGCGCTGTTGCTGGGACTGCTGGCGGATGTTCTTGCGTGGTATGCACCGGTCTTCGTATTGAACGGCTGGCTCAGGATCTTCGGCAGTCTGCTCACGATGTGGTTCTTATTCATCGTGGTTCACCGGGCAGTGGGAATGACGGGGCCAATCTGTACGGGGCTGGTCGTTCTGCTGGTGCTGGCGATCGCCGTATCGCAGCACGTGGTCTTCGCACTGCACGGCGTACCCACGCGAGAGGGGCTGGCCAGCGGCTGGGCGTGGTGTTCGCCGGCGGTGCTGATGTGGTGCAACCTGACCACGTTGGGAGGCGTTGCTTTCGGCGTCTTCATGTGGAAAGACGGCGCCGATCTGCGGGGACTGACGGACATGCTTGGTGCCCGGATTCGAGGCTGAAAGCAGGACTACGCGGTCACTTCCGGGCGGGATGGGCCCGCTTTCCGGCAGCACCAGCGCAGGGTCAGTGCCGTCGGAAGAAACATCGCCAGAGACATGAATGCCGTAACCACCAGCAGGTAGACAGCGCCGGGCAAGCGGTTCACCCAGTGAACCGCGGGCCAGTCGAACTGACCGGGTAGTCCATACGAAAAATTGACGTTCGCGGCCGGACTCAGTAACGCGCGGCAGCCAATCACCAGGTAAAGATAGATAATCACGGCGTTCGCCAGGGCCCTCGCCGGGTATTGGCCGTGTCGCAGCACGGCCCAGGCCAGGAGCGGGCCGAGATAGAAGTGGTGCATTGTGCCGATCCACGTCCATATGTTGGCGTTCGCCAGGTAGCAGGTCATGCCCAGCGGAAACTCGCCGCTGGCCAGCCAGCCGACGCAATCCACCAGCCAGATGATGTGCGGCATCAGAATGGCCGTCAGCGCAGTCGCTACCACAGGAACAGATCGCAGGAGCAGACCCGCGCCGCCCAACAGCAGGGCCAGGTGCGACATCCACCAGATTTCATGCGTGATTCCGAAGGCGAGCTTGATCGTACACAACCCGGCGAAGTGACACAGCAGGGCGGCGCCGATCCACATGTGGAGGCGACCGCCCAGGACGCGCTTGCCGGATGGAGGAAACATCAGGAAACGCTGCCGCCGCCACTGCCGCCGGTCGAGTAGTTGCCCGTGCTCGATTCCACGGCTTGGTTCACGAAGTTGTAGGCGTCGAGCGTTCTGGCGTCGCTGCCCTGGTCGGCAACGCGGGCTCTGAAAGCGCCGTTGGTCGGGTTGTACCAGAACGCGCCGCCCACGCCGGCTTTGAGGACCTTGTCCGTCGGGTGGGTCTTGCCGGCGGTGGATTCGATCTGCACGCTGGGGACACCGAACTGGTTCTCCGGATGCGCCGGCACCTGCTGGCTGGCGAACCAGGCCGGATCAATCGTGGCGGGCCAGGCGCTGGCCCGGGCGAACTGCTCGTCCAGCTTGTTTCGCACACTTCGGACGATGCCGGCCACAGAGGCCCGGCGGGCATCCTGGGAGGCATCGGTGTACTGCGGCACCACGATGGCCGCAAGAATGCCCAGAACCACCACCACGATGAGGACTTCGATAAGCGTGAATGCGGGATGTCGACTCGAGTGGAGATCTGACGGCACGTGGCACCAACCTTGGCGTCAGTCGCGGGGTACAGCGGTTCGTCTCATCAGATCTGCTTCGGCTACCATGAGCCCCGACTTGAGATCGTGCCCCATCCGGCAGCCCGAGCGGCGAGTCCCTTTTCGAGATGGCCGGGCGCCCGGGTGGAAACGGTGCTGCGCCCATCCGATAACCTGCGGGACCTGCACATGAACTACAGGGACTGCTGCGCGCGGGGAGCGAACTTCGGCCACCAGCAATCGGCCCACAGTCCCGAAGCGGCGAGAGTCAATAGCTCGGGGTGTGAACCCCCCGGGGAGCGTGCGAATGCGCCCGAACCATCAGTCCTGAAAGGGCGGCAGATGGTTGCCCGTGTTCGCAATGCTGCACGTGCTTCGAAATTCTCGCGCCGCCGAAAACCCCCTCATCCCCCCCTTTGTGAGGGGGGGCAATGTGCAGCCCCTTTGTATGGGGGGCGGGTCAGCCGGCTCACTTGCGCCGATGACGTTCTCAGGCCAGTGCGATGGACAGCTCGTGCAGGTACTGCGTGATGGGCACGCTCGAGCTGCACGCGTCTGCGCACTTGCCGCAATTGTTGCACACCTTTGCCGGATTGTATCCCGCCTGGGCGTACAACTCCCGGGCGTACTCCTTCTCATTGTACTGGTGGATGTACGCGTGATAGCGGACCATGTCCACGACGGCGATGTGCTCGGGGCAGTGCGTCTCGCAGCTTCCGCACAGGTGGCAGGCCCCGGCCATCTCGTACTTCACCAGCGCGTTCAGCTCGCGCCGGGCCTCGGCGGAGAGCTGGATGGAGGGGAGGTCAAGATCCTTCTCCATCTCCTCGATGCTCTTCATGGCGGCGATGCACGCGTCGATGTTCCCGTCCGTCAGGTGGAGCATCCAGAGTTTGGCCCGCTCCCACTCATTGAAATCACGGCCGGCCACCAGGTTCTTGAGCTTTTCCTCGCGGCCGTCCACCGGGCGATTCTTGATGCCGCTGGTCTTCATGGCCACCACGCCGACGTCCTGCTTCTTGAGCGCCTCGAGCTCCGGCTTGAGATGGTCGAAGCTCTCCGGATTGACGCCGGGCATGATCAGGTCGATCTTCCACGGGCCCTGGCTGTTGGCCTCGACGGCCGCGGCGAGGACTTCCTTCTGGTGCTTGTGCGTACTGAAGCCGAAGTGCTTCACCTTGCCGGCCTTGTGGGCCTTCGCGTAAGCATCCCACAGCTCCGTGCACTGGAACATCCAGGGAATCTCGACGCCGTGCACGAAATAGCAGTCCACGTGATCGGTGCCCAGACGCTTGAGCGACTCGTCGAGCTTGCGGGCATACAGCTCCGTAATGCGCCTGCCCGCGGGGCGGTAGTCCGGCTGCTCTCCCGTCGCCTTGGCTTTTTCCAGCGACTTCTTGTGCAGGGCGAGCAGATCGCCGTCGCCATCACCCAGGAAACGTTTCATGGCCTCCCGGTAGAGTTTCACCACATCGGGGTCGATCTTGCTGTACCCACCGACGTCCGTAGCCTTGCTGGTGATCCAGATGCGATCCCGGAACCGCTCGACGAACGGCCTGAGCTTCTCCTCAGAGTCGCCGTACCCGCGCGCGGTATCAAAGTAGTTCATACCGCGCTCAATCATCATGCACCAACTGCGCTCCTCGCCGGCCCACCCATTCACGATCCGGCTGCACATGTAGTTCGTGCGGCCCAGCCGGCGGTACTCCATTCCCGGCGCCTTGCTGCGCCAGATCAGCTTGGATTCGTCGACCTTGGGAGCATCCGCTTTCTCTTCGGCACGAAGCATGGCGTTGCCGACGGCCGCGGCGCTCACCCCGGCTGCGGTCGACTTCAGGAAAACGCGGCGATCGAGTTTGTTCGAGTCGTGCATGGACACACTCCTTGGCAAAGAGGCCCGGGCATTTGTTTTTCGGGAAGGCAGGCAATGGTCCGGCCCGGAGCACTGCCCGCGTTACCGGCTCGACGGGCGCCCAGCATACTAAAACAGCCGTTTTGAGTCCAGGAGGATGCAAATCGGCCCATCATTGACGCAGGTCACGTGCATGTGGGCCCGGAAAACGCCCCGGGCGACGGTCAAGCCGGTGCGCGACAGCTCATCGCACAGCCGGTTGTAGAGCTGTTCGGCCAGTTCCGGCCCGGCGGCCGCGTCGAAGGAGGGTCGGCGGCCTTTGCGGGCATCGGCTTGCAGGGCAAACGCGCTGATCACCAGGAGCCCGCCCCGCACGTCCACAACGCTGAGGTTCATCTTGCCGGCCGGGTCGTTGAAAATCCGCAGCCCGGCGAGCTTCTCCCGGATGTACTCGACGTCTTCGGCAGCGTCCTCTTTGGCCACACCCACGTAGACCAGCAGCCCGGGCCCGATCTCGCCGACAACCCGCCCATCGACCGTAACACTGGCCTCGTTGACACGTTCGACGATAGCGCGCATGAGCAGTCTCCCGCGCGGGCGGGTCGTCCTTAATAGCGGGACCAGTGCATGGCAATACTGACGGCCGCGCACATGGCCGCCACGGTCACAAACCGCCGCGGCCCGGGTACCCAGGCGGCCAACAGATACACACCGGCCAGGCTGGCGAACGTGGCCGCCGGCATCCAGTGGGGCAGTTGAAGATGCTCCACCAGCGAGGCGCCGGACAGGGCCGCCACCGGCCCCACGACGATCCCGATCAGGTAGAACGGTTCCGCGAATGGAAGCCAGCGCCGGCTGCGGATGGTCGCGGCGGCCAGCGGGAGCGATGCGGCGGCCATGAGGGCCGTGCCCAGCGGCCAGTAGCGCACCCACCACTGCACCAGCTCGGAACCGGGTATGCGCGTCAGCACGAACGTAGCGCCCGCCAGCACAGCGATCAGCGTGAGGCAGGCGAGCGTGCTCTTCCCGGTGCTCAGCGCACAGAAGGCCAGCGCCAGGAGCAGTAGCACGTTGCCGGCCAATCCCCAAACCCAGCGCCACATGCTGCTGTCCGGATCCGTCACGAAAGAAAACAGCGGCCAGAAGGCCAGATGGAACGCGATGAGCACACCGGTGGCCCCGACGAGAAACCCCACCCGCCGAGCGGTGCGGATCATTCGACCCGTGGTCGTCCAAGGTTGGCCATTGTCGAGTTGCTGAACCCAGACATCGGCCAGCCAATGCCAGAACGCGGTCATCACCGCCAGCGCGAGGATCAGCCGATTGAACACTTCGGCGTACCAGCCGGCATTGGTGCTGGTCTCCGGTAGCCCGAGCGTGGCCACGGACGCGACTCCGAGAGTAATCAGGGCGATTCCTGCGTCCGCCAGGTTCTCCTCCCAGCGCTGGTGGGCCAGTGCCAGCAACGAGCCGCCCGTTACGATGGCGGCCAGCGGGGTCCAGGGCCAGACGACGTGGGCGCAACCCAGGATGAGCACGCCCGCGCCGACAACCCCGGCACTATAGCGGAAGCCCGGCCAGGCAGATGCGGGTACAGTCAGTTTCCACAGCTCATCAGGCCACGCCGCGAGCCGGTGGCGGTGCTCGGTCAGTCCTCGTGCGATGGTGAAGACCACGACGGCCGCAGCCGCACAGGCCATGAACACGGCCGACCAGTGGGTAGACCCGTGCTGCTGAAGACTGCCTTCGACTTCTTCCCTGGAGCCGGGCATGCACAGGGCGGCCCAGAGTGCGCCGAATGCGGCCAGCCAGAAGAGACAGGTGATCAGCCGGCCGTCAGCACTGCGACGCCAGGCCAGCAGCAGGGCCACGGCCAAGGCGGTCAGGTCCAGCCAGGCCGCCGGCCAGATCTGAGCCCGGATCGGCAGGGGGTAGAGAGCGTAGAGCGTCCGTAACGCCGTCTCGGTCATGGCCTGATAGAGCATCACGATGAATGCCAGCAGACCGAGAATAAGCCCGGCCATGCGGAGTACGGCGATCAAGTCCTGTAATCGAGGGTGATCGACGGGCCGATCCGTGAGCGCCCATGCCGCGAGGACCCACAGCAGACATAATCCCGCCGCCACGTGCGTCACCAGGGCAGGTCCCGCAGGAACCGGCCAGGGAACCCGCCAGCAGGCGACGGCCACGCCCAGTGAAACGCCACCGATCAGGACTGAGAAGAGCAGACCCGCCGGCAGGAAGCCGGAGGCCCAACCGGCTTGCGGAGCGGAGCGGTTGCCAGAGCGCCGGGATCGGGTATCGGCCATTCATCACCTGGCAAAAAACGCTCACGCGCGATGGCCGACGGTGTAGCGGGGGGCGTTCTTGTCGCCCTTGTAAGCGGTGAGTTCCTTGGTGGATTCCAGCTCGGCCAGCATGGCTTTCAACGCGGCCAAAGCAGCCGGGAAAGCGGCTTCCGGCTCAGCGAGGCTGGGTATCCACAGCTTGGGCCATTCGAACATCAGATAGCCGTCGTAGGCGATTCCGCGCAGCAGGTCAACGGTCAGCCGCATGTCCAGGTCACCCTGCCCGGGGACAGTGTAGGAGTCGAGAGCGCCTTGGGCGGTGAACCTGCCGTCCACGATGTGGCAGAGCGCGATCTTGCTGCCCAGCCGCGGGACGGCCAGGCTGGGGCGATCGCCCGCGACGGCCGCGTGGCAGTTGTTCCAGCAGACGCGGACCGCCGGGTGATTGATGGAATCCACAATGAACCACAGGTCGCGGCTGCCTGAGAAGTCACCGTGGTTCTCCAGCAGCAGCGTGGTGCCATGGGCGGCAGCCACCGGCGCAAGATCCCGGAGGGCGTCGGCGATGCGAAGCATGGTGGCGTTCTTGTCCCCGTAACGCGGCACCTCATCACCAAAAACGCGCAGATACGGACAGCCCAACTCACCCGCCAGTTCGATGAACTCGCGAACCTGGGCCTTTTGCTCGGCCAGCTTCTTGCGATCGGGGGAATGAAAGAAATTGCCCGTGCCCAGGCACACGAGTTCGAGTCCGGCATCGCGGAACTTGGCGGCCACGCCGGCCGTGTTCTGCCGCAGAGCCGGCGAGGCGGGCAGATGCAGTTCGCCCTGCAACCCGCGCAACTCGACCCCCGCATAGCCCATAGCCGCGGCCTGCGTGATAATCTGTTCGAGGTCCCAATCCGGACAGCCCAGTGAGCTGAAACCCAGCTTCATGCCGTTTCCTCAATGCGGCCGGGTGCGCTGCGCACCCGATCCAACCTCCGCTCCTCCGGCGAGCGGCCCCAACAGCGTGCCAGCAAGGCCGTCGATGGCACAGGTCTTTAACCCGGGTAACACCGGTTGGGCCGGGTGCCATACCCCGCTGGAATAGGTCATCAGGGTACCAGATTCGTTTCAACGGTCAATCGATCGTGAAAAGGGAATAGTGGAGAATGACCCCCGAGGAGGTTCTGCGATGAAGAATACTCAAGATGTGGTGCGGCCGGGCAGCGGCCCCGCTCAGGGGAGATATCCCTGCCGCTGGAACTCCGCCAACCGGTAGTACAGCGTTCTAACGCTAATTCCCAGCTCAGTGGCTGTGGCAGCCCGGTTGCCGTTGTTCTTGTCGAGCACCGACAGGATGTGTTGTCGTTCGATGTCCTGGAGGGTCAGCACTTCGCCTTTGTCATTTTCGGCGGGTTTGAGAACTGGACGCGGAATGACCTCGATGTGCGGCGCGCCCCCGTACTTGTCCTTGTGCCGGCGGGCACGCTCCAGGGCTGCCTCGATCTCGCCCAGGGAGGCGGGCTTGTTGAGGAAATCAACGGCATTCAGGCGAATCGCCCTCTGGGCGGCACTCAGGTCGCCATAGCCCGTGAGAATGATGACGCGGGTCTGCGGCCAGCGCTCGTGCACAACTTCGCAGAATTCCATGCCGCTCATGCAGGGCAGGTTCAGATCCAGAATAATGATGTCGTGGACATCCTGTTCCATCACCCGGATGCCCTCTTCGGCAGTTCGGACACCGGTAATGGGGAAGCCCATGTCAGGTATGGCGCTGAGCAGCATGTCGCGAAGACGCGACTCATCCTCGACGACCAGCACCTTGCTGCGCGTCGGCCGGATGATCGGTTCTTCAGTCATTCATCGGGCCTTTCTCCCTCTTATAAAACCGGCCTGAAAGCCATTGTTGCGGATAGCCGGGTGACATGCAAGAGGGAGAGATGGCGGGGGTGACGGGAGAACGCCAGTAGCGCGGATTTGAACCAGGCTGTTCCTGCGCAGGTCAGGTGCTGATGAGAGCTCTTCAGCGAAGCTCGACTTACGCTCAGGCCACCTTCCCGTCCCGTCCGGCGGAGGCCTGATAAAGGGGGAAATGTACGGTAAACCGGCTACCCTGACCGGGGCCCGCACTGTGCGCCTCGATTCGCCCGCCGTGGGCTGCCACGATGGCGTGCGTGATTGAGAGGCCCAGTCCGTTGCAGCGCTCTCCCCCGCGGCGTTCCGTGAAGAACGGCTCGAAGACGTGTTCGAGCGTTTCCGGCCCCATGCCCCGCCCGTTGTCCTTCACGACGAGTTCGACGCTCTCGCCTTCCCGCCCGGCCGCGAGGGTCACCTGCCCGCTTCCGGGCTTTACGGCTTCCAGGGCATTCACCGCCAGATTGAGGAGGACCTGCTTCAGCTCGGTCTCATTGGCCCAGACCTCCAGCGGACAGGCCCCGGAAATCTCCACCCGCAGTCGGCGCTCCCGGTACTGGCGCAGGGTGGCTACCATGGAGGCCACCTCTTGCACGACGGCCGTGATTGACACCGGCTTTCGGGCCTCCTTGCCGGAGCGGGTGAGGGAGAGCAGTTTTCCAGTGATCTCTTTGCAGCGGAAGCCTTCCTCCCGAATGATCTGTAGCCCCTTGACTACCTCGGTGAAGGCCGGGTCCTCCCCGTTCTTGCGCAGTTGCCGAAGGGAGAGTTCGGCGTAACCGGTGATAATGTTCAGCGGATTGTTGATCTCATGGGCCACGCCGGCGGCGAGAAAACCGACGCTGGCGAGCCGTTCCGAGCGGACCAGTTCGCGGCTCTTGCATACCACCTTCTGCTCGAGCGTGGCATAAAGTCCGTCAAGTTCCCGGGCCATCCGGTTGAAGTCGGTGGCCAGGTCCGAGAATTCGCTGGCCCCGGCCATGTCCACCTGTCCTTTGAAATTCCCGGTGGCCAGCCGCCGGACGCCTTCGCGCAGTTGGCGCAGAGGCCAGACCACACTTCGGTACTGCCAGAGGTTCAGGCCGATGATGAGGGCCACGGCCAGCAGGGCCAGTCCGGCCATGGCCGTCAAGGTGTGCTGCAGCTTACGGCTGGCCGCCGTCTGGGTCTGGGCGATGACCTGGTCCATCTGGCTGGCAAGCCGGTTGAGAGACGTCAGTGCGTGGTCCACCCGGTGGGCAGCACGCTCCCATTCGGCGTCCGTGGCCGGCGCGTGCCCGTCCTCCAGCTCCAGGAGCACTGCTCCCAGATCCGAACGGGCCGCGTGGGCGGCCGCAACCTCGCGCTGCTGGTGGACATCCTCCCCGGCGGCAGTTTCACGGAAGGCCAGGAATGAATCCAATTCCTGTATTGAACTTCTTATGGCCTCGATAATCAGGCGATGGTCCACTTCGTGGGCCTGGAGCAGCGCGTGCGCCGCGGCGGCGTGAATCCCGATCTCCTGGATCATCCGCAGTTCGCGATACTCGTCGCGCGCGAGGCGCACCTGGTCGCTCAGCCCGCTGAGGCCCCAGAGCGAGGCTCCCCCCAGCAGCACAAAGCACACCAGCATACCCAGTATCTTGTAAGCCATGCTCCGCGCAAGGCTCATGCGCAAACTCCACATGCCGTCCGAATGCGTAGTTGACTGTCGGCTCCCCATCATACGGATAGCGGTGGTTTCATGGGGATTTCCGTGCAATCATTGCATAAACGCGGGTAGTTCCTGCGGACACGGCTATAGTGCCTCCAGGCCACGGATGAGGATGGGGCAGAAGGGAACAAACCGCCGTGGGGATGACAGCGGGCTGGGATCCGCGATGCAGGCCGGGCCTTTTCCGGGCGGGGTTTCTCCCGTCCGAAAAAGCCGAGGTCCGAGCCTGCATCGCGGGAGCCTCTTGGAGACGGCATGTCGGTCCTGATGGGGATCAGCTTCGAGACCCCGCCCGAGGATGTGCAGGCGCGCCTTCGGCGCGTGCTCCAGGTGCACTTTGATCCCCATACCGGCACACGTTATTGGCTGGATCGGGCCGCCGATCTGGGCATCGATGTTCTCAAGCGCATCCGAACTCTCGATGATCTGTCGCTGCTCGGCGAAATGACGCCCGAAGCGCTCAGCGAGCGGCCGCTGCTGGATTACATTCCGCGTCGATTCCATACCCGCCTGGACCGTTTCCTGGTGGGCCGGACGGGTGGCTTTGCCGGTGGGGGTGGATGGACCGCCTATCGCGCGGACGAATTCGAGGAGGCGTTCGTGCTGCCCTTCCTGGCGGCGGCCGCGCATGTCGGATTCCCGTGCGCAGCGCAGTGGCTGTTCGTCGGACCCGGCGGTGCGCACATCCCCGGCAAGGTGGTACGTTACCTGGCCAACACCATGGGCGGAATGGACGCCTTTGCCGTGGACTTCGACCCGGGGTGGGCCCGCTGCCTGCCAGAAGGCAGCGCGGCGCGCGAGCAGTATCTGCGGCACATACTCAGCCAATCACTCGAAATTCTTCAATCGCAACTCATTGAGGTCTTGTTCGCGACGCCGCCGATGCTGCGGATCCTGGCTCAAGCCATGAGCGAGGGGCAGCGGCACCGGATCCGCGGCGTACACTATTGCGGGGCACCTCCGGTCTCCAGTGAGCTGCTCGAGTTCCAAAGAGACATCTTTCCGGCCGCCGTGCATTTGACCGGTTACGGCCACGCGCTGGCCGGTTGTTGCCTCGAACTGGACGCGGCGCCGGGGCGCGATCCGGCTTACTTCCCGTTCGGTAATCGGCTGATCCTCGAGACGGTCGGAGAATCGGGGGCGAGACTTTCGCCCGGTACACCGGGCAAGCTTCGGTTCACGCGCCTTGATGAATCCATGCTGATCGTCCGCTGCCTGACCGCGGACCAGGCCGTAGAGGTTCCCACGCCTGAGACTGCCCCGGAAGGTTTTTCTCTGCCGGGAATTCGCACCCCGTTGCCGCCACCGACCGAGCCGACCGTGTCCGGATCACGCTGATCGCGGCGCGCCGGCCGGGCGCGATGCTTTACGCCAGCCCGAGTTGCAGCTTGGCCTCCTCCGAGAGCTTCTCCATGCTCCACGGCGGATCCCAGACGAGCTCCACGTGTGCATCGGTGACCCCCTCGACGGCCCGTGTCTTGGCCTCGACTTCGGGCGGTAGCGAGCCGGCCACCGGGCACATGGGCGACGTCAGGGTCATGCGGATGTCGACCTTGCCTTCCGGGGTGGCCTTGATTTCATAGACCAGCCCCATGTCGTAGATGTTGACGGGGATTTCGGGGTCATACACCGTGCGCAAAGCCTCGATCACCCGGGCTTCGATGTCCTGTATCTTGATTTGATCGATGGGGGTCATGGTTGGTGGTCAGTTGTCAGTGGTCAGTGGTCAGTAGTCAGTTGTTGGGTCAGTTGTCCTTTGGTCAGTCGTGGGTTGGTGGTTGTGGGTTGTGGGCTGGGGTACCGGAACCACGAGCGTCTGTTCTCCTTGTCTCCCGGTCCCCTTGTCACCTCGTCACCCCCCTAACCCTGGC
>BTUC01000197.1:0-13045 GCA_045863575.1 Phycisphaerae bacterium
TGTTCCCTGAACAGCGACACGTGCCCGGGAGTATGCCCGGGTGTGTGCACCCACTGCCAGCCGGGCATGTTCGGGATGGTCCCGTCAGCAGGGAGGGCCTGAACACGCGAGCCCAGGTTGATGGATTTATGCGGGTACAGACCGGCCATGCGCGCCATGAGCCCACCGCCCACAGTCGGGTCGGGTGGCGGGTAATCGGAACGGCCGGTGAGGAATGGCAGCTCCAGCTCATGGGCGTAGACCGGCACGTCCCATTCTTCGCTCAGTTCGCGAACCGCCCCGACGTGGTCAAAATGCCCGTGGGTGAGCACAATCGCCTGAGGCCGGGCATCCGGCCCGAAACGCTGCCGAGCTGCATCCCGGATCCAGCCGCTGGAGTACGGCACCCCTGTATCGACGAGGACCCATGATCGGCGAGAGTCCTTCGGATCACCGACCAGATAGAGATTAACGATCAAAACCTGCAGGCAAGCGACGTCAGGAGCCACCTGCACGAGGTCTTCATGGACTTCAGCCGTTCTGGCCAGGGTGAGCACTCGAGTAGGCATGGTTGATCTACCTCCGTGGCTGCGAGACCCGAGGTGGCCTCGTCCTGCCGCGATGAGCGAGAATTCAGAAGTCGGGCGTGGCAAACAGCGCCGATCAGGCCCTTTGCCGATGTTATTCCGGCGGGAGGGAGATTTCTTCGCGCGACGGACAAGAGCCCGTCCGGGTGCGGACTCCTCGTTTCTAGCGGCCGGCCTCCGTAACGGCCGTTTTGTCAAATGAACGCACGGCACGGAGGCCGGCCACTGCGGAACTGGCGGGCTGGCAGACGCACTAGCTCATGTACCAGCCACCATTGACGCTGATGGTCTGGCCGGTCATGTAACCGTTGCGAGCCAGGAGCACGACGATATCAGCCACCTCATCCACGTGGCCGAGCCGCCCCACCGGGATCACCTCCGGGCGGGCCCGGGGGTTGTCGGCCACCATGTCGGTATAGACGAGCGCAGGGGCGATGGCATTCACGGTGACGCCATCCTTCGCCAGCAGCGATGCGTACGAATGGGTAAGGCCGATCATGCCCGCCTTCGATGCGGCATAGTGTGGCCCGATGACGCCCCCCTGCTGAGCCGCGATTGAAGACAGCATGATCACGCGCCCCCATCGTGCGGCGCGCATCTTCGGGAGGACCGCTTGCGTGAGCATGAAGGCGGACTTGAGGTTTATGGCCATCAATGCGTCGAAATCCGCTTCGGTGATCTGCTCGATGGGCTTGGCTTGAGCCAGGCCGGCGTTGTTCACCAGGATCTCGACGGGGCCGAGTTCGGTCTCGACGGCCGGAACAATCCGAGCGAGTTCGGCCGCTTGCGCAACGTTGGCCTGGATGGCCACGGCCTTGCGGCCCATCGCCCGGATTTCATCGCAAGCAGCTCGGGCCTGCTCGGCCGCCCGATGGTAGTGGACGGCCACATGAGCCCCCGCACGCGCCAGGGCGATGGCCGCCGCCCGACCGATGCCTCGGCTGGCGCCGGTGACGAGCGCTACCTTGTTGGTCAGATTGCTGGTCATGATCACTCCACCAGAAGCCGCACGATCAGATACAAGAACAGCAGGTGCAGCGTGTTGTCCGCAACGGCCTGCACTAAGGCCGTGTAGGCGACCATGAACTGCTTGTGCAGCTCCGGGTGATCCTCCTGCTGGTAGGCCCGCACGCTTTCGTAGCTACGGCTGCCGATGAGCTTGAGCCACGCATTGACGATATCTGTCGCATCAAGCAGCAGATGCGAACCGAACACAGCGGCGACGGCCAGGACGCTGAGCAGCTCCGGCACGAACACAACGACAGCCATCGTCCAGACGGCCGAGTGGACCGCCGCGATCCACAGGTGCCTCTTCTTGTTCAGGGCCATCCAGTTGGTCTGAAGGAGATAGTCCCCCACCAGATGCCCAAGCAGCAGCCGCACCAGCAGATCGGCAGTCATAGCCCGCGGCTCGGCATGGTTACGTGAGCGCCTCCGCCGGCACCAGCGACTCGCCCGTCATTTCCTTCGGCTTCGGCAATCCCATGAGCGCCAGCATGGTAGGCGCGATGTCGGCCAGCCGACCATCCTTGCGCAACTTCGTGCCGCTGCTCTTCAGCCGGGGGTCGACAACGATGAGGTCAACGTCGTAGGTCGTATGTGCCGTGTGCGGCCCGCCGGTGGCCGGATCAATCATCTGCTCGCAGTTGCCGTGGTCGGCGGTGATCACCAGGGCGCCGCCCTTGGCCAACACGGCCTCAGCCACCCGGCCGACACACTCGTCCACCGTCTCCACGGCTTTGATCGCGGCGGGAATCACACCGGTGTGGCCAACCATGTCGCCGTTGGCGTAATTGAGCACCATCAGGTCGTACTGATCCGACTCGATGCGACGGAGCATCTCCTCGGTCACACCGTACGCGGACATCTCCGGCTTCTGGTCGTAGGTGCTCACGTCCCGCGGCGAGGGCACGATCTGCCGGTCCTCACCCTCAAAGGGCTCGTCGCGATAGTCGTTGAAGAAGAACGTCACGTGCGGGTACTTCTCGGTCTCGGCGCAGCGGAACTGCTTGAGCCCCAGGCCGGCCGCGTACATGCCCAGGATGTTGTCCATCTTGGGCGGCTTGTTGAAGACGACTTTCACCGGCAAGCCCTTTTCGTACTCGGCCATGGTGGCATAGTAGAGGTTTTCAAGCCGCTGGCCGCGATCGAATCCACCGTTGGGAACCTGTGCCCACTGCTCGTCGGAATAGACGAAGGCTTTGGTGATTTCGCGCGGGCGGTCTCCGCGGTAGTTGAAGAAGATCACCGCGTCGCCGGGCTTGATCCGCTGTGCAGGCTCGGCCGCACCGTCGGGGGCAACCACGGACGGCGTAATGAATTCGTCACCGGTGCGGCTGGTCTCGGTCGGATTCGCGTAGTAGTGCTGGATGGCCGCCGCGGCACTGGGGAAGAGCCGGCCCTCCGCGTGGGTGAACAGCCGGTAAGCTTTCAGCACGCGGTCCCAGCGATTGTCGCGGTCCATGGCGTAGTAGCGGCCGATGACGCTGGCGATCCGGCCCACGCCCGCTTGCTGGAGCTTCTTCTCCGTCTGCTCGATGAAACCGAGGCCGCTCATGGGCGGCGTGTCCCGGCCGTCCATCAAGCAGTGCACGAAGAAGCGGCTGCCGTCGAAGCCAACCTGCTTGCAGAGATCCACCACGGCAAAGGCGTGATCCATGTCGCTGTGCACACGGCCATCGGAGAATAGCCCGACCATGTGCACGGAACCCCCGCTTTTCTTCGCGTGCTCGAACGCGCCGAGCAAAGTTGCATTCTTGAAGAACGAGCCGTCGCGGATCGTACGGGTGATCCGCATCACCTCCTGGTCCACGATCCGGCCCGCGCCGATGTTCTGGTGCCCCACTTCGCTGTTGCCCATGACCCCGACGGGCAGGCCGACGTCTTCGCCGGAGGTGTGGATCAGTACGGTCGGGTAATCAGCCATGAGCCGGTCGGCCACGGGCGTTTTGCCCAGGTGAACGGCATTGGCCTTGTTCCACTCGGGATAGGGATTGTTCCCCCAGCCGTCACGGACGATCAGGACGACAGGTCGCTTGCTGAGTTTCGCCATCGAGTATGCAGCTCCGTGTTGAGTTCCAGGACGCAGACATCAGGAGCGGTATTTATAGGGGAACCGGAGCCGCGATGCCAGAGTGGGTGTTGGGTGTTGGGTGTTGGGGGGGATTCTCAGATTGTTTGATAGATTTCGATATGGGGTGACGCGTGTCGAGCATCGGTGGGAGCAGATTGGAGCGGGTGCGCCTCTCCAAGCGCCTCCCCCCCTTGCCAAGGGGGGGCTGGGGGGGTCTCCGTGGCGCTGTGAACTCCGCAAGGCGCGTTGCCTTTCAAGCCCCCACCCCGACCCTCTCCCGGAGTACCGGGGGAGGGAGAACTGAGAGGGACCGCCGCCCGGTACGGCTATGGCCGACGGCTGCTGTAGGCGATTGGCGTACCCTCACCCATTTCCGCATCCACGACCGCTTGCGGATCGGGACGCAGGCGCAGGAACTTGAAACCCAGCGCCGAGCGGTTGCGGGCCATGTACTCGGTGAGTCGCTCCTCTCGGACGGCCGGGGTGGTCGAATGGATCAGGTGCACGTCACCCTTGGGAGAGTGGGCGATGATCCCGACGTGGCCGCACCAGCGGGCCGAGCCCGAGCCGCGGATGACGTTCACGAAGTCGCCGTCCTTGAACTCGCCGAGCGTTTTGGCCATGTTCTTGCGGGAGATGTATACCTCGTTGACCTTCACGTCGGGCAGGTTGTTCCCGATGTTAAACTGGCTGAAGAACCGGCTCGGCCGCCAGGTCACGTTCATGGCCGTGCAGCTTTTGCCGCCGAGTTGGCGGGTCACGTCCTCCAACAGCCACGCGTTGTTGCGGTTCCAGTCGCAGATGGTTTCGTGGTTGCGGGTCAGCATGCCGACCTGGCCATCCTTGTACCGCAGCCGCTGAAGCAGACGGAAGAACGAACCCCAGCCGCGCGAAAACGCCATCGCATACGTGTGCTCGCTGAAGGTCACGCAGTCGCTCTTTTCGAGGCAATACATTGGGTCGGGATCGTGGGTCTCGTAGGGGAACTCGCCCAGCAGGTAGATCTCATAGGGCTGTCCCAGGTTCTTACGGGCCAGGTGCAGCAGCCGCTTGACCGGATCCGGTTCGGTTTCGAACAGGTGACCCAGGTACGCATCCACCTCCTGCTCGTTGAACTCGTAGAGAGGCTTTTTCTTCAGGACGGCTAAGGAGTCTGCCGCCGCCAGCGGTGTGACCACGGGGCTTGTGCGGACCGGAGATGTGCCCCCGGCGCGCGTCGGCGGCGGATACAGCAGTTCGGTGGCCGGCGATTCAATACCCGCCTCCCCGGCCGGCTCGACATCCACCTGGACGCCATCGGCGGTTGCGAGCTGATTCTCGGTAGACCCGGGAGGCGATGCTTCACCCGACCATGCCCACACTGCCAAAGCGCCCAAGGCGCAACCCGAGAGAAAAATGCCGAGCTTCCCTGCAATCTTCTGACGGGAGCTCATTCCGTGTCTCCTGCGTAACCGTCCTCGATCGAGATAGGGCTGCCTTGCGTCACAGGTTCTCCACAAGTGTGCCACTGCTGTGCTTGCCACGCCGAAGCTTGTTCGCGAAGGCGGGTCAGCAGTGCTGGAGACCACGGACGGTTCTTTTGCTCCCGGCACTGCTCACAGGGTAGTGGCACACGGCGACCGGTGCCTAACGGATGGCCAGAAACAAAGCGAAACGTCCGGCTTCCGACCCATCGCGGCGGTGGCTCCAGAAGCGCCGATCGCAGATCGTGCAAAGCCCGGCGGTCTCGATATTCGCGAGCTCCACCCCGGCCGCCAGCAATTGACCCTTATTGGCCGACCACAGGTCGAGAATGAACCGGTCGCGGCGCGGGCGGAACCAGCTCTCGGCATCGTCATAGCGGCCGAGGGCGATCCGTCGCACCTCCGGCCCCACCTCGTAACAGCAAGGACCCGCGGATGGAGCGATACCCACCAGCAGGCCAGCAGGGTCGCAGCCAAAGCGGCGCGCCATCTGCCGAATCAATTGCCCGGCGGCCCCGGCCACTGTCCCCTGCCAGCTCGCGTGCACCGCCCCCATCACCTTGCGCGCCGGATCAAACGCGCAGATTAACGGACAATCGCCCGACAACAGAATGATAGGCACCCCCGGCGAGTCGCAGATCAGGCCATCGACGAACGGAACGGCCGAGCCGCGGCCGTCACGGCCTTTTCCGATGTCCCCCTCCTCAAGGGCCAGCAGTTCCGCCCCGTGCACCTGGGCCGGCGAGGTCAGCTTCTCGAAATCCACGCCCAGAAGTTCGCAGACACGGCGGCGGTGGGCGACGGCCTGATCGGCCCCGCGCCCGCGATGGGGCGCGTAATTCTGCGGGCCGGCCGTGACCGCATGGGCCAGTCCTTCCTCCCGCGCGAGTCGTTCAAAGCGCAAGAGAGTCACATCGCCGTAATGGTCTTCCAGCATGCTTACGACCCGATTTTCAGCAGTACCTTGATATAGCGCGGATCATCGGCCATTTCAAATGCCTCCAGACCGCGCGCGAGGGGTAACTGGCGGGAAATCAGCGATTCGACGTCGATGTCGCCGCGGGCCAGGGCGCTGATCGCCTCCGGGAAGGGGCCGCACCGGCTGCCGAGCAGATTGACCTCGTTAATCACGATGGGGGCGAGATCCAGCGGCGCGTCCCCCGCATAGGTGCTCTTGAGCACCAGCGTGCCCCGCGGGCGGACCATGCGGGCCGCCAGCGCGAAGCCATCGGGTGAGCCCGTGCACTCCACGACCACGTCCCGGTCGGCGTGCGGGATCAGCTCGCTGACCGGCGTGGACTGGATGCCTTTTTTGTCGCAGAAGTTCAGCGTGAGCTCGTTGCGTCCCACCACTTCGAGCTGGCATCCACACGCTTTAAGTACCTGAGCCACCAGCAGGCCCAGTCGTCCGGACCCGATGACAGCCACCCGCATGCGCCGCTCGATGGGGCACTGCTTGACGACCTGGTACGCGGCGGCCAGAGGCTCGACGAAGACCGCCTGTTCGTCCCGGAGCGCTTCGGGGACCTCGTGGAGGTTATGCTCGGGCACGGCGATCAGATCGGCGAAGGCGCCGTCGCGCCCCTGGATGCCGATGACCGTCCGCTTGCGGCAGTGGGTGGACAAACCCCGTTGGCACAAATCGCAGCGCCGGCAGACGCAGTTGATCTCCCCCACCACCCGTTTGCCCTTCCAGGCCCGCGAACCCTTGATCACCGTGCCGACGAACTCGTGCCCGAGCACGCCGGCAAAGCCCATGTATCCCCGGGTGATCTCCAGGTCGGTGGCGCAGATGCCGGCCAGCCGGACCGCGATCAGGGCTTCGCCGGCCGCCGGCGCTGGATCCGGGTGCTGGGGGTCAAATTGCAGCGTCTTGTCGAAACGAAGCGCATTCATGGATCAGGCGTCTGGCCCCCCGGGATACTCTGCCGGATCCAAGTATGGGGGTTGGTGCCCGCCTCGTCAACCGCCGAACGGCCGCAGATGCCTGCACCGCCGCTTCCGGCTGGCGAGCCCTGCCCTTCAAGCGCGTGCAGATTTCCGCAGATCTGAGAAGCTGCTCGGTGCAACTCCGGCCGTCTGCGCCGAGCGAGGTGCCCTCCGCATGGCCCCCGTGGTAACAGGGGAAACCTCACCCGCATTGCCGGGCGACGGAGGAAATCCCAGTGGCTTGAATGGCTGAGGCCGATTAGCATGTGCATGGCCGGCGCGCAGGCGTGGGCGCCGCCGGCGGTGCATGTCTGGATTGACCCCGTCCCGGACGGGCGGCTGGAGCGATGCGAGGAAGGCGTCATGGCGAAGAAGGGTTTCTCTCTCGGGCTTGATTTTGGCACCAACACGGCGCGGGCCCTGATCGTGGACACCGCGAACGGCAACGAGATCGCGACGGCCGTCGCGAACTACCCCAGCGGCAGCGCCGGGATCATCTTGGACAAAAAAGACCCGAATGTCGCCCGCCAGAATCCGGACGACTGGCTCACGGCCATGACCAAGGCGACGGTCAGCGCATTGCGGCAGGCAAGAAAGACGGCCGGGTTTGCTCCCGACCGCATCATCGGCATCGGCGTGGACGCGACTGCCAGCACGCCCCTGCCTGTGGATGCCAAGGGTGCTCCGCTGTGCCGCGATAGACGATTCAAGAAGAATATCAACGCCCTGGCCTGGCTGTGGAAAGACCACACCTCGTTTGCCGAGTCCCAGTTAATCACCCACCATGCGGGCGAACGGCACCGCGAATACCTGGACAAGTGCGGCGGCACGTACAGCAGCGAGTGGTTCTGGTCCAAGGCGTTGCACTGCATACGCGTGGCCCCGACGGTCATCGAAGCGGCCGCCACCTGGGTGGAGCAGTCCGACTGGATTCCGGCCGTGCTGACCGGCAACACCGATGTAAGCACCTGGAAGCGCAACGTCTGCGCGGCCGGGCACAAGGGCATGTACAGCGCCCAGTGGGGCTGGCCGGATGCGGATTTTCTCGCCACGCTGGACCCCCGCCTGGGCAATCTGCAAACGCGCGGGTACTTCAACCCGGCCACGCCCTCCAACCAGGCCGCCGGCGGGCTGTCGGCAGAATGGGCCAAGAAGCTGGGAGTACCCGCGGATACTCCCGTGGCGGTGGGGTCGATCGACGCGCACCTGGGGGCCGTCGGAGCGGGCATCAAGCCCGGCTCGCTGGTGAAAATCCTGGGCACCAGTTCGTGCGACATGATGATCCATCCGAACAGCAGCCCCCTGCCGGACATTCCCGGTCTGTGCGGGATCGTGGACGGTTCCATCGTGCCGGGCTTCTTCGGGATGGAGGCCGGGCAGTCGGCCGTCGGAGACATCTTCAACTGGTTCGTGAACCAGTTCGATTCCGGCGAAAAGGCACACGTCAAGCTCGCTCAACAAGCGATGAAGCTTGCACCCGGTGAGAGCGGACTGCTGGCCCTCGACTGGAACAACGGCAATCGAACCGTGCTCGTCGATCCGCGGCTGACCGGGCTCATTGCGGGCCTCACGCTGCACAGCACGAAGGCGGAGGTGTATCGTGCATTAATTGAAGGCACTGCCCTGGGCGCCCGAGTGATCATGGAGCGTTTCGAGGAATACGGTGTCAAGGTAGAGGAAGTCATCAACTGCGGCGGCATCGCGGAAAAGAGCCCGCTGGTCATGCAGATCTATGCCGACGTGACCGGACGGCCGATGCGGATCAGCCGTTCCGCACAGACTTGTGCCCTGGGGGCAGCCATCTTTGGCGCGGTGGTCGGCGGAGCGTATGACTCCGTGGAGGCCGCCCAGGCGAAGATGTGCGGGCTGAAGCCCAAGGTCTACAAGCCTCACCCGGTTTGCCACGAGGTTTACGACGAACTCTACAGACTTTACCGCCAGATGCATGACGCCTTCGGTACGCCGGACCACAACGGTTCCCTGCACAACGTGATGAAGGAACTGCTGATGATTCGCGACCGCGTGCGCGGCATCGCCTGAACAGATCTACACAACAGGCCAGGTGCCGTTCCCCGACTCCGAGCGGCCGCGCGGGCTGAAGCCCGCGGCTCCTCGGTTTTGGTGTTCGGTGAGCCTATTCAGCATGGAGGGAACCCATGAGCCCGGCCCCGAAATCCTCCCGACGCAGCTTTCTACGCAATGCCGGTGCGGCGGCCGGCGCCGCGCTCGGTGTTCCTTACCTCGTGTCTTCGCGGGCTGGAGCCACACCCGGCCCCGGCGATGCCAATGATCGGCTGACCGTCGCGCTCATCGGCATCGGAGGCATGGGCTCGGTCCATCTGGGCAACATGCTGGAGTTTCAGAAGCAGGGACGCGTGTACATCGCGGCCGTCTGTGACGCGAACGAGCAACGCCTGGCCAAGGCCGCTCAGACCGCCGGCCCGGGCGTCGAACCCTATCGCGATTACCGCTACGTCCTCGAACGCAAGGACATCGATGCGGTGCTCATCGCCACGCCGGATCACTGGCACGCCGTCCAGACGGTTCACGCGTGCGAAAGCGGCAAGCACGTTTACGTGGAGAAGCCCGCTTCGGTAACGGTGGCCGAGGGAAAGGCCATGGTGGCCGCGGCGCGGCGGTATAACCGAGCCGTTCAAGTCGGAGCCCAGGCGCGGACGGCCAGGGCCGCTCACGCCACCTGTACCGCCGTCCGCAACGGCATCGTCGGCCAGGTGCGGAAAGTCACCTGCTGGCATTACGAAACGCCGATGGATGCCCGGCCGGTGCCGGACTGTGATCCACCACGCGAGTTGGACTGGGATCTCTGGCTCGGCCCGCTACCCTGGCGGCCGTACAATCCGCGCTACTGTCCGGGAACCTTCCGGTGGATGATGGAATCCGGTGGCGGCCAGATTCGTGATCGAGGCGCTCATCAGTTCAGTACTATCCTCTGGTGCATGAACGCGGATGAACAGACTTCGTTCACGGTCGAGGCCACGGGTACACCGCCGACACGCGGCCTGTGGGATTGCCCGGTGACGATGGAGGTCATCTATCGCTTCAAGGATCCCGATTGGGAACTGGTATGGGGTCAGCCCGGCGATAAGGTCGGTAAAACGGAATTCGGCAGTGTCTTCTGGGGCGATCAGGGCCGCCTGATCCTGGAATGGGAAGGCGCCTACAAGCCGGCCGAGCCCGAGGCGGTCAACTTCAAAGTGCCGGCCGGCGGGATTGAAATCCCCCGAACGGACGAATTTGACGACTTCAACATGAACCACAAGGCTGACTGGTTCAAGGCCATCCGCGATGGCACGCGCCCGGCCGTGGACATCGAGATCGGCCACCGGGTGGCCACACTGTGCAACCTGGGCAACCTGGCCTGGCTGCTGGGACGAAAACTGGTCTGGGACGGCGACCGGCAGCAGGTCGTCGGCGATGAACAGGCCAACCGGTTGCTGAATCGGCCGCAGCGGCACCCCTATCATCTATAGGACACTGACAACTCGGAGCCGGATGGACGCTGATCGGAGCCAGTTGCGCGAAATCAGTCCCCCCGCAGGCACTCCGCTGCGGTACACTCAAAGGCCATTCCCACCCTACCGTTACGTCCCCGGCCTGCACCCGCATCCGGTCGCTCATCCCGATGGTCACAGCTTTCACCCGGCCGGTTCACACCCCCCTGCCGGACCCTTGCTGGAGCCGCAGCGATGGCGGGAGATGGAGGATTACCTCTACGGCATCGATCTGTACAATGGCGGCTACTGGTGGGAGGCCCATGAAGCGTGGGAAGGTCTCTGGCAACAGACTGACAAAGCCGGCCGGCAGGGACACTTCCTTCAAGGTATCATTCAGGTGTCGGCAGCGCATCTGAAACGCCACGTGGGCCAGCCCGAAGGTGTGCGCAGGCTGCTGGGGCGGGCCCGGGGGCATCTGGCTGCTGTGTTGGCGGAAGATCCGTCCGCGGCTTTCATGGGCGTTCAGGTGGCTGACTTTCTGAACGCGGTTCAGGCATACTTCGAGTGCCGGACCGGCGCGTTTCCGTTTCTGACAGCATACTGAGAGGTACAGAAATGATTCGCATGCAGGAGTCAAGCCGGTCCTGGTTGATTCTGGGCCTCTCGGCTTCAATTTGTGGAGCGCAGGGCATGCTGTCTGTCACGGTGCACGAAGCAGGAAGCGATGCCCCAATCCCCTGCCGCGCCTGGGTACAAGCGGGTGACCAGCGATTGTTTGAGCCCCAAGGCGATGAGTGCACACCCTACAAGAAGGATCGCAGCTTCGCCTGCGAAGGGAATTTCACGATGGAGGTCCCCGCCGGCCGGATTATGGTGCACGTTGAGCGGGGCACGGAATACGTGCCCCATGAGGCCCACATCAACATCACAGCGGGCGCGACCATCCGCCTTCGGATTCCGCTGGAGCGATGGATTAACATGCGCGAGGAGGGATGGTATTCCGCCGACCTGCACGTACATTTCGGGCATGATAATCCGGTTATTCTCCAGCAACTCGCCCGCGCGGACGACGTCAACCTGGTGCCCGCCTTCACGTACTGGAACGAATTTCGCGAACAGTGGCCCATCTGGCCGGAGGGAGCGAACCTGGGGAGTAGTCCGTCACACCTCGTTACCCGGCGCAACATCGAGATCGAGCGTATCGGAGGCGATCCCTACCATTCCGTCGGTGCCCTGCTCATCTTTGGGCTGACTCAGCCGATCCATGTTGAGCGGCATGACCACACATGGCCGCCGGATGCGGTCCTGGCCCGCATGGCGAAACAGTCTTCACCTGATTGTGTCATCGACACGGACAAACCCCAATGGGGAGAGAACGTAGTGGGCGTGGCGCTGGGCCTCTTCGACTCCGCGCAGCTCTGTCACAACCATTTCCACCGCGAAAGCTCCATGCGGATGTGCTGTGGCATGGCCCTTGCCGAGGTGAAGGACGGCAAGCTCTGGCCTGATGCCAACGAGCTGCTGGCGAGAACGAACGAGACGTACTATCGATGGCTCAACTGCGGCTTTCGCCTGGCGGCCACCGGTGGATCGGCCATGGGCGTCATGCCTGTGCCGCTGGGCTACAGCCGGACCTACGCGAAACTCGATGGACCGCTGACAGAGAAGAACTACCTGAAAGCCGTCCGTGCCGGAAGAACCTTCGCGACCTCGGGGCCGATGGTGCTGTTCACGGTGAATGGCAGCAGCGTCGGTTCACTGATCGAGTGCTCCTCGTCGCAGCCGGAGAAGCTCACGGCACGTATTGAGGTCCGGGGCTTTAGGACCGTGCATTTATCCGAGCCCGATGCGAATGAAGATGCGGATGCCAGCATAAAGCTGACCGTCCGGCAATTGCCGAAAGGCACAATCGAGCTGCTGGCCAACGGCCAGGTGATTGCGCAAAAAGAGTTGGGCACCAGTATGGCGTCCGGAGGTTCGGTTCAGCCGCACGTGCTGGAGGCCACGGTGGAGCCGAAACGTAGCGGCTGGCTCGCGGCACGGGTGATGTACGAAGATCCGCCGGGCCACCGCCGGCAGGCGCATACGAGCCCGGTGTATCTGGCCGTCGATGGCAAGCCGACCGCCTCCAAGACGGATGCGGAGTACATGATGCGCTGGATTGACCGCCTGCTGGAAATCAGCGAGAAACCGGAGCGGTATAGTCAAAACGATGATCGCGTCGAAGCCCAGAAGCTCTACCGCGAAGCCCGCGCGGTATATGAGGGCATCGCCCGGAGGGCTGTGGATGTGTGGGGGGAGAAGTGAAGTGCCGGTGCCTCGCGCGCCTGGTCGGTCCGGATCGGGGATCGTTGGTGTCCGTTACCCCCCCTGCCCCCCCTTTAAAAGGGGGGGAGAAGCCGGTCACTACGCGTGAGCGTTAGCGCCCCTGGCGAAGCCGTGCCAGCCGTTCATTAGGCAGAACGGCCGGCACGGAGGCCGGCCGCTACGGAACTGACGAACCGCAAGGGGCGTTAGCGCCACTTGGGCGAGGCCTCTCCGCCCACACCCTGGGCTACC
>BTUC01000198.1:0-13032 GCA_045863575.1 Phycisphaerae bacterium
CACCACGGCGGCATAATCCTCCAACAGCCCTTCGTCGGTAAACAACTTCTCTTCGGCAAACCCGATCTGTCCCGCGGCCCGGGCCTCCTCGAGCCGGGCGGTGGCTTCCTTGCGGAGCTCCGTCTGCCGGAACCGGGCGTGCTGCTGCTCCGCGCGGCGCATCTGCCGCTCGTTCTCCATCCGCCGGGCCACGGCAACGTCGGTTTTGGCGAACTGCTGCCATTCCTGCTCCACCGTCTCCGGCCGGGCGGCGGCGACCACGCCTCGGACATGTGCGGCGGTCTCCATGGCTGGCCCCGAGAAAAACCTGAGCATCTGCGTCCGCATGCGGGCATCCAAAGGCGCGATCAACTTGGCGACGGCCGGATCTCCACCCCGGGCCCGGGCGCCCACGATGGCCTGCTGCATGGCCATGATCTGCTCGGTAGGCGGCAAGGCCATGACGTCGTCCGGGCGAATGCCCATTTGTTTGCCGATGATCTTCTGGGCTTCCTTGTCCCCCAGATTCTGGAAAATCTGGCGCATCAGCTCGGCGGATTCATCCTTCGTGGCGGACACCTTCCGGGCCTGGGCGCCGAAGGCAATGATGTCCTCGAGCTTCGTGCCCAGCGACACCATGCCGACTCCGCCCTTGGTGATCGATTCGGCGAACGTGCCCACCGACAGTTCATCGGAGCCCAGTAGACCCGCCTGGATCTGAGCGATGGCGCGGGTGGCTCCGGCGGCATCTTTCACGCCGATGTTGGAGAGCAACTGCACCAGGGCCTCTCCCTGCTCCGCTGTGCCCCCGGTTTTGCCGATCGCCTTGGACACGATATTCCCGATGGCGACTTTCCCGGCTTCGGTGGTTCCCTGGATCCGGGACAGGGCCGCCTGGCGAATGCGTCCGGCATCGGCAATGGGGATAGATCCCGCCTGGGCAGTGGCGAAGGCCTGGCGGGTGGCTTCCATCAGGCCACCTCGGGAGCTCATGCCCATTTGCTCGGCCAGCGGGATTGTCCCGCGCTGCATTTCGAGCCCACCCTCGCCGATCTGCACCTGGAGGTCCCGGATCTGTTTCAGGTGGGCGATCCACTGATTGAACAGCGACATGGCCCCACCCAGCGACACCATGCCGGTGAGCACCTTGGGAATGGACGCGGCGACGTCATCAAACGCGCCCTTGGTCTGTTGGCCGGCCCGGCGGCCCGTCCGGCCGAGCCGCTCCATACCGCCCTCGGCCCGCTTTTGGGCTTCGACCAGGCGGTTGAAGGTCTGCTGGGCGTTGTCGGCGTCAGTCTCGACTACGAACCGGACGGTTCCCATTGTTTAGTTCCCTCTAAAGACATTCCGAGCGCGGGCGTAACTTTCGAGGAACCCCGCGAATTGGCGGCGCTCGCGGGGTGTCACGTTGGTCGGGTCCGCGGCCGGCCGGATGCGCGATCGCAAGGCGGCGAGCTCCCGCTCGAGCCTACGGCCGTCGGTGAAGCCGGCCTCACGGCGGGCCCACAGCAGCGCGAGGGCGGGCAGCTTCCCAGTGACCTCCACCACCAGCGCGAGCACGGCCAGCGGAACAATGCCGACGATGACCAGCGCGATTCCGAAGAGGTCCGCGAGTGCTTGCAGCATGCTGAGTACTTTCCCAACCATCGGGCGCGTCCTCTCACGTAATGACGTCTTCACATCGGGTGCGGACGGGCGCCGGATCCTGGGTGGCGGCCAGTTCGCTTTGGCTGGGGGCTTCATGGCTGGCCATACCAGCGATTTTGTCCACAATGTACCAGCGGGGAGAACCGCTGATCGGTGCGACCAGCACGGCTTCGCCTACGTCATGCCAGCCATGGACGCCACCGATAACGGTGACCTCCACGGCTCCCGTCCGCGCTACCGTGGAGCCGTATCCACGGCTTCTCTTGACCCGGTATAGGCCGGTGGTCGCGTTGCATTTCGTCACCACCCCGCAAAACGCTTCTCGCACCTCCGGCGCCGTCGGCGTGTAAAAGGTCGCTAGCAGCTCGCGGCGCAGAGACTCCTCTGCGGCGCGCTGCCTGGAAGCCGAATATGCCTCAGCGTAGCTCATGTTTACCTCGATTCGTCGGCCGGGCTTGTTTGGCGGCCTTCCACCTGCGTTTTGCCTCGCGCTCGCACCGCGGGTTTCGGGAGCAGATTCCGAAAATGGCGTTCCGGTTCATTTTTTGACCGCACCACTCGCATGTGGGTCCACCTCTGGTGAAGCTCGTGCGCCTTTTAGCCACTGATCGCCTCCGTGCACATCCCGGCGGGGCGTTTCCCGGCCTCAACCTCGATACCCCCCCCTCGAAGCGAAACAAAAATTTCTGACCGAGCGCCATGAGCTAACCCGCACTGGGCCCATGGCAGGAAGGACCCGTAAAGCTGGGCTGTACACCCCGGGCCAGCCGGTGGGTCGGCCGGCCCGGCGTCAGCGCGGCAGCCACGGGCGAGCATCAGCACCAGGCCCAAGGCCACCAGCAACGTGCTCAGCCGGGTGATGGCGTTGCAGACGTGAATCGTTCGGTCTCCAGGCGTTGTTGGTCGGTCGCTCATGCCGGCCCTCCCGTCGTCCCTGGCGTTGTGGCGGCCCTGATACGCTCCATCACCGTGCCGTACGCCTCCCGGACGGTCCAATGCCTCCGGCAATTGGTTTTGTGTTGAATGAACGTCCCGACGGCGCCGACTCCGCTGCACGGCTTCACCGTCCCGATCATCTCGATGTTGAGGGCGATGGGGTCACCACTCTGGAGCCCAGTCAGCTCGATGAGCCCCGTCATGCTACACCTGCCTTTTCCATCCGGGCCTGCGCGAATGCTGCTCCTACCTCCGGGTACGCAGACTTGCAGGCAACGATGAATCGAGCAATCGGTTTGCTGCAGGCGATCTCGAGTTTGGTCTTCTTCGCGAGGTTGTATAGCGTCCGGCCCTGCGCCTCTGCCTGTGCCTTATCTGGTGCAGTCACCACCAGCCCGATGATCCTCTGTAGCGTGGTGCGGTCTCCACGTGCCTGCAGGGCCGGGTGACTCTGGTCACTCAGGTCGAACACCCGCACGCCGAATAGCTGGACCAGCTTCAGCTCGACGGTCTGCATGGTCGCCCAGTGCCCCCCCCGAATCGAATCCGAAGCATCCTCATCGAGGAAATTCCCTAAGTCAGAGTCTTCTTTGTCCTTCTTCTTATTCGGTTCTTTTAAGTCGGGTTCAGGTTTCGATACCGGTCGAGAATCGGAACCGATACCGGTGGCAGATCGGTTCTGATACCTCTCGGCGTCCGAATCTGATACCGGTTTCAGTTCCGATACCAGTTTCAGTTCCGATACCGGCTCTGGTTTAGCTCTCTGATTGGGCTCCCCCTCCGCCTTCGACTGTTTTTGTTTACGGGGTTCGGATCCCGGCCTGATCATCGGCTGTTCAGCGGCGACGGTCGGAATCCGCAGGACGTAGACATTGTGCGATCCGGCCCTGGAATGGACCACCAGAAGGCCGGCGGCGACCAGCTCTTGAATTGAGCGCATCACGCTCAGTTTCCTGCGGCCGACAAGCTCTCCGATCGTCCTCAACGATGGCCAAGCCAGGTACTCTCCCTTCTCCTCAAGATGCTTCCAGTTTGCATGTTCGTACAGGACCAGCAAGACGGTAGCGGCCTGGTCGGAGATCCGGGAGAGGTGGCCCCCCTTCACCAAAGCCTTGGGGATGGTGAAGTAGCTGGGGCCATCAGCTTTGGTTTGTTCGGGCGGCTTGTCCACCGCAACTCCCCACGGTCCGCTGGGCGCGTCACTGCCCCCAGCGTCCGACAGTCCGTCTGTGCACCACCGCGCCGTCACTCACCCGGCGCCAGCCTCTCCACGTACGCCGTCACATCACCCGGCCTCCACCTAAGATGCCGGCCGATCCGCACGCCCCGTAGCCGGCCCATGCGATGGAGACCCTCGATCGTTTCGGCCGAGACCTGCAGGGCCGCGGCCACCTGGTCACGCGTCAGCACCAACGGCGCCACGGCTGCATCGACATGTTCACGATCTGCGGCCATTGCGCTCGAGCTCCCCTCGTAGCATCGACACGACATCCTCTCCGTAAACCAGCGTGTTCCCAGCCCTGGCGATGGGCGCCACGGCCCTCGACCGCAGCATATACAGGACCACGTGCACAGGGATTGCCAGTCGCTCAGCGATCACGCCTGCACTCAGCAGTCTTGGAACTTCGGTTGACGCGCTCGGCATAACAAGCCTCCTGGGACCAGTAACGTACCTCCATCGTGCATTTTCAAGCTAGCGGGGAATCGAGATAAACCACAAGGGCAAAACTCCGGCTTTCTGGAGATTCCGTGCCACGCTGGCACGCTTTTTTTGAGGCCGGCCCTTCAAGACGTCCAGCTACGGAAGGCCGGAATGGACCATGTATGCACCACCATTAATCCATCCGAGCAGCGCGCAGGGTAAGGGGCGGTCACCGCGGCGGCACTCTTTCGGTACCCGGGCCTGAGACGGCGGGAGGGCTCGGTGGCAAAGGGGGCGCACAGATGGCGACGGGCCACACCGGACGGGACCGGCGCACACCGCAGAAAACCCAGTTTTCAGGCATTGAGTAGGGGGAGGGAGGGGCCACCGGACACCCCTATTAGGATTGCAAATCCGTTATTCATGGGTTCGAATCCCATCGCGGCCTGTTCAGAAAAACAGGCTCGGTTCCACCATGAAGTGCTCGCTCAGAAGCCGGATGTGCGTCTTGCTGAGTTGCCGGTGCCCGTTGAGGATCAGGGAGGCCAGTCCGCGGTTGCCCAGCAGCCTCCCCAGATCGCTGGTTTTCATCCCGCTTTCGTTCATCAGGTACTTGAGCGTTTGGAGTGGCGTGCGCTGCGCGGCCTGAGATTGGAAATGCCGCTCATCGTAGTCTGCAACCAGCAGGGTCAGCGTCTCGAAGTAATCGCGCTGGCCGGCAGTCAGTGTACCTTCGGGCCGCACCGCCAGCCGATCCAGCAAGGCCGCCGCCTGGTCGTATTCCCGCCGGTTGCGAATGGGCCGCAAGGGAAATGTGCAGATCAACTCCAGGTAGTCATCGCGGAGCTTTTCCGCCGCCTTCCTGCGCTGATCGGATTGCGTAGTCACAGGGTCGCCTTCCATTTGTCCTTGTTGTATTCGGCGTGCGTCATCACCTTCAGGACGTACACCCTTTGGGCGTCGTAGTGGATGGCCGTCACCAGCCGGTACTTGTTCCCGGCCACGTTGAACACCGTTACGTCATTCCCGCTGGCCACCGTCACCGCGTCAGCATGAGGATAGACCCGCCTGACGTCGTTAATGCTCTGCCACTTGGCCTTGCTGGCCGTCCGATACCAATCGTCCAGCGGCGTCTCGGAATCCGGGCGTCCGGCCGCAAACTCCCGAAGCCGCCTTCGGCTGATCACGTGCATCGGTCACCCGTCGAGATTACATTATGTAATCGTCGCGGGCATTTGTCAAGCCTCTTCAACCTGGCCGCCGCAGAGCCGGTGCATGCGTGAGGCGCGCCGCGGCGTATCCCCGTCCCAACTTGAGATCACAGCCTGTGATTTCAAGTCTGTCCCTCCGGCTGGATCGTCACACCGCTGTTCGTCTGGGCGTGAGTCGGTCAGCGCTGTTGACTGCAACCTGCCGTTCCGAGTAGCGTAAGGAGGCAAAGCAGGCGGTGAATCGGAGCTCGCGTGATGCAGCGAGACGTTCTTCTGCCGAGTCCGAGCTCATCTCGCACCGTCTTGATCGTCGGGGCTTGCACGCATTTCCTCTTGTGCTTGCCGCTGTACGGTCGTCGCGGTTTTCCCGAACTCCCTCCCTTCTGGCTGGCCATGATCTGGCTGTGGGTGCCGCCGGTTTTCATCTCGGCCGTCTTCGACAAATGGGGGCGCAGACGATTGACGCAGCTGGCAGGGTACGCGCTGGTTGCGGGTTTCGTGGTCAGTTGGGGTGTCCTGTTCGTGAGACCCAGCAACAAAAGTCTGGGCGAGGCACTTGTGGAAACCACTTTCTATGCGCCGGTGCTGATGGTGGGCATTCTGGGAGTCGAAGCGGTCAGCCGCTGGCTGCTGCGATTTGTTCGCAGGTTTCCTACCCACCCCTATTGCGAGCAGTGCGGCTACTGCTTGCACGCCCTGACGCAGGCGCGGTGCCCGGAATGCGGCACGAGTTTCGACCCCGAGCAGTTGCACCCCTTGTACATGCCGAGGCCCACGCCGCTGTTCAGACGCTGGTCGACCCTCCTGATCGCCTCGGCACTTCTGGCCGCTGCGGCATTTCCATTTGCTTACCACGAGTAGAGGCATCGCGAACTTGTCAGCATCGCCATGGAGAACGCCGCGCTGGAGTGGGCTGCTGGCAATGCAAAATGGTTCGTTGCGCCGGAGGAGATCGACCAGATGTCCGAAGCTGAGCAGGAAAGGTACTCAGACCTTGTTCATCGTCGCGATCCCGCGAGCGGCCTGGAGATCAGGTGGATAATCACGAAGGACTGGCGACATCGGGTCTATGAAGCCACGTACCGCAGTGTGATAGAAGACAAGCTCAGGGAGGCCGGCCGATCACCACCCGATTTCAGTCAGAGCAGCACGAGCCCGAGCCTGTGACCGCACACTGGGGCCATGCGTCGACGAAACCAACACCCGGAGCACCTTGAAGATGCATCATTCATGGTCTTCCATGCTGATCACATGTCTCGTGCACGTGGGGGTGCCGCTGGCGATCCTGCAGGCCTTGGGCTGTGCTTTCCTCGGGTGGCTTCACGATAATCTTATTTCTGCAGGAAACGCCACTGCAGGTGGATTACAGGTAGGTGCCGCCGCCGGATTGGTGGGCGGCATCGTGTGGGTGGTCGTGTTTACGCGGTGGCTGCCTCCCTCCGGCCATCTGGACGCACGCGGGCGCAGCCGGTTTCAGGACCGGGGAGCGGTGCTGGCGGCCGTTGAACTGGCTACGGCGGTTGCCTTCAGTTACTATTACCCGATCCTCCAGCACCAAAGTGTCTGGTCAGTCCTCAGTGACCTGCCCGCAGACCTGATCGCCTGTATCATCGTGGGCCTGGTCATCGGTGCGCCACTGGGAACCATGGCTTCCAAGCAGCTACTCGGCATCATGGATGCATGGCGCTCGTTGGATGATGAGCAGCCCAGGTGCGAAGCATGTGGCTACTCGCTGGGCGGACACACCTCCCGACGTTGCCCCGAATGTGGCAGGCCCGCAGTGGCGAAGGAGCTGCCCGCAGACCAGACCGAGTGATGATATCGGGAAGGAACCCCGTCAAAACGGCCTGCGCGACCCTGCTCTCCCGGAAGAGACTGGCTGCTGCTCATTCAAAAGAATCATGCTCTTTATAGCTGCAGCCGAAATCTACTTATTGGTAAGATGACCAACAGATTCAGCGGACCGTCACCTTTTCAGGAGATCAGGCCATGCTGACGCTCGTCCTTCAGTTGCCGATCGTGGCCGTTATCGCCGCCGGGGGCGACTTTATCGGCGACATGTATGGGCCGTACTTCCTTGTCTTCTATGGTCTCGTGATCGCGGCCGTTCTGGTCGCCTGCCGCTGGTATGCGCAGCGCCTTGACGACACCGGGCATTCGCCGCCGCCGCCGGTACCTGACCATGCCGATCCTTATCAGATTGCCTATATGCGTGGTGGCGAAAACGAGGTCACGCGCCTGCTCATCTTCGACCTGATTGAGCAGGGGCACCTGGAGATCACCGCAGATACGCGAATCGTTCGGGCCGACACGCGCCCATCCCCGCACGAGCTCTCGCCGGCCCAGCGCGAGGTGGTCGAATGGTTTGCTGTGCCGCGGAAACCTTCAGACATCTTCACCTCCTCCGGGCTGCCCGGCCGGATCACTCACGTCGCCGAGGGCTATGCCGAGCGGTGCCGTAGCGAGTCGCTGCTCTTGCCGGCCGAAGCGCGCCGTGCGGCCTGGCTGGGCATCCTGTTCGGCGCGTGCATTATCCTCGGGCTGGGCGGCTACAAACTGGCGGTCGCCCTGGAGAAGGGTCGGCACAACGTGGGATTCCTCACGATCATGGGCATTGGTGCAGTGATCGCCGTGGTGAAGCTGTGCCGGCCGCCGCGTCTGAACCGGCGCGGGCGCAGCCACCTGGCGGCGCTGCAGAATAAACTGGAGCCGCTTAAAGCGGTTACAGTCTCATCAGATGAGGTTCCGGCAGACGCCGCTCTGCTTCTTGTCGCCGCATTCGGTTTCTCGGCGCTCGCCGGCACCACCCATGCGTCGCTGGTCGAGATGTTCAATAAAGGAGCAGTCACGGCCAGCAGCGGCGGCTGCGGGGCGGGGTGCGGTGGAGGCTGTGGCGGAGGGTGCGGGGGATGTGGCGGCGACTAACCTCAGCATGTTCTGCCGGTGATCTGGTGGTGGAGCCCGACGGCCGGTCGTCGCGGGCCCTGCTGCTGCAGTGGCATATCACCGACCGCTGCAACCTGCGATGCGCCCACTGCTATCAGGAGTCCCGCTCCGACGGGGGTTTAACACTACCTGAGCTGCTGTCCATCCTCGAACAGTACAAGGCCCTGCTCGGCCTCTGGCGAGGTCAAACGAAACGTCCGGTGCGCGGCCATGTCACGCTGACCGGCGGCGAGCCGTTCGTGCGCGAGGACCTGTGGAACCTGCTCGAGATCCTCTCGGCGTGCAGACCGCTGCTCAGTTTCGCGCTGCTCACGAATGGCACGCTGATCGATGGGGTCATCGCCCGGCGTCTCCGCAAGCTGCGACCTGCTTTCGTCCAGGTGAGTATCGAAGGATCGCCAACCATCCACGATGCGGTCCAGGTGAGTATCGAAGGATCGCCAACCATCCACGATGCGATCCGCGGATCGGGCAGCTTCGATCGAGCGGTGCGCGGGCTTGAGCATCTCACGGCCGCCGGGGTCCGTACGCTCATCTCGTTCACCGCCAGTCGATTGAATTATCGCGAATTCCCGGAAGTGGCTCGGCTGGGCCGGCGACTGGGCGTGAGCCGCGTCTGGGCGGACCGGCTCGTCCCCTACGGAGCGGGCGCTGCCCTGCGCGACCAGATGCTCACGCCAGAGCAGACCCGCGAGTTCGTGCAGATCATGCGCGACGCCCAGAACCAAACCGTGCTCAGGTGGTTCCGCCGTCGCCACACCGAAATCGCCATGCACCGCGCCCTGCAGTTCCTGGCCGGCGGCGGTGTTCCCTATCGCTGTACCGCGGGCGACAAGCTGATCGCGATCCAGCCGGACGGCGACGTTTATCCTTGCCGGCGAATGCCCATCCGCGTGGGCAACGTGATGGAAACACCACTGGCAAGCCTCTACAGCGATAGTCCCGTACTGCGGGCCTTACGCGATCGCTGCCGAACCCCGGACGGCTGCGGCGGATGCCTCTACGCTCGAACCTGTCAGGGCGGCCTGCGCTGCCTCTCCTACGCGCTCACCGGCGATCTGTTCAGCAGCGACCCGGGATGCTGGATCTCACGCCCCCGAAAACCAGCCACGCCGGCTACGCTCACATCTCCTGCGCCGTGCTCAACGTAAAGAATGTGCCCGCAGATCACGGTGTATAAACGACTCCATGACGTTGCTCCTTTGTGAACAGGGTCTAAGCTGACAAATACCCTATCCGAAGGGGCAGCGTCCTTCATCTGTAGCACGCTGGAGGTGACCGTGCGTCGAAGCCGTACGGCAGCCCCGGGAGCTTTGACGCCAACAACTGACAAACGGACAAATGACCCAACCACTGACAACTGACGACTGACAACTGCCTCGCGTAGAGCTCTCCTGGGTTGCGGGCGAAGCCCGCGCCAAGTCAATCGGCGTGATCTGCGGGCAAGTCTGTTTCACACTACCCGGGAGCGGCCAGCTCAGGCTCCTCTCTGTCCATCTACCAGGCGGTGGGCACAAGTTACTCCGGCCTTCCCTGGGTGACGAGCACTGCTTTGCATGCGGCAAACCGGAAAGCCGTGCAGGTGCCGCCGGAAGGCATGATTCTGTGCCGGGACCAGCGCGTTTCATCTTCCCCCTGAAACCAGAGATGCTGGTGTGAGAAGCCGATCAGCAGGAATCCCAGCAGAGTGCCCTCGATGAAGGCGCTTCCACGCTCCATGGCTTCGTCGCAGCGAGGGCATTTCATGGTACCGTTTTCTCCCGCGCGATCAAGAGGCTGTTTGTTTGCGGATTCCGGGAGACCTATAAAGTGACCGCCGGGTCATCCTCGTACGCCGAGCCGATGTGGCAGAGGCACTGAAGCGTCTCCGCGAACAGCTCGTAGAGGGCGTGCAGCCGGTCGAGGTCCTTGATGACGCCGACGGCGCTGAAATAGAGTTCGTCTACGCCGATGGGAAAGTCCTGGCCGAACCAGCCCTCGTCGTCCTTCACGGTGAAATGGATATGCCGCTGCGCCCGGATCAGTTCCCTCAGCCGGTCACTGGCCAGCAGGGCGCCCACCTTCTCGGGATCGTTCCCTTTGATCACGTAATCGCCATCGAAATCGGGATCGCCGATCGAGATATCGGTGAACCCCAGTGCCTCGGCCACTCCGGTGAAGATGTTCGCCTGGCGGATCGTGAAGCGGAATCCGTCCCGGTTGACGAACGGGGCGCGCATTCGCGTGTAGGTCGTTGAATGCTTGCCGCTCGATACCGTGTAGGTATCGAGCGTCACCGTCCACTCACCCACGCGGGCCACGACCTTGTCGCCGCGCCAGAAGCCGCCATCCACGTACTCGGCGCCGATCTGATCGGCCAGTTGCCGCCAGATCTCCTCACGACTCGGACCGAACAGTGCTTTCAAGAGTCCCACGTTGCACCTCCTGTCCCGCGGAACACACCCTCGCGGCGTCCGGAAATGTAACCCGCCGGAACGCGGCGGGCTATTAGAATCGCGGCAGAAGTTTGGAACCAACCACGGCTGGCCGGCCGGATGATCCGGCCGTCCCGGGACCCGCCGCCTGGATGGCTACCGAACCATGCGGCGGCGTGGTATACTTGAAGGTGCATATGGCCGGGTGCCTCTTGGCCGTCGCGGAGTCGATGTCAACGCCGAACTGGAAGGGTGGTCACATGAGCCGATCGCGCAGCTTGACCAGGCTGATCGTCTGTAGCCTTCTCGCCACGGCGCCGGCTTACGGCGTGATCGGACCCGCTGACCCCTGCCCGCTGCCCACTCCCTATCCGCCGCCCGGGGCGGGAGCCGGTAGTCCCCATAACCCCGACATGGAGGGCGGCTTCACCGGCGGCGCCGCCAACCAGTGGATCGCCTGGAAGGATGCCACTTACACGGGTCAGGTCCACCTCGCCGGCACCGACCGCTTTGCGCAGGGAAGCGCATCTCAGAAGCTCTATCTTCCGCAGCCGCCGCCCGGCTACGCGGACGAGGAGGCTGGTCTCTACCAGCAGATCTGGGTGGTCCCCGGCGGGACCTATACCGCCACCGCGAAGATCTACCTGGTTCCGCCCCCCGGGGCCGCTTACAACGGCGAGGATCTGGTGGCCTGGATCGGGCTCGATCCGTTCGGGCAGCCGGCCGGCACCAGCGGCGGCATGACCTGGTCGGTCAGTGCGGCCACGCCGAACACCTGGATCACGGCCACCACCACCGTGCAGGCGGTCCTTCCGGTCATGACGCTTTCTCTGAAAGGGACGCGCAAGTGGCCGCAGCACGGCAATTCGGCTTATGTCTGGTTCGACGCGGTGACGCTCAGCGGTCCCGTTCCGACCGGCACGCCCCCGGGCCCCGACCCGTTGCCACCGGATCCCGAGTCACTCATCCCGGCGACTATCGGCCCGAACCTGGTCACCAATCCCAGCTTTGAGCAGGCCTTCACCAACGGCGTCTCCGCGGGTTGGAACAAGTGGTGGACCGCCGGCACCGGGACCTGGAAACGATCGGAGCGAATGGGCAAGGTGGGGCCTGGCCGTTACGACTGCGGCGATGTCAACGAAGTCAGCTACATGAATCCCAAGAGCGTGCTGCTGTTCGGCGGCAACCCGGAGACCAACCCCAATTCGCTGGGCGTCCTGGGCGACGCCAATCTTCTGGCCCAGCAGGCCAAGTTCGCCGACACGATCTTCGTTGGCCGGCCGTTCATCGACGAGAACGGCTACAACTACTTCAACACGCAAACGCCCACGTACTGGGGCCGGCGGTTCGCCGATCAGTGCAAGCACCTCGAGTCGCTGGTCCCACGCATCGACTGCTGGCAGGGGCTCAACGAGCCCGACTGGAGCGGCCAGTGGCAGAAGGTACTGGAATTCGAGTACGCCTTTGCCCAGCGCTGCCACGAGCTGGGCCTCAAGTCGTGCTCGCTGAGCCTGTCCACCGGATCACCCGGCAATATCTGGCGAATGGTGGACGAGACCTTCGACCCTTCGGCCCGCGATCTGCTGGAGATCGCTGACTACCTGAGCCATCACGTCTACGGCGGGCCGAACGACGAAATGATGGTGGCGAATCAGAACCGCGACGACGCGTGCAGTTTCGCGCTGCGACCGAGGCGGTTCAAGGACATGTACGACCGCCGCGGCTGGCGTTTTCCGCCGGTGATCGCCACCGAAGGGTCGACCTATGGCGGGTGGATCGATCGGTTTTCGCCCGACCAGATCGCCAATGACCTCATGCTCATGGGCCAGTACATGAACGCGGACCGCTGGTGGTGCGGGTACAACAACTTCGCGGTGGGTATTCAGTGCAACAGCGCCTGGCGGCCCTGGGACCTGATCGGAAAGCGCGTCGCCAACGGCCAGCTCATGACCGAGGTGGTAGGGCAGTGGAACGCGGATCACCCGGCTGACGCCCTCGACGGCCTGTACTCGCAGATGTTCGGCGCCGGCAAGGTGCACCCGAAGACGCCGGCCGAGCTTACTCCGGCCGGTCTCTTCAACGGCGGCGTCAACCAGCTCGTTTCGGGGTTGACCGCCGGCCGTGAGCACCTGCTCATCGCCTGGATGAAGTACGAGTTCCGCGGGCACCAGCCGAACCAACTCGCGTTCTATCTCGGCGTCGACCCGACCGGCCAGACCGCCAACGGCCATGCCGCCACCATCGACTGGGGGAC
>BTUC01000199.1:0-12999 GCA_045863575.1 Phycisphaerae bacterium
AGCAGGCTCTCCCCCCCTTACAAAGGGGGGGCTGGGGGGGTTCTCCGGCCGAGTGGGTCGCAGGATGAGTCAGTGACCCGCCGGATGCGTGCCTATTTGGTCCTTCGGGCGACGCGTGCGATGGGAGGTTACAAAACATGACGAGGACAGCAGGAGTGGAGTTACATCTGCTGTCGCATGGTCAGGACAGACGATGCGTCATCTGTTGCCGGAACCCCCCCAACCCCCCCTTGAAAAGGGGGGGAGCTGGATCGGTACTCCCCCTTGAAAAGGGGGGGAGCTGGATCGGTACTCCCCCGTGAAAAGGGGGGGAGCTGGATCGGTACTCCCCCGTGAAAAGGGCGGGAGCTGAATCGGTGCTCCCCCTTAAAAAGGGAGGGAGTTCGATCTCAGCTCTCCCCCGGTCAGGCAGGGTCCTTCTCCGGTGTTGAGTCGCTCTCTGCGTCAAACCACTCGGGCTTGAACTGGATGTACCGGTGCTTGCTGTTCGGGTCCATCGCCATGTTGGCTACGATCGCGACCACGGCATTGGCCAGTGCCACTCGGCCGTGGCAGCGCGGGACGCCGCGGGCCTTGGCAACGTCTGCGTCGTTTTCCGGGTATGGGTTCTCCTCGCTGGGCCATACAATGGCATCCGGATTGCGGATCAGCCAGGCCATGTGCTCCTGCTCCTCGCGGTAGCCGCGGCTGGTCAGCGGCCCCGGGATCTCGCCGCCGTTCACCCAGAGGGCCGAAGAAGCCGGCTGCGTCGCCGGCGGGCTTTCAGGCTCTGGGTCCCAGCTCACCCGCGTGTCGCGCATGCTCCCGATTTCGTTGAGTTCCGGCTCGCGGAATACATACGCATCCCGCTCTTCCTGGACGATGAGCGTGCCCCGGGTGCCCATGGCCTGTTCGCCGTAGCCTTCGAAGGCGTTCGTGTCGATCGACGAATACGTAACGACTGCGTTGTTGGCGTCCTGGCCGTACTCGAAGGTCAGGAAGATATGGTCATCGACTTCCCGAGGATCGGTGGGGGGATTCTGATCAAAGAACGACAGCAGCCCGGTGCCATGGACGGCGGTTGGATGCTTTCCGCCCAGGAGAAAGCTGGCCGCGTCGAGCTGTTGGCTGCCCAGTTCGGCCATCAGGCCGCCTCCTGTTCGGCTGTATGCCCGCCATTGGACCAGTTCTTCGCAGGAGGCGTAATCAAATTTCTTCAGATCGACTGATTGGTCTTCGGCAGGCACATCCGGGCGCCAGCCGTCATAAAGGCCCTCTTCGGCATTCTTCGCCCCCGCATTCGTCTGGTTGCGGTGCCAGTACGCGCGGATGTGGCGGACGTCACCAAGCACCCTGCCCTGCTCAATAATCGCCCGGCAGTCGGCATACAGGTAGCTGTAGTGCCGCTGGTGCCCGACCCCCAGCAGCCTCCGGGCGGTGTGCGCCGTGCGGATCAGCTCCTTGCACTCGGAAACCTTTCGGGCCATGAGCTTTTCGCAGAGCACGTGTTTGCCGGCCAGCAGGGCGTCCCTGGTTGCCAGATAGTGCAGGTGCAGCGGCAGGGCGATGATGACCATCTCGACGCGATCATCCTTGAGCAGATCCTGGTAATTCTCGTAAAGCGGGATGTCCTCCGCGACCTGAGCGCCGAACTTGTCTTTCAGCAGCATGCGGGTCTGCCTCTGGCTCGACGGGCGGATGTCGGAAAAGGCCACGATCTTGAGATAGTCCGGATTGATCGCGCCGATGTGAGCCCGGCCCTGGTAGCCGGTGCCGATAAGGCCCACCCGCACGGGATCTTCCCCTTCGAGCCGGCCGTAGCCCCAGTAGATGCCGGCGGCGTCGGGCAGGGCTGCGTCGCTCAGCACTCGTCTGCGGTTAGTTTTGACCGCATCCTGGTAATTGTCCGCGCCGATTCTGCGTTGGGCGCTGTTGAGCAACATGGTCGTGCCTCCTCGAGTTTTCTCGAATGAGCAGTGCACACACAGAGAAGGGAGGCTGGATCGGCACAGATAGCTGTGCCAGTCCAACCTCCCCCAGGCCCTCCTTTTTTCCAAGGAGGGGAGTTTTGCTCACCAAAGCCTTCGGCGCCTCAGGTGGTCACGCCAGCTCCTTCTCCGGTGTTGCGTCGCTCTCGGCCTCAAACCACTCGGGCTTGAACTGGATGTACCGGTGCTTGCTGTTCGGATCCATGGACATATTGGCCACCAGCGCGACGACCGCATCTGCGAGGGCCACCCGGCCGTGGCAGCGCGGCACGCCACGGGCCTTGGCCGGGTCGGCGTCGTTCTCCGGATGAGGATTGCTCTCGCTGGGCAGCACGATGGCGTCGGGGTGGCGGATCAGCCAGGCCATGTGCTCCTGCTCCTCGCGGTAACCGCGGCTGGTCAGCGTATCCGGGATCTCGCCGCCGCTGACCCAGCGGGCCGTCGATCCCGCCTCGACCACCGGTCGGCTGACTCGGTTCTCGGCCCAGCTCACGCGGGTGTCGCGCATGCTCCCGCCTTCGCCGATCTTCGGCTCGCGGAAGACGTACGCGTCGCGCTCTTCCTGGACGATGAGCGTGCCCTTGGTGCCCATGACCTGCTCGCCGTAGCCGTCGAACACGTTCGTGTTGATAGACGAGTAGGTGACCACCGCGTTGTTGGCATCCTTCCCGAACTCGAAAGTCAGGAAGATGTGATCCTCCACCTCGCGGTTGTCCTTGAAGAAGGAGGTCAGGCCCGTGCCGTGAACCGCCGTCGGGTGCTTCTTGCCCAGGAAGATGCTGGCCGCATCGAGCTGGTGGCTGCCCAGCTCGGCCATGAGGCCCGCACCGGTCCGGTTGTGCACGCGCCAGCGCACCAGTTCCTCGATGGTCTTGTAGCCGTATTTGGCGAAGTCCACTCCGGCATCCTCAACGGGAACGGCCGGAAACCATCCATCGTACTTGCCTGTTTCGGCCTCCGAAGCGCCCGCGTTGGTCTGGTTACGGTGCCAGTACGCGCGGATGTGACGGACGTCACCGAGCGCGGCGCCCTGCTCGATGATCGCCCGGCAGTTGGCATAGAGATAGCTGTAATGCCGCTGGTGGCCGATGGCCAGGAGCAGCTTGGCCTTGTCCGCCGCGCGGATCATCTGCTTGCACTCCATGACCGTCTTGGCCATGAGCTTCTCGCAGAGCACGTGCTTGCCGGCCTGGAGGGCGGCGATGGTCGCCTCCGCGTGCAGGTGCAGCGGCAGGGCGATGATGACCATCTCCACGCGGTCATCCTTGAGCACATCGCGGTAATTCTCATACAGCGTGATGCCTTCCGCCGCGTCCTTGCCGTACTTGTCGTTCAGCATCATGCGGGCCTGCTTCTGGTTCGACGGGCGGATGTCGGAGAAGGCCACCACCTGAAGGTAATCCGGATTGATCGAGCCGATGTGGGCCCGGCCCTGGTTGCCGGTGCCGATGACGGCCACTCGAACGGGGTCTTTCTTATCGAGTTCTTCGTAACCCCAGTAAATGCCGGCGGCGGCGGGGAGGGCCACCGTGCCGCTGAGCACCTGCCGGCGGGTGATCTTGACCGCGTCCCGGTAATTCTCTGTGCCGATTCTGCGTTGAGCGTTGTTGAGCACCATGTTCGTGTTTTCCTTGCTTTTTCTCTGATTCCCTGCCGAATTTCAGATCGTCTGGTTCGGGTGCCACGCCGGCGGCTTGGCGCCGGCATGCCGGTCGAAGCTCATGGCCGCCCCAAGCCGCGGCCATGGCACCTGACTAGGCCCGGCTGCCGTCGCGGGCCGTTGACCTCGTCTCTGGCACGTATACGCGTCCCTGGTCCGGCCCGGGCTGAGCCGGCGCCGACGCGCTGGCCACCACCTGCTCGCGCTTGCCGAAGATGGCATGCAGGAAGGCGTCCAGCCCGAACCACCGCCCGATGCCGGAGGTCGCGATCATCAGCAGAGCGATGAGCTCGATCAGGTTCTTGTTGACGAACAGATAATGCCCCTCGCTCGGGCCGGGGTCGCCGACAACGCCGGGCCACGGAGGGAAGGACAGGTAGAACATGGTGAGCATGGCCACGCCGCCCAGGGCCGCCAGCCGCGTGAACAGCCCCAGGATCAGGCACGCCCCGACCACCACCAGGCCCAGGATCATGCCAATGTCCTGCCAGTAGGTCAGGGTCATCTTGGGCGGGGTGATGCCGATCTTCTTGAGCAGGTTACCCGGGAACTCGAATTCCTTGATGTCCGGGATCGCTGCCCTTGCCATCTGAGCCTGAGTCATGTCCTTGATCGGCCCGATGTACTCGCCGAAACCCTGGATCTTCTGAAGATCGACGTCCCCCAGTGGAGCTTCGACCCGGGCCAGCAGCGCGTTCCTCAGCGAGTCCCGCTTCTTCAGATTAAATGCCAGCCGCTGATCGTGGAACTGGGTCTGGCGGTTCTCCTTCTGATCCTCAACAGCGATTTGCTCGAGGAGTTCCTTGTAGTCCGCCAGCGCCTTCTGGAAATCGGGGTCGTCGATGATGTAATCGACGTTCTTCTTATCGTGGTGACCGATCTTCTTCTGGTCGCGGTAGCGCCAGCCGTATTTCGACTGGTGCTGGCGCTCGGTCAGATCGTACCTGCTGCGGAGGACGTTGTACCGGTCTTCCAGGAGCGCCTCCACCTCGCCGCGGGACATCCCCGCCCGCACCGCAGGAGCCTCGGCCGGGGCGGTCTTCAGCAGCTCGAGCTGGGCTTGTCTCCGGGCGGCAGGCTGGTCGATGGCCAGCGACTCTTCCTGGACGCCTTTCTTCACGGTCTCATCCAGATCGGCGACGATCTCGCCGATTCTCCGGGCGATCTCATCCTGCTTTCCGTCCTTGGGCGTGACGATCACCTCCGTGAGGAAGGTCGTGTCGTTGGGAGCCCCCGGTTTGACGTACTCGCCGACGCTCTTGTACTGCCTGGCAAACAGCTCCGCGTCCTGGAAGAGCTTCTCGACCGTCCGCTCGTCTGCAATCCCGTGCTTCTTGCGCTCGATGAACGCCTTGAGGGGCTCGACTTGTGCCTTGGTAAGCCTGGCGGCCTCCTGCTCGAGCTCGGCCCGCTCTTCCACGGTGAGATCTTTCCTGGCCTTCTGGGCTCGCTCCAACTCGGCTGCGCAGGCCTTGATTTTGTCCGGGGCCTCGGCCAGATCCTCCTCTTCCCAGGGCTTGAGCTTCTCCTTGGCCTGCTTCGCAGTCAACGCCTGGAGGCGGGCCACCTGGAGCTCCTTCTCCGTCTGGACCCAGCTGAGCTGAAGGTCAGTCAGGCCCCCGTTAGCCTTCTTCTGCAGCTCGGCGACGCGGTCCTCGTCTTGATAGCCACTGTCTCCCTGGATGCCGTAGTGCAGCAGGATGGCGTTGTACTTGTCGTCGAGCTGCTCGTACATATAGTCCTTGGTCATGCGCTTTTTGGTGCCGTCCATGTCGTCGACCATCGAATGGAAGACCCAATCGGCCGGCCCGATGGAGCCCATCAGGTACGGCGTGGAAGAGAACCCGCCATCCGACTTGATCTTCCACATGCCTTCGTAGAAGAAATGCCACCCGATGGCCACGCGCAGCAGGACGAAGAAAAGAACCGTCCAGCCGGTCACCCACAGGATCGACGGGCGGGACTTTGCCAGGGTCGGTGTTGATTCAGCCATGATGATACCTGCTCACCTCTAAAGAGATTCAGAATCGCTCTGCATCTGGAGAACTCGGGTCGACGGCGGGTCATCCCCGGGCTTGGTGTTCACGTCTTCGCGCGGCAGATTAAAGGTCAAGACGCGCGGCCGCGTGCCGTCGGACGGGCCGGGACGCCGCTTGAGCACGACCAGCGCCCCGATCCTGGGGTGATTCTGGCAGAACTCCGCAATCTTGTCGAGCCCCAGCACGAACAGGGCCGTCGACAGGGCGTCGGCCGTCGCCGCATCGGGGGCGAACACGGAAACACTGCCCAACTCATCCACCGGCTCGCCGCAGCGCGGATCAAGCACGTGGCCGTACCGGCGGCCGCCCGCGGTGAAGTGCTGGTTGGCGTTGCCGGAAGTGCCCATGCCCCGGTCGCGCAGCCGCACCGTGGCCACGCGACGGGCGGGCTCCTCGGGATCCTGGATGCCCACCAGCCAGCCGCTGTCGTCACCGGTCGGCGAGCCGATGGCCAGCAGGCTGCTCATGCCGCCCTGCATCAGCAGAGAGTCGATCCCATACTGCTCGCGCACACGCCCGACCGCCCGGTCCATGGCGTAGCCCTTGCCGATGCTGCCCAGGTTGATTTCGAGGCCTTTCACCCCGTAGCGGACGGTGTGCTCCTCGTCGTCGAATTCCACGTAGCGCATGCCCGTGCGGGCCAGTGCGGCCAGACGCTCCTGCTCCGACGGGACGCGCTGAGGCCCGCGCAGAAAGCCCCAGGCCTTGACCAGAGCCCCGGCCGATACGTCGAATGCACCCTCGGTCTGGGCGGTCAATTCTGCGCATCGCTTCAGCAGCAGATAGAGCCGCTCGTCCACCCGCACGCGCCGTTCCGCGGCCATCCGGTTGAGGTAGGACACATCGCTGCTCTCCCGGTAGACGGTGAGCAAGTCCTCCATCTCGTCGACAATGCCCAGGGCTGTTTCGCCGGCCGCCCAGGCGTTCACGTACCATGGCGGGATAAACGTGCTGAACTCGCAGGCCATTGCCCGGCGGGCGATGCAGAAGTGCGACCGCATTTGGTCGTCGTCGATGGGGGCGGAAGCCTCGTCCCGCAACAGCGCGCCGATCAGTCCGCCGGAGCTGGCGGCCAGCCCCCGCGGTGTAAACAAAGCGCGTCGTGACCAGGCAGGCTTTGCATTCACCAGATCATCAGCCCCCATGCGAATATCTTAGTCCAGGGCCGGTGGGAGTCCCAAACGTCCAAAGCGGTTTGTGCGGGGGACGGGCCCTCGGCAGCCTTACTGCCATGGGCCGTCTACCTGCGGCGCGGGACGCGTCCGCGGCCACGACGCACCCCGCCAATGGTTTATACACTTCTCCTGGGCCTCAGGTTGATACGGTGTTTACCGCATATGCGGCTGTGCGGTTAAAAATTCCGGCAATCGGGATCCCCGGGCTCGTTCGGGCCGCTCAGACATTTGATAAACAGATTCACGTCGTCCACGTCGACGTCGCCGTCGATGTCCATCTGTGCCGGACCGCAAGTCGGATCGGTTTGCAGGGTTCCTGAGCCGCTCAGGCACGCCTGAAACCGGCCGTAATCCTCCATGTCCACGTCATTATCGAGGTCGAAATCGCCGGGGACCGGCGGGGGCGGCGTACCCACCGTGATCGGCTTGGTGATGCTGAACGGCCCGCCGGTAGCGGTAATGGTCAGCGTCACGTCGTAGGTTCCCCAGGAGGTGTACGTGTGTGTCGGGTTGGGGCCGGCGCCGATCGTGTTATCTCCGAAGTCCCAATCCCAGGCGGTGATATTGCTGGCGTGGGATTGGTCCTGGAACTGAACCGTCAGCGGTGGCTCGGTGGGCAGCGGGCCGGTGATGAAGTTGGCGCCGTCGCCGATTCCGCCGGTGTAGATAATCTCGATGGTGACGCGCTCCAACTCGTTGCCGTCGTCGTCCAGCGTGCGCACGACCACATTGTTCGTGCTGTAGACCATGGTCAGGTTCGCCCGCCATTGGGTGATGGACGGCCACTCGATGCCGGCTTCTGACCCGAACACCTCCAGGCGCGGAGCGCCCAGGGGGGCCGTGCCCTCCAGCGTGACGCTGGCCGTGTTGGTGACGATGGTGGCGCCGCCGTTGGTGGTGATCGCCAGCGGCGCGGTGCTCAGTTGGCTGCGGAGCAGCGCGTTACGCGTGCTCAGCCAATTGTTCCACGTGCTCTTGCCGTTAACGAAGTTGTTCCAATTGCTTCCCGTGCCGGTGAACGGATCGGCATCGACGTCGTTGTAGATCAGGCCGTGGTAGTAGGCGATCTCGGGGATGATGCGCTCTTCGCGGTACACGCCGTCGGTCGCGTTCACCGCTCGCCAGATTCCGTGAGCGTACTCGCGCAGGAAGGCCGGCCGCAGCAGGAAGCGCCTCACGTCTTCGTAGTTCGACGAGATGGGGCCGGCATTGTCATACATCGTGTTCCAGTACGCATCATCAAAGTCGTAAAGCAGGTGAATGAAGCGGTTGTCGGACAGCCGACGGTAAAGCCGGTAGTTCTGGTTATTGAGGTGCCAGGGGGTGTCGATCAGGCAGGCGGTGGCCAGAACCGCGTAGCTGCGACACCAGTTAGGCACGTCCACCTTGGCCCGGCAGTTCGCCTCATACGTGCTGTTTGGCGAGGTCGGCCACATGGTCTGGGCGAGCGAATCCAGGTCGCTCCAGTTGTTGGCCGCCTCGTTGGTTTCCTTCTCGTACCAGCCGTGCTGGCCGCCCCAGGCGATGTTCCTGCCATCCTTGCTCGTGACCCAGGCGGCTATGGCCTTGTACAGGTTGCCCTCCGAATCCTCAGGGAAATGGTTATCCAGGTAGTCGTTATCGTGGGCTTCGGTGTACAGGTGCACGCCGCCGTAGCCGGACCGCCAGCGGGTGTGGACGAATTCACTCCTGCACGACGGCAGGTTCATGTATTCCAGGAGGTGGTAAATGATCTTGTTCTTCAGTGCCGTCCCATCGTGTTTCTCGAAGTTCAGGTTGAACACGTCCGCGCCGCGGAACGTGTAGCCGGGGGTCAAATGGACCTTGTAGGAGTATTTCGGGCCGTTGCGATTGCCGCTGCGGAAGCGCACGCCGCTGTTGTAATAGGCCTTGTCGGCGTAGATGAACGTGCAGTCCCGTGGATTGTCGGAGTTAGGCGACGAGAGCAGCGAGTTCCACCTCTCGTCGGTCAGGACGAAGCGGAAGATGTTGAGGTTCGAGTCGATGGCCGAATTGTCGACAATATACAGGCAGTTGGCCGACGGGCTGGAAGCGGGGAATGCGGTGTTGCCGCCGGTGGCGTTTGCCTGGATGTAGAACTCCATGGTCGTGCCGTGCAATTGGGCCGGAATGGTGCCGGCATAAGTGCCGTCGCCCGCCGCCCCGTCTCCGTGGGCGCCGTCGTCGTACATGGGCGTGCTGCTGAAGCTCACCTCAGGGTCACGCTTGTAGTAGAGCGTGACCGAGCCGAGGCCGCCACCGCCCACGAGGGCGGTCACGGTGACCGCTTGGCTCGAGGTCGGTACCAGGGGGGCATGGCGCACACGGTCAATCGTGGCCGCCGGGTTGGCCACAAACAGGCTGTTGGGTATTCCGGGAGTCCCGTTCCCGTTACTGGGGCGCCATGCACCGGGCAACCGGCGATCCAGGTTCGTCGCCCACTCGAGCGAAGGTCCGTTCCCGTCGGGCCCGGTAGGCCACACGCCTTCCTGGCGGTATTCGACGAAATCAACACGATTCTCGAGGTGATCCTCCAGCTCGATCTCATCGGAGAAATTCGACAGGACCCCTTCGTACGGTCCCAGCACGCCGCTGATTCCGTAGGTGGTCGCCACCAGCGAAGGATCCCCCGCGATGACCAGGAAGCCGTTGGCCGGGATCATCGTCCCGGGAGGGAATACGTAATCGATGCCCTTGGTGAAGGCCCAGCCGCCTAAATCCACGGGGGCGGCGTTCAGGTTGCGCAGCTCGATGTACTCAGCGCCCGGTTCGGCTGCTCCGGCCGGATGGTACATGATCTCGTTAATGACCACGCCCGGAAGGGGAGGGGCTACGTTCGGCAGCCAACGTGTGGAGGTCGGCATCTTGTACCAGCGCCCGCCGCCGTCCGGGTACCGCCCTTCCGACGCGCCCTCGAACGGTTGGTCGCCAAAGTCGTAGCCGTCGATATAGGTCGTGCCGTCTGAGGCGATCAGGTAGACCTGTTCACCGCTGGCGCTCAGACCAAAGCCGAAATCGTTCTCCGTGGCCACCCAGAAGCCACCCGGTGGAACTATCGTGGTTCCCGCCGACCACGTGCTGCGGATGCGTGCCTTGGTGGGATTCTTCGGGTTGTCGGTGAGGTAGCAGTTGTTCACGTCCACCGCTGAGGTGCCGTAGTTGTACAACTCGATGTAGTCCTGGCCGCCGGCAGGATTGGCCATGAATTCGTTGATCACCACCGTCAAAGGCGGGGCAGCGCCGGTGCCGTTGGCCGCGCCGGGTGTACCCATGATCCGGCTGGAGGGAGCCCAGAAGCGCCCGACGTTGTGGTTCTTGAACAGATTGGTGAGCTCGATTGAACGCCCGTCGCCGTCGCCGCCCTCTGGCCAGGGAGTCTCATCATCGTAGTCGACTTCGCCCACCAGCGCGTCCTGGGCGTCGCGCAGCTCCAGCCTCTCGCCGTTGTTGTCCAGGCGGCCTTCGTACGGGCCGAGGACTCCGGTTATCCCGTAGAACGCCTGCACCGTGGCCGGATTGGCCGCAATCACCAGCCGGCCGCCCGGCGGGAGGACCGTTCCGCCCGGGAAGCTGTACTCCACGCCGTCGGAAAACCGCCAGCCGGACAGATCGGCGATCTGCGAGCCGCGGTTCGTGATCTCGATGTACTCGCCCTCGGAATCCGTTCCGGTCGCGTGATACATGATTTCGCTGATCACGACGTCCAGATAGTTGGCTCCGCTGGCAGCAGGCGTGATGGCTCCCAGGATGGCCGCCATGAGGGGAACGCAAATAGAGACGAATGGGTAAGCCGATACGTTCATGGGCCACTCCAAAAGCGCTGTTGCTTCGTTTTTGCTCGGCCGATGGCCGAGGCTGCTCCGCGACGGACTACCTCACCATCTTAGCATAATGGTCACATGGACTGAAACCCCTCCAAGTGCCTCAGGCGGCAATAGTTGTGATTTTGAACGGGATTGAAGTTCCAGCGGATACCCGCGATGAGCCCGAGTGGTGAGAATCCATTTTCACTGAATGCGAACGAGGTCGCCCCGGTGGGCCTGGAAACGCTCCGCCGCGCTTCCGCCATTGATGGCGATCTCGAGCAACTGCGAGCTGCCGATCAGAGCGAGAGGCTCGCCCGTTTGGACCTCGGCGTAGGTGGATCTTATCGGGCCGATCTTCTGCTCCCGCAGGAAAACTTCGCGTGTTCGGCGCGGGCTGCGGGCGGCAGACAGGTCCAGTTCGGATATGTTGGTGACGAGATTGCCAAACCGATCGATGATCAGAATGGTCCCTTCCAGGCTGCCGTCCGGCGGCCGGGAGACCGCTGGCACCTTCAGTACTTCGATTCGGTCGGCAACGGGGCCCAGATGCTCCAGGGGAGTGCCCTGGGAGACGTGGGCTGCTACCGGGGCAAGGATGTCCCGCCCATGGAAGGTCCGCGAGAGGTTGGCGGCGAAAAACCGCCGATTTTCGACCACCCGGATCTCCTGCAACTCTGCGTCCCGGTGCAGCAGCGTGAGTACGCCGTTGTCGGGCGCGAGCACGATCCGCTGACTGTAACGGGCCGCCAGAATGCGCCGGCCGGTGCCGACGCCCGGATCCACGACCGTGACGAACACCGTGCCCGCAGGAAAGAACGGAAGTGTGTGGCGCAGCGTAAATGCCGCGTGCAGCAGATCTTGCGGCCCGATTTCATGCGTCACGTCCACAATGGTAGCCTTGGCGTTGATCTGGAAGATCACGCCCTTCATGGCAGCCACGTAGTGGTCGCGCGTGCCGAAATCCGTCACCAAAGCGATGATTGCCATGTCAGCGTTCCCGCCAGGCCCCCTGTTCACGGCTTCAGCAGGCAACCATACCAGCGCGAGGTTGGTCTTGCCATGGCATCTGGCGTAAAGCCTGACACTTTGCTATAGTCACCGGGCTCAGGAGTCCGGCACGCCGCCGGGCAGACCGCAACAGACGACTCTCGCCGCAGACCGGCCAGATCGATTTCGGAGTTTGTGATGGCGTCGGAAGTTAAGCCAGGACAGTGGGTTAACGTAACAATCAAATCGCGCCCGCGGGCCGAGGCCCGGGTCAAGACAATGAACCGGTTGCTCAGTCAGGACCCGCAGATCAAGAAGGAGCGCGAGCGGCAAAGCAAGGCCCGCCCGACCCGGGAGCATCGGCGGGGCGGCCGGATGTGGAGGGACAACCCGCCACACCTCAATCCTGTGGAGGTACGCCCAGGGGCGACCTACAAAATCTTCGCCTCGGTGGATGTGCTTCGCGATCTCAAGAGCATTGCCTCGAACGTCGAAGTCGCTCCCGCCTGAAGATCACCAGATTCAGACTTTCGGTGCGGAATGCGCGACCCGTCAAGCGTCGTGCATTCCGCACGTTCCATCCCCATCCGCGCTCGTCAGCGGGCGAAACCGCTCTCCGCAATCTCAATGGCTCGCAGCAGGCCCTTGGCCTTGTTGATCGTCTCCTCGTATTCCCCCTGGGGGTGCGAGTCGGCCACGATGCCCGCTCCGGCCTGCACGAAGACCTTGCGTCGGCTGGCCAGGTCACCCGGGGTGATCACCATGGTGCGCAGGGCGATACAGGTGTCCATGTTGCCGGCGAAATCCACGTAGCCCACCGCGCCGGCATAAGGACCGCGGCGCGTGGGCTCAAACTCGTCGATGATCTGCATGGCTCGCACCTTTGGCGCGCCGCTCACGGTGCCGACGGGCAATGCGGCTCGCAAGGCGTCGAAAGCCGTCTGGCCTGCGGCGAGCTTTCCGCGAACGTTGCTGCAGATGTGCATGACATGGCTGTAGCGTTCCACCGTCATGACGTCGGTCAGCTCCACGGTGCCGGGCTCGGCCACGCGTCCCACGTCGTTACGGCCGAGATCAACCAGCATGATGTGTTCGGCCCGCTCCTTGGGATCGGCGAGGAGTTCCACTTCCAGGGCCCGGTCCTCCTCCGGCGTGCGGCCGCGGCGGCGCGTGCCGGCCAGCGGCCGGTTGGTGACCACGCCGTCCTCGACCCGGCACATGATTTCCGGCGAAGCGCCCACCAAGACCGCCTGCGGGCTGCGAAGATAGAACATGAAGGGCGAGGGATTCACCACGCGCAGCGCGCGGTAGATGTCGAAGGGGTCGGCCTCCGTCTGCACCTCCAGGCGCTGCGAGAGTACCACC
>BTUC01000200.1:0-12963 GCA_045863575.1 Phycisphaerae bacterium
CGCTCGCTTGCGCTCGGGGCTCTGATGGACGAGCCCTCGCGGGAGATCCGGAGGTTGTGATCGTTCAGACTGGGTGCCCCGGCGAAGCTGCCCGCAGGCGGCATCGATATCCAGCCCCCGGCTTTTGCGGACGTGGACGTTGACGTGCCGCTCGCGGAGACGCTCGACGAACTTGTGCGTCGCGAAGGAACTCGGTCGTTCGAACGGTAGTCCGGGAACCGGGTTGTAACGGATCAGATTGATATTGCAGCGCATCTGCCGTGCGATCTTGACCAGTTGATTGGCGTGCTCAGGCTGGTCATTCAGATTGCCCAGCAGGATGTACTCGAGCGTCACCTCGCGGCCGGTCTTCTCGAAGTAGTATCGCGCCGCCTCCACCAGCTCCTCGATCGAAACGTTCTTGGCCCAGGGTATGATCTGCCGCCGGAGCTCGTCGTTGGGCGCATGCAGCGAGATCGCCAAATTGATCTGCAAGTTCTCGTTAGCCAGCCGCATCATCTGGCTGGGCAGACCCACCGTGCTCACGGTGATTTTGCGTGCCCCAATGTTCAGGCCCCAGTCAGCATTAATCAGCCGGATAGCGGTGACCACGGCCGCGTAGTTCGCCAGCGGCTCACCCAGGCCCATGAACACAATATTGCTGAGACGGGCGGTAGGGTCACCGGCCTGCACCATTTGTCGGACGCGCAAAGCCTGCTCCACGATCTGTCCGGCCGTGAGCTGTCGCTGGAGGCCGCCCAGGCCGCTGGCACAAAAATGACAGCCGACCGGGCAGCCCACCTGGCTCGAAATACAGGCCGTGTTGCGGCCCTCGTCGGGAATGAGCACGCACTCACTGGTGGCCGCGTCCGCCCACTCGATCAGCAGCTTGATCGTGCCATCCTCGGAGATCTGGCGGCGGCTCTCCCGGCCCTCAAAAACCGTCCAATGCTCGCTTAGCTTTTCGCGTAGCGGCTTGGCCAAGTTGGTCATGGCCCCGAAGTTGGCCGCGTTCTTCTGGTACACCCACTCAAAGACCTGCCTGACGCGATAGTCGGGCTCGCCGATTTCCTTGAGAAATGCGGCGAAATCATCCGGTGTGACACTCAGCAGATGTCGCTTACTCGTCGATTCCATGTATTAATTCTAGGTGACGTCGGACCCGGCCACAACGGAGACAGGGGGACTGCATTCTCTCCCTCCCCCGGTACTCCGGGGAGGGCCGGGGTGGGGGCTTGGCAGGCATCGGGTCAGTTGTCAGTCGTCAGTGGTCAGTTGTTGGGTCAATAGTCCCTTTGTCAGTTGCAGGAAGGTGGGTGGTGGGGTGGTCAGTTGCGGTGTTGATTGTGGGTAGCACACCAGCGCCCGGCCCACTCGCTTGCGCTCGGGGCTCCGCAGCGGGAGCGTCCGAACTGACTCAGTAGCTCGTCGGGCCGATCTCCACGCGCCGGCGAAAGACCCAGTAGACGATGGCCGTGTAGGTCAGCACCAGCGGCATGCCGATGAGGGCGATGATGAGCATGATCCAGAGCGTTTTCTGGCTCGACGCGCTGCGGTAAACCGTCAGGCTGAACTCCGGATTGTTGCGGGCCGTGACCAGGTTGGGCCACAGGGCCATGCTGAACAGCATGACCATGGCCAGGATGGTGACACAACTGGCGAGAAACGACTGCCGGGGCTTATCCGCATAGACCGCGCGGGGTATGGCCGCGACGGCCAGCACATTGACGACCACAATCCCGGCCGCCCATGGCCACTGCTCGAAGTTGGCCACCGCCCGCGGGACCGCTACCAGCGTGTACATCGTCGTGAGGATGTAGATCACCAGAAAGATGCCCCAGGTGTGCCACATCCACTGCCCGATCCGGGCGTGCAGCTCGCCCTGCGGCACCTTCAGATAGAGATAGAGCGCGCCGTGCATCGCGAACATGGCCACGCTCAGCAGGCCGACCATAATCGGATACGGGCGCAGCAGATCCAAAAAACCGCCGGTGAAGACCCCCCGTTCGTTGAGCGGCACGCCGATCATGCCGTTGCCGACCGCCACGCCGAAAAGCACTGTGGCCAGCAGGCTGGACCCGAAGAATCCCAGGTCCCACGCCCGCCGCCAGCCCGGCGAATCCATCTTGCTGCGGAACTCGATCGAGGCGGCCCGGAAGATCAAAGCGAACAGCAGCAGCATGAACGCGGTGTAGAAACCCGAGAAGATGGTGGCATAGGCCTCCGGGAACGCGGCGAACAGAGCCCCGCCGAAGGTGACCAGCCACACCTCGTTGCCGTCCCATAGCGGGCCGATGGCATTGATGAAAACGCGCCGCTCATGATCGCTGCGGGCCAGCGGATGGAGAATGCCCACGCCCAGGTCAAACCCGTCCAGCACGGCATAACCGGCCAGCAAGATGCCCAGAAGAACGAACCAGATGGCGGGGAGGTCCATGATACTCTCAGTTTTCAGTTATCAGTTGTCAGTGCTCGGCATGCGGAGCATCCTTCGCTTCGCTCATGCTGGCTTCGTGGTCCGCACGGCCGGCGGCGGCGGCCAGGAAGCCTTCCCCGGTCGTTCGGCCGGGTGGCGTGACCGGCGCGGGGCCGATGTGGATCTTATGGTTCAGCACCAGCACCCAGATGGCCAGGAGCAAGAGGTAGACCATGCCGAACATCACGATCGAGCCGATCACCTGGCTGCCGTGCAGGGCTTCCGAAACCGCCTGACTGGTCAGCAAGGCCTCGTCCATCTTGTACTTCAGCATACCCGCCTGGTCATAGACGACGGCACCGGCCGCGTCGCGCTGCACCCCGGGGTGCACGACCCACGGCTGGCGCCCCACCTCGGCGGCGGTCCACCCGAGTTGATTGGCGGCAACGGCCAGCAGCACGGCGAAGACAAAAACCCACATCAGCCAGCGCTGCTCAAAAAGTGTGCCGCGCCATCGCAGGAACGAAGCGAACAGCGTCAAGGCAATAAACACGATGCCCAGCGCCACCATGGCGTGATAGGTCGCAAATGAGAGCAGCACAGGCGGCCAGTACTCCTGCGGAGCCTTGTCCAGGCCGATCACCGGCGTCTGGGCATCTCCGTGAACCAGGAAGCTCAGCAGCCCCGGCACGGCCAGGTTGAAACGGGTCGTTCGGGCCTGCTCATCGGGCCAGCCGACGAGGCTGAGATCGCCCGGGCCCGTCCGGAACTGGCCTTCGAAAGCGGCCAGCTTGGCCGGCTGGTGCTCGGCGACCATATCGGCGTTCGAGTGGCCGGAGAAAAGCTGGGCCAGGCTGAAGACGGTTGCGAAGATCAGAGCCCCAGTGAAAGAACGGCGGGCGAAGTCCTCATGTCGGCGTTTGAGCAGGTAATAGGCACTGATGCTCATGATAAAAAACGCGCCCATGATGAACGCGCCGATCAGCGTGTGCGTGAGCCGATCGGCCGTGGACGGGTTGAAGACCACGGCCCAGAAGTCCACCACCTCGGCACGCATGATGGGCTGCCCGGCCTCGTCAAACCAGGGCTGGCCGTCGCGGGTCATCTGTACGATGTGGTGCCCGGCCGGCGTCTGCTGCCAACTGTTGGCCACCACGATCCAGATGGCCGAGAAGATCGATCCGAGCGCCACCATTACGGTGGCGAAGAAGTGAAACCGCGGGCTCACCTTGTCCCAGCCGAACACCAGCACCGCCAGGAATCCCGACTCAAGAAAAAACGCGAAAATTCCCTCGGCGGCCAGCGCTGAACCGAAAACATCCCCCACGAAACGCGAGTAGACCGCCCAGTTGGTCCCGAACTGGAACTCCATGACGATCCCCGTGGCCACGCCCATGGCAAAGGTCACCGCGAAGAGCTGCGTCCAGAAACGAGCCGCCGACTCGTAGATCGGCTCGCGCTTCCAGAGGTACATCCCCTCGAGATAGACCAGCACCACTCCCATCCCGATGGTCAGGGGCGGGAACAGGTAATGAAACATGATGGTCAGGGCAAACTGGATTCGGGAAAGCAGGACAACATCAAGATCCATGAGGCACCGTCACGAACTTCCTGCGTCACCCGGCTGACGCCAGTCGGCAAGACCAGGTCGTAGCCGAGCAAGCGAATACGGCTGAAGTGCTCCGTGTTGCCAGTGACCAACTGACATCCGGCAGTCAGAGCAATGGCGGCAATCATAGGATCGGCGCGCCCAATCGGGATTCCTTTCCGTTCGAGATCGGCGTAGATTCGGCCGGCCAGGATAGCAGCATCCTGGTCCAGAGCTAGCACTTCGAGCGTGGGAACGGTTCTCAGGAACGAATCCAACTGCTCGGCTTTTCCGGCCTTATCCAGACCCTTGACGATCTCGAGCACGGAGATGGTCGAGGTCAGCAGACGCCCGTACTGGGCGCCATACGTCTCCGCGCAACGCCGAACATCAGCATTCCTGCCCTTGAGGACCTCAGAGAGAATGTCAGTGTCCAGCAGGGCTCTGCGCATCACCATACCTTAGCGGCTGCCCCCGCGAGGCCATCGCATCTGCAACGACCTGATCCATCAACTCCGGTTCTTCGGCGAATAGGCCGAGGCAGGCCGGCAAAGTAGCGTCAGTATTGTGAATGAGTACGATCACCTCCGCGAGCTCCCCGTCAGGGAGTTCGGAGGACACGACTTCCACGCGTCCACCCGGTTGGATCTGTACCGTCTGCTTGAGTACCTGGATCATACCGACATTATAGTTGAGACTCGGACGGAGTGAAACAAGCTGGTCGCACAGAGAGGCGCTTGGCGTTATACTCCCCGCCCGGACGCAGGATTAACGCGGAATCGAGGGAGAATTAGAACATGGCGCTGCTGGGAATTGACGTCGGGACGTCGGCCACCAAGACGCTGCTATGCACGCCCGCGGGCAAGGTGCTGGCCACCGCGAGCATCGAGTACCCGGTCTACTCACCCAAGCCCGGCTGGTCGGAACAAGAACCGGAGGACTGGTGGCGGGCCACGGCCCAGGGCATCAAAACCGTCTGCAAACGGGCCAAGATCAAGCCGGCCGCAATCACCGGCATCGGCCTCTCCGGTCAGATGCACGGCAGCGTCTTTGTGGACAAGAAGGGCAAGTCGCTGCGGCGGGCGCTGCTGTGGAACGATCAGCGCACGTTCGCCGAGTGTGAGGAGATCGAGCAACGCGCCGGCGGACGGAAGGCGCTCATCGGCATGGTTTCCAACGTCGCACTCACCGGCTTCACCGCGCCGAAGATCCTGTGGGTCCGCAAGAACGACCCAAAGACGTACGGCAAGACGTTCAAGGTCCTGCTACCCAAGGACTACATCCGTCTGCGGCTGACCGGAGAGTACGCCGCCGAGGTGAGCGACGCGGCCGGCACGCTGCTGCTGGACGTGAAGGCCCGGCAGTGGCATCGCGGCCTGCTGGACAAGCTGGAGATCGACGCCGATCTGATGGCTCCCGTGCACGAATCGCCGGAGGTGACCGGCACGATTACGCCCGAGGTGGCCAGGCTCACCGGTTTGAAGGCAGGCACACCGGTCGTCGGCGGCGCGGGCGACCAGCCGGCCGGCGCGGTAGGCAATGGCATCGTGCGCACGGGCATCGTTTCCGCCACCATGGGCACCAGCGGCGTCGTTTTCGCCCACGCCGATCAGCCGGTGCCCAATGACGACGGTGCCTTGCAGTCCTTCTGCCACGCGGTGCCCGGCAAGTGGTGCGTGTTCGGCTGCATGCTCTCGGCCGGCGGCAGCCTGCAATGGCTGCGCAACACGCTGCTGGCCGATGACGTCGAGGCATACAGAAGAGCCAGGAAGGATCCCGGCAAGCTCTACCCCGAAATGATCGAAGAAGCCATCGAGGCGCCGGCAGGCTGCGAAGGGCTGGTCTTTCTACCCTACCTGACCGGCGAGCGCTGCCCATATGCCGACCCGAGCGCCCGCGGCGCGTGGATCGGGCTCAGTGTGCGGCATGGGCGTCCGCACCTCATCCGATCGGTGCTCGAAGGCATCACTTTCGGTATGCGCGACCAGATCGAGATCATGCGCCAGCGCGGCGTGCAGATCAGTGAAGTCCGCGCCGGAGGCGGCGGTGCGGCGAGCCTGTTCTGGCGCCAGCTCCAGTCGGACATGTACAACGCCAAGGTGGTCACCATCAACACCCAGGAAGGCGCCGCGTTCGGCGTGGCTCTGCTGGCGGCCGTGGGTACCGGCGAGTACGCCAGCGTACCTGAGGCCTGCTCGGCCGCCATCAAGATCACCCACACCCTCAAGCCCAAGGCCGCATCCGCGAAGGCCTATGATCGGGTGTACCCGATGTACCGGGGCCTGTACCGGGCGCTCAAGTCGGATTTTCGCCGGTTGGGCGAACTGTAGGAAAGCGAGAACAAAAACCTGATGAGCAGCAGCGATTACGAAAACGCCCGGTTGCGGGCGATCGGCTGGGCACAGCGGGCCGGCCGTCTCGCCCGCGAACGGCTCGGGCGCTCCATCGCCTCGCGCAAGGCGGACGCCTCCGTCGTTACCGACGTGGACCACGCCGTGCAGGACATCCTTCTGCAGGCAATTGCCCGCGAGTTTCCAGATGATGCGGTCATCACCGAGGAAACGCAGCAGGCGCCCGAGCGGCACGCCCGCGTGGCCGCCGCCCGTCGCTGCTGGATCATCGACCCGATCGATGGGACGCGCAATTACGCCCGCGGCGCGCCGATGTTCTGCCTCTCCATCGGGCTGTTTGAAAACGGTGCCCCGGTGGCCGGCGTGATTCACAACCCGATGACCGGCCAGTTTTCCTCAGCCGCCAAAGGCGGCGGCGCATGGCTCGATGCGGAGCGGCTTGCCGTACCCGAGAGTCGTCCGCCGGGGGGTACGCTCATCGGCGTGCCGTCGGCCGGCCGGCGGCCGTTGCCGGCGGCTGTCCATCAGTGGATCGAACGAATGGTGCTGAGGAATACCGGATCGACCGCCCTGCACCTCGCGTTCGTGGCCAGCGGCGCGTTCGACGCCGCGCTGGCGGAAGATTGCCACCTGTGGGACATCGCGGCCGGCGTGCTCATCGCCACAGAAGCGGGCGCAGTGGTGGTCAAGCCGGACGGCTCGCCGATGCTCCCCCTCAGCCTCGGTGCCGCACACGATGAAGATACGCCCTTCGTGGCCGCCCGCCGCGATCTGATCGACGAGCTGCTGGAGGATCTGCGCGCCTGTGCGGGCGACCATCGATCCATCCGCTGAGTCGGACCCGTCCGCAACCCGTTCACTTCCTCGCTTCGCACTCCCAGGATGGCGCCCCACTCTCCAGAAAAAACGGGCATGCCCACGCGGAGGCGGGCATGCCCGGTTGACACTTCGTTCCTGGAATGCACCGGAAAACCTGCCGGTGCCTGCATCGCTGTGCTTAACGGCGGCGCGAACGGCGCTGCGTGCCCTGCATCAGGAACAGGCCCGCGATGCAAACCATCATGGCCTCGATGATTCCCGCCGCGCAGCCCGGGAAGACGAACGTCTGGCCGCCGCCCGACTGCGAATCGTTGTTGTTATTGCTTGGCGGCGTCTGACCGGACGGGGTCTGGCCGTTGTCGCTGCCGCCAGGCGTCGTGCCTCCGCCCGGGGTAGTGCCGCCGCCCGGGGTGCTACCGCCACCCGGAGTCGTGCCGCCGGTGCCACCACCCGACTGACCGCCGCCCGATGAGCCGCCGGAGCCGCCCGGTGTATTGGGCAATGAAGCCTCACATGCGTCGCCCACCCCGTCGCCATCGCTGTCCGCCTGGTTGGCGTTGGATACGAATGGGCAATTATCGCACGCATCGGCCCGGCCATCCCGATCGGTGTCGGCTTGCGTGGGATTCGCCGCATCGGGGCAGTTGTCACACACGTCACCGATACCATCCCGATCGCTGTCTGCCTGGTTCGCGTTGGGAATCACAGAGCAGTTGTCGCAGGCATCGCCGACTCCGTCACCATCAGCATCGCGCTGGTCCGGATTGGCAACAAAGAGGCAGTTGTCGTCGCAGTTGAAGGAGTTCCCTCCGGCGCACGGGTTGGGGGTTGCCGAGGGTGAGGCCGCGGAACGGTCATTCATGCCGTCGTTGTCGCTGTCGGCATCGCACGCATCTCCCGTACCATCTCCATCGGTATCGGCCTGATCGGCATTACTGTCTCCGGGGCAATTGTCGGCCGCATCCGGCACTCCGTCCTGGTCGCCATCGGCGGCGGGGGTGCCCCCTCCGTCGGTTCCACCGCCTCCCGTGTCACCACCTCCGGTCCCGCCACCTGCGGCCCCACCGCCGCCGGTTCCACCTCCGCCGGGAGGAGGCTCGGCAACGTTGACCGTCAACAGGACGGGCAGTTGGATCGCCTCGGCCCCCGGGCGCACCGGGTTGGGCGTGATGGTGATCGTGCCCGAGTAATAACCATTGGAGAGGGTTTTGGTCTGAAAGACGACTTTGTGCGTCACGGTATCCAGGACCCCGAGATTATCCGCAGAAACCGGCGTGATCTGCTTGATGAAGTTGCTGCTGCTGGTAAACGTGACCTGATAGGCGCCGACCACGTTGCCCACCGTGAAGGTGCCTGCGGCGGCATCAACCCCGTGCAGGTTGGCCAGGGGAGAAAGAGCCCCAGTGCTCAGCTTGGGACCACATGTTCCTGCACCTGCTCCCGTCGTATCGCAGCAATTTCCGATGCCGTCGTTGTCGGAGTCATCCTGGAACGGATTGGGGATCAATGGGCAGTTGTCCGCACCCGAAGCAGCCTGGACGCAGCCCCCCGGAGGCAATCCGAAACCTCCCGGCGGCAGCGGTCCGCCGACGTCACAAATACCGTCGTTATCATCGTCCGGGTCGCAGGCGTCGCCGCCGCCATCGATGTCCGAATCGAGTTGATCCTGGTTCTTGACGATGGGGCAGTTGTCGCAGACGTCGCCCACGTTATCCGCGTCCAGATCCGCCTGCGCGACGTTGGATGCCAGCGGGCAGTTGTCGCAGGCGTCGCCGACGGTATCCAGATCGCGGTCGCACTGTTCGCCGATGGCCTCGCCGGCATCCAGGAAATCACCGTCTTCGTTGCAGTCGGTGAGCTCAGCATTCACGTTCGCCGCCAGCGGACAGTTATCGCAAGCGTTCCCCCGAAGGTCGAGATCACTGTCCATCTGGTCTGGGTTGGGAGTCGTCAGGCAGTTGTCACAGGCGTCGCCGACCAGGTCGACATCGATATCCTCCTGGAACGGGTTGGAGACCGCCGGGCAGTTATCGCACAGGTCGCCCCTGCCATCACCGTCTGCGTCCACCTGGCCCGGATTGTACACGTTGTTGCAGTTGTCGCAGCCGGTAAAGATGCCATCGTTGTCCTGATCGCCTGGGCAACCGACGCTGTTCACGGGGCGAGCGCACAGCGGCGTTTGGGGGCATTGGTCGAGTTCGTTGGGCACGCCGTCCACGTCCTCGTCGTTGATGGCGCCGGCCACGCAGACCGTATTGAACAACCACTTGAAGTTATCCAGAAACACCGCCGAGTCATAGATGCTGTCGCCCAGGTCCATGATGGACAGATAGAGCTTGATCGAGGCCACTCCGCTCGGAATGGGCGTGACCGCGGTGAGCAGACTGGTGTTGCCGTCGTAGGTTGTGTTGGTATTCCCGGTAACGCCAAAAACCGTGTCTACGGAGATGACGTGACCTTCCGCGTCGAAAGCGAAGTTGTCGGGAGCTACGATTTGACCATTCACCTCGTGGAAGGAGGCAGCGCCCAATTCCGCTACGAAGCCGTCGCTGAACCCCTTGTTGACGAATTCCGGGAACTCTTCCGAATAGAAGGCAAAATCAAACGTCAGGCAGGTGGCCCCTGGCGGAGGGGCCAGGGTAATGACCAGTTGCACCAGGTCGTTGCCCATGGAGGTATTGAGGCCGTCCAGTCCCTGGCCGGTGCTCTCGGACGTATTGGGATCGTCGGCAAAGGTGGCCAAGCCCGTGGACAAAATGGCAAAGGTGTTTCCCGTGCGCGGGAAGTAGTGGCCCAGCGGGCCGTTGGAGATGCCGAATGCGCGCGCATCGCTGCCATTTACCGTAATATCCAGGATCTCGAAGGGCGAGATATCCATCGCCCCGGCGATCTGGAAGGCGCTGGCCTGCTGGACTTCGCCTTGCGCGGGCGTGCCCGCCAACAGCAGCACACATAAGGTTGCCAACAATCCCGACCGACTCAGCGTGGCCATCATCTTGCGCGACATGTTGATTCTCTTCACTAGAGGGCTCATGAGTTTTTTCCCTCGAACGCCTGGTATCTCACGGATACCAACCGCGGCCGAAATTGACCGATTCAGACCCGATGGGCGCACGGCTCACAGACGCCGCCGGCGCTGCGTCATCCGCAGGGCCACCAGTCCCAACAGGCTCAAGAGACCGGCAGGCGCCAACCCGGCGCCGCAGGCCGGGAACACGAACGTCTGCTGGTTGTTATTGTCGGCAGGCGGCGTCGTATCCGGCGGGGTCTGCCCCGAGGGCGGCGTCTGTCCGGATGGCGGAGTCTGCCCTGACGGTGGAGTCTGCCCGGATTGAGTTTCGCAGGCATCACCGGTGCCATTGCCGTTGCTGTCAGCCTGATCCGGGTTGGCGGCAGTCGGGCAGTTGTCGCAGGCATCGCCTACGCCGTCGTTGTCACTGTCGCCCTGGCTGGGATTCGCCGCTGCCGGACAGTTGTCACACGCGTTGCCGATGCCGTCTCGGTCGGTGTCCAACTGGTTGGGATTCGAGGCCTGCGGACAGTTATCGCAAGCATTGCCGATTCCATCGTTGTCGCTGTCGGTCTGGTTCGGATTCATGATGGATGGGCAGTTGTCGCAGGCATCGCCCCGACCGTCGCCATCCTGATCCGCCTGCCCGGTGTTGGCGATGCCTGTGCAGTTGTCGCAGGCGTCCCCGACCCCATCGGAATCGGCATCCGCCTGGTTGGCATTATTCACATTGGGGCAGTTATCACAGGCCGATCCGAACCCATCACCATCTGGATCGAGCTGCGAGGCATTGGCAACCTGTCGGCAGTTATCCTGTGCATCCTCGACGCCGTCGCCATCTTCATCCCCCGGGGTACCCGTGCCGCCGCCGCCGCCACCTCCGGTGCCGCCACCGGTTCCGGACGACGGGTTTACGTTCACCGTCACCAGCATCACGTTGCTGGGGTACTTCGATCCGGCCGCGGTCGGCCGGACCTGCACCTGGCCGTGATACGTTCCCTGCGGAAGCGAGCTCGTTGCGAAGGTGAGCTTGTGCGGGTTCTTCGTCGTGCCCGAAGCGAGGTTACCCAGAACCTTGCTGACACCGTCAACCCCGGTGATAAAGCCCGACGGTGAGGAGAAGGTGATCTGGTAGCCGTCCTTCCCATTAGTGACCTGGAAGGTTCTCTCGGCGACATTGCTGCCCGCCGTAATGGTCACGTTCAGTTCGGTCGGCTCGGTGACAAAGCCGCAGATCGCCTGTGACTCGCAGCAGTTGCCGATCCCGTCCCCATCGCTATCCGTCTGGTCCGGGTTGAACACCGTTCGGCAGTTGTCGTCGCAGTTCGAGGTCTTGGTTGCGGAACAGCGGTTGTCACCCACCACGCCGCTGCGATCGCCGTCATCCGGAACGCCGTCACCGTCTGTATCTGTTCCCAGGTCGACGCTCAGAATCACGTCCATGGTGATGACCGGATACTGCACGTCCGCAGGAGTCAGCGTCACCTTACCCGTGTAGGTCCCGTTGGTAAGTCCCTTGGTGGCATATGTCACGGTGTGCTGGACCGGTGTGACCGGGCTGGTGGCGACCTGGTTCAGAGGTTCGATCTTGGAGATGAAGCCGCTCGCCGAGGTGAAGCTGAGCGTGTAGGCACCGACCGCATTCACCACGCCAAAGGTAGCGGCGGGAGCATCCTGGCCGTAGGTTGTCACCTGAGGTCGCAGCTCGGGGAGCCCGGAAAGGGTTGAGAACATGAAGCCGCATACCTGAGCCACAGGCGCATTGGTGTCGCAGCAGTTGCCCTCGCCATCGCCATTGGCGTCCATCTGGTCGGGGTTCCATTTCAGACGGCAATTGTCGTCGCAACCAGCCCGGTTGCCATTGCCGCAGGGCTGATCACCCACAATGCCGTTCCCGCCACCGTCATCAGGAACGCCATCGTTGTCATTGTCCGGATCGCAGGCGTCACCGATCCCGTCGCCGTCCACGTCGCACTGCTGGCCGGCAGCCTCCCCCGCGTCATTCGTGTCGCCGTCGCCGTTGCAGTCGGTGGCCACGGCATTGATGTTCGGCGTATCGTCACAGTTGTCGCACGCATTGCCGAGCCCATCCAGATCGTCATCGACGTTGGTCGGGTCGGCCACCAGCGGGCAGGTATCCAGCTCGTCCGCAATCCCGTCGCCGTCGTCGTCCGGATCGCAGGCGTCGCCCATGGAGTCGTTGTCCGAATCCAACTGGCTGGGATTGGCCGCCCGCGGGCAATTGTCGGACAGGTCCGGCACCAGATCGTTGTCGTCATCCGCATCACACTCGTCGCCAAAGACATCACCATCGGTGTTGATTTGATCGGGATTGACCACCAAGGCGCAGTTATCGCAGACGTCACCCACGCCGTCCCCGTCGGAATCGACCTGCGTGATGTTGGGTCGGGCGGGACAGTTGTCGTTGACGTCAAGAATCCCGTCGCCATCCCGGTCGTTCTCGCATGCGTCGCCCTCACCATCCTGATCGACGTCGCACTGCTGCCCGACACCCTCGCCCGGATCACTGGCATCGCCATCACTGTTGCAGTCCGTCGGCACTGCATGAGAAGGGTTCACCACGATGGGACAGTTGTCCGTCGCATCGGGCACCCCATCATCGTCATCGTCCGTGTCGCATGCATCACCGCCATCCATCGCGCCGTCGCTGTTTTCCTGCATGGGGTTGGGCGCGAACGGGCAATTGTCCACGCTGGTGGGGCCCGCCTGGCATCCGCCGGCCGTACCTGGTGTGCCGGGGGGCAGCGGGCCGTCCTCATCGCAGATGCCGTCGTTGTCG
>BTUC01000201.1:0-12919 GCA_045863575.1 Phycisphaerae bacterium
ATCAGGGCTACGGCGGACCCGGGTTTGGCCCAGGGTATGGGACCGCCGCAGCTTTCGGCTCCGGCTCGCCGTATGGCTCGGGCGGTTATGGCGATCAGACCTATGGCGCAACGGGATACGGCGCCGAGGGATACGGCCCCAGCAGCGGTTATGGGCAGCCTGGCTATGAAGCCACCTGGGGTCATGGGGACGGCGGTTACGGCGAATCGAGCCGTCAGCCCGGGGCCCAGTCCGGTAGCAACTACGGCGGCGGTGGAATGGGCTCCAGCAGCTATGGGGCCGGCCGATCGAGGCAGCAGGAATTCAGCAGCGGCCAGTACGGTCCACATGGCAGCGAAAGCTACGGCCGGAGAGACCTCGCCGGTCATCAGAACTGGGGTGCGGGCGGATTGGGTGGGCCCCCGGGTGAGGGCTTGTCGATCCAGAGCTACGGTAGCTCCGGCTATGGATTAGGCCGTGCGCAAGAGGGTCAGGAGGCCCAGCGTGCCGAGCAGCGCAGGCCCCACCGTGCACCGAAAGGTTATCAGCGGTCTGACCAGCGCATTTATGAGGATTTATGCGACCGCCTTACAGATCACCCGCGGATCGATCCGAGGGAGATGTCGGTGCGCGTCCAGGAAGGTAGCGTGACGCTGGAAGGTAGCGTGCACAGCCGCCTCGAGAAGTACATGGCTGAGGACCTGGCGGACTCGATTCCGGGCGTTAAGGAGGTCATCAGTAATCTGCGCATCGAGCGGGATCCGCGTTCGTCTTCCCCCGGTGATCGGCCGACGGACGTCCCGGAGGGGAGCCACATGATCAGCCGGGCGGAGAAAAGGTCCCGGCGGGGATCGCAAAAGGCTTCTCAGGCGTCCCGGGGACGCGGAGCGGCGCGGCAGTCCGACAGCGGCGCCCGGCGTAGCAAAGCCGATACCGGCAGCCGGTCGAACAGGGCACGCTCCGGTAGATCGGGGAAATCCGCTGGCGCCGGCCAGCCCGACCGGTCAGCCAAGCCCAACACGGCCGGCCCATCAACGAGCCCCAGGCAAGGCAGTGCCGATGACACCGGGCGCCGTGGCGCCTCCGCAGATGAAGGCCAAAAGGCCGCTGGCCCTTCCGATCAGGGCGGGAAGCCGCGAGGTCCTATCAGCCGGGGAGGGTCCGGAGATCGCCCCGGCGGCCTGGAGCCGCGTGAACACGGCCGTAAGGCCGGGGAATCCCCTTCGGAGCCTACGGGAAAGCCCGGCCCGCTGCAGTCGCTACCATAAGTAACCCTGAACGAAAGTGCTCCGAGTTGACCGCCTGGGGGCGTTGCCGGAGCCTTGAGCGCCAAGCCGCGGGAGGTGGTTGTTGCGGGACACTTGGCCATTTGGCCCCTCGCTTGCGCTCAGAGCTCTGAAGAGCTTCTCTCCCAGCCCGCAAGCTCCCGTTTTCTGTCCCTCCGCGATGTCGCCGCTTGACACAAGTCCTTGTACCGCCGTAACCTCCGCGTTTCCGCCTTTGTGCGGCCCTTCACGCTGGCTTTTCAAGACAGTTACCCTGCCCGTACGATTTCGCGAACGTGGGGATGCCTCGAAGAGCCTGGAGAGGACCAGTGACGGCCAAGCGCGAAGAGAGGGATGTTCAAGAAGGGACAGCAGGCGTGGACCGATTGCGTGTCAACATGGACAGCGCCCCCCGCCCGTCCGTCGGAGCGGTCACCGCTCGGCAGCCGGCGATCGGCCGTCAGCCTTCAGCGGTCAGCGGTCAGCATTCGGCAGTCAGCGGTCTGCGGTCGGCGATCAGCGGTCAGCATCGGGTCTCTCGGGCCGCACGGCAGCCGAGGGTTAGTTCTCAGTTCTCAGTTCTCAGTTCTCGGTGCCCACTCATCACTCATCACTCATCACTCATCACTGAGCGAGCACCCAGTACTCAGCACTCAGCACTCAGGACTACCGCCCGTCGTGCCTTCACGCTGGCCGAGCTGATGGTCAGCATCGGCGTGCTACTGCTGCTGATGACCATGGTCGGCTGGATCTTCGCGACGGCCACCCGGTCCAGCGGCGTGGCCACGGCCAACAACGAGATGATGCACCTGTACCGAACGGCCGAACGCCAGCTTCGGCGGGACTTCGAAGGGCTGCTCGACGACGCTTTCATCGGGACCTGGTATCAGCTCACGGCCGTCCCCGACCCGGCCAACCCGACCACCACGAAGCTGGTGAGGACAGATCGGATCGTGTTCTTCTCGGCGGGCGATCACAAGAGCGTTCAGAACCTGTATGATCCGCAAACCAACAGAGTCGTCGCCGCCAATGATCCGGCCGCTATACCGATGCCAGTCTCTGCGCCCGTGGCCCGAATTTCGTATGGACACTACCTGGCCGCAGATCCCGCGGCTTCGCCGAGGGAACCGGATTCTACCCGCTGGATTCTCACCCGCCGGGCCAAGTTGATCGGACCGGATTTGGTTTTCTCCGGAGATCCGCAAGTCCCCCCGGCTGCTAAACCTGCGAACACCATCGGCTACGATCTGGCGGAGTTCGAAACCGAGACGAACTCGATGGGCTACCCTCTCACTATACATGACTGGCGGGACCCCGCTCAGTTTACCGAGACTAGCTTCTTTGGGGCCGGGGGCCTGATGAGAGAGATCGGTTACTCAAGCTGGATCCGCCGACCCGAGGTCTATCCCGCACAGCCTGATCCGCTCAAAAGCGGCATGCATATGTTCTTTCTTCCGGGTTGTGCCGAGTTCAAGGTGCAGCGCTGGTTGGCCCGTGATCCCCTCACGAACCGCATGCTCGATGCTGGAAAAGCACGCTGGTGGCCCGAAGAAGATCGGGATGGAGACGGCAAGGCGCTGATCGTATCCCCGGTTCCGAATCCCAGCACCGACTTCGGCGCGGCGGACCTGCGCGAGTACTTTAACTATCCCTGGCCCCCTGGACCCTGGCTACCCAATCAGGTGCCCAACTATGGGGACTGGTACTACCGTGGCGGGCGCGATGAGGTGCCTCGGGCGATCAAGATCACCATCCGCCTGTACGACCCCAACCGCCGAATCGCGGATGGGCAGGTATTCACGATGGTCTTCCCGATCAGATGATGAAGCGAGGCGATCAGGTGCGGCCAGGAGCTGAGAACCGGAGACTTCAAGTGCCGATAATCGTTCCTGGCTGAATGCTGACGGCTGATAGCTGATCGCTGAATCAGGACATCTGTGTCCCCGTAGAATGGCGCAGCGGGACACGCGACACGCGGTAGCGAAGAGGAACACTGGTCCGGCCCCGCGGACCTCAACGTGAATGAGCGGTGACATGCGTAGCGTTGTGCCCACACGACCAAGGACCCCGGCCACCGGCGCTCATCCCGCCCGGTTCCGCCGGCGCGGAAACGCCATGATCATGGCCGTTTCCATGACTGTACTGCTGGCCATCATCGGGAGCTCTTTTGTCCTCGTGTCCCGCATGGACCGGCAGGGGGTTCGGGGGGTCAGTGATACGCAACTCACAACTGCCGCGCTGGACTTTGTCCTGCGCGAGCTTCAGAAGGTTCTGGCTGAGGATGTGGTAAATAACGGCCCCAATGGTCAAGCCAACCAGCTTCTCGATGGTGGAAATTCGCGCGAGCCATACGATGCTCCCGGTGCTAAGGACCCTTGGTTGGCGCCCATTGAGCCGAAGGGCCCGACCCCCGTCACCTGGGAGAGCGTTTCATCGTTCCTGGGATCCAGCGGGACGACGATGAATATTCTCGCTGAGTGGGGGAGCGCTGTGGACGCCGACGGGGATGGGATTCCCGACGCTCGGCTGTCGCCCCTTCTGACGGGCCTCGATGCCTCAGGCTCATCAGGGCTCAAGATCCAGGCCGCCGTGCGCGTCATCGACAACTGCGGCATGGTCAATGTGAATACAGCCTGGAAGCGGGACAGCGGTCTGCCCAACAACACGGATATACAACTGGATAACAGGGCACGGGTAGGCGATCCGAACAGCTATGGCGAATACCCGCACCAGATTAATCTCTTCAGGCTGCTCAACCGCACAGGCGTTGGTGATGCCTTTGCAGATGTCGTGGACTTGAACGAAGCGCGCATGCAGAATCAGGCGTTCATGGATGGTAATGTCTCGCTCGATCTCCAGTCCATCCTCTACCAGGACCTCTGCATCCGTGATTATGGCTGGTACGGTTTGTTTCCCGCTTTCGTGAAAAACGGGCTTCCATATCGGCCATTCGGTCTCGTGGACGAGATGGAGCTGCGCAACCGCTTTGTGATTAATACCACGACTGATTCTCCGTTGGAAGCCGCTCTGCAGAAGGCGCTCGGTGTGTACGACATGTACTCGCCTACGGGCGCGATGGCACAGACAAACAATGGCGGTACTTACCGATTGCTGCCTTATTTCGGGGCCGATGCGGCGGGACGCCAGAAGGCACTGGACTTCTGGTATGCGCAGTTAATGGATGGCATTGGAGCTCTAGCCCTTTCGGAACAGTCTAATGTACCCAGGGCCCATCAGCGTCAACTGATCACGACCTACAGCTTTGATCGCGAGCTGCGGTTGACCAAGGCCGCCACGACAAAAGCGATGCCAGAGCGGATGTTGGCTGATCGAATGCTGGACCAGCCTGCTGGTGCGCGTTTCGACATCAATGGCAATGTGGTTATATCCGGTTCGCCTGGCAAGTGGCGGAAGGTCAATCTCAATACCGTGCTGCGCACATTGGCGGAGGGCGGCACGGCCCTCGGCCCCATTCCCCCCGGCAGCGCGAGCTCGCGTTACACCCCGGCTGAGGACGCACTGCGCCGGGTTGCTTACGCGTTTCACGCCTCCGGATACACCTGGGACCAGGGCTTTCAGTTCATTGCCAACCTGATCGACTACATTGATTTCGATGACGAGCCGTTCGTTTTTGACCCTGACATGATGAAGACGGGCTGCAAACCGAGTGTTCCCATCTATGGTCTCGAACGCCAGCCGTTCATTATCGAGCTCTATGGCGAGGTTGAGAACCAGGCCGGCACAATGGTCTGTGACCGTGTAGGCATTGAGCTGTTCAATCCTTACTCTTCCACGATCGTGACCAACGGCCGGATGGAGTTGTGGCTTGACGGCGGCAGGCTCATTGAGCTCAAGGGTCCTGATATCCAGCCCTTCAGCAGTGTGATCTATCGTACTGATGCCTCAATACCTGCCGCCATTATGGATATGAACCGGATACACACGGATGGTAATCTGAAGCTGGGTGCGGGAGGCTCTGATCTTCTCCTGGTGCTTATGAGGCCCACCGCGCCTGCAAACCCGATCATTTTGGACGCCATTCGTAAAGGCAAGATAGCCGATGTGCTCAATGCTGCTGGTGACCGGTCCATGCGGCGACATGTTCGGCTTTCTATCCCGCTTCCATCAGATGTACCCACTGCTCCATGGGGATGGGCGCGCAACGATTTCGGTACGGTCGAATCCAATCAGGGTCAGCTGGGCTCGCTCGACAAGATTCCACATGGGTCGGGCACGGCAGGGATCTCAATTCCCGTCGCCAATCGCTTACCGCATAGCGAGGGTGGAAAAGAATATTGGCGCATCAATGGATGGCATGAGCTGAGCAGAATCCTGTTCATCGGCAACACCGATTATGTCAGGTGGAGCACCAGCTATGTAGGCGAACCCTACAGCGATGTCAACGGAGACGGCAAGTATAACCGGCCCGAACCCTTCAAGGATGCGAATGGGAATGGAGTATATGATCCGGGTGAGGAGTTCGATGACCAAGATGGGAATTTAGTCTACAGTTTCGGCGAACCATTCCAGGATCTTAATGGTAATTTCATATACGACCTCAGCTACAACGACTCCGCCGATCCCCGGGTGGTCACGGAAAAGTTAGTTGACTTCGTAGAGTTGGATCAAACGCCCAGGCCAACACGCGAGGATGACGTTCGTTTCACGCTCGCGGCGGTTCCACACAGCGGTGCTTTCCACCGAGGCACTGCGCTGCTGGACAGACTGTCGCTGGTCAGCCGCACTGACGACCGTATGGACAATGAGAACGTGGACGGCGATAATGATCCGGGCACTCGATTCGATAGTCTGATGGAGTGCCGTATTCCAGGCCGCATCAACGTCAACACGGCTTCGGAGGCAGTACTAAAAGCCATTTTTCCCGCTCTCATTGAGACGACCACGACAACCCTTTCTCAAGCAGACCTGGAAACGCTCAGTATCGCGTTTGCCAGGGCGGTTATCTACCTCCGAACTGAGGGCGGTGGCCCGTTCGAGAGCATTCCCCAATTCGTAGATCGAATCATCGAGCTCGACAACAGTACTATTGTGCCGCCCATTCCGGGCGTTCCCGTGGTGCCAAAATCGCTTTGGTACGGAGTTCTCGTCGACGCGTACCTGAATCAGGCAGCCAACACGACGCAAAGTGGGGATCCGTACCAATTCGAAGATTCCGAGGATCGGGAATGGATTGTCTCACGTATGGCTAATCTGCTGACCGTGCGCTCGGACACATTCACCGCCTATATTCTGCTCCGCATTGATAACGGAACGGAGAAGATTGACCGTCGGTACATCGCCACGCTGGATCGCTCAAACGTCTTCCTGCCTGAGCATCTGGCTCGGAATGGTTGGCGCTATGTTGATACCAACGGCGATGGACAGTACGACACTGGTGAACCGATCGAACTCTGGGATGATCAGAACGGTGATGATTGGATCGATGTGGGTGAGTACTATGACTCGAACGGCAATGGCATCCTGGAGCCCGACGACAGCGGCGACATGGTCCTCTTTGATCCGAAGGGAATAATGTACGGCCCCAAGGCGCTCAACGACCCCGACTACTTCGACCGCCAGTACACCACGCCGCGGATTGTCGCACTCCGGCAGGTGCCGGATGTAAGATAATGACATGGTCAGTGGTCAGTGGTTAGTGGCCAGTTGTGTGGGAACCGGGTGCTCTGCGCAAGACGCAGGGCTCACTCATCACTCATCACTCATCACTCATCACTCAAGCCGCCGGGGCATGACGCTCGTCGAAACCTTGGTCATTGCGCTGGTGCTGGGGCTGGGGTTGTTCGTTGTCTCCCGGCTGATGGAGATCACGCGCAATGAGCTCAAGGCGGCACGCACCTGGGAGGTGCTGGCGCTGCTGGATGAGGCCCTGAGCGCGTATCACTCGGTTGCAGAGGCCTGGCCGTTCATCGAGGCGACAGGGCTGGATCGGCAAAAGACCCCGAGCGCTTCGGGTTCCCAGTGGGCTGCGGGGGGATTCTCATCGATTGATGAGGGAAGGCGGCCCGAGAGCGGGCTGGAGGCCGCCCAGTTGGTGCTGGCTGCGCTGGAGGCCGTGCCGGAGTCGCGGGCCGTGCTGGAGCGCGTTCCGGCCATGCTGCGAGCGGATACGGGGGAGAGGGCGAGGGGGAGAGATGGAGAGACGGAGGGACGGAGAGATGGTGAGATGGAGAGAGAGGGGGATACGGAGACAGCAGGACAAGGGGACAAGGAGACAAGGAGACACGGGGACAGGAGACAAGGGGACACGGGGACACGGGGACAAGGAGACTTGGGGGATCCTTCCGCTGAACAAGCGACGACTGACAACCCGCAACCCACAACCCACTACCCACCACCTGTCGAGACCGAACACGCGCCGTTCCGGCACCCGGCACCCAGCACCCCACACCCAACACCTGACACCCAGCACCTGATTCTGGACGGCTGGGGACGGCCGTTGCGCTGTCTGACTTCGGGCAGCCGGTCAGCGGCGGATCGGCGGGCGGTCGCGGCCGGCGGGGGACGGCCGATCTTCATCAGCGTCGGGCCGGATGGGCTGTTCGGGCCGGAGGACAGCCCGGCCGTCGGGGATAATTTACGGAGTGACGAGTTGCCCAGAAACACAGTGATGAGTAATGAGTGATGGGTGATGAGTGAACTGAGAACTGCGAACTGCGACCTGAGAAATAAGAACTGAAAATCACCAAACCTGATCGCTGACCGCTGAATACTGACTGCTGATCGCTTCCTTACGCCCCCAACACTTGCTCAAAGTACCCGATGGTCCGCTTGAGGCCCTCTTCCAGCGAGACTTTCGGCTCGTATCCGAGGATCTTGCGGGCGCGGGTCAGGTCCGGGCGGCGGCGGGTGGGGTCGTCCTGGGGCAGGGGGCGATGCTCGATCTTGAGCGGGCGGCGCGTGGCACTCTCGATAGCCTGCACGAGCCGGAGCATGGTCAGCTCCTCGTCGTTGCCCAGGTTCACTGGCTCGTGCGTGTCGCTGTTCATCAGCCGGATCAGCCCGTCAACCAGGTCGGCCACGTAGCAGAAGCTCCGCGTCTGCGTGCCGTCGCCGTAGATGGTCACCGGCTCGCCGCGCAGGGCCTGGCAGATGAAGTTGCTCATTACCCGGCCGTCGTTGACGGACATGTTCGGCCCGTAGGTGTTGAAGATCCGGGCGATGCGCGTCTCCAGCTTGTGCTGGCGGTGGTAGTCCATCATGAGCGTCTCCGCCACGCGCTTGCCCTCGTCATAGCAGCTCCGCACGCCGATCGGGTTGACGTTACCCCAGTAGCTCTCCGGCTGAGGATGCACCTGGGGGTCGCCGTAGACCTCCGACGTGCTGGCCTGGAGCATGCGAGCCTTGACCCGCTTGGCCAGACCGAGCATGTGGTACGTGCCGATGACGTTCGTCTTGATCGTCTTGACCGGATTGTACTGGTAGTGAACCGGGCTGGCCGGGCAGGCCAGATGGTAGATCTGGTCCACTTCCAGGACGATGGGCTCGATGATGTCGTGCCGGATGAACTCGAACCGCCCGCTGAGTGTCAGCTCCTGGTAGCGGTCGCCGAAGTTCTCCCGCCGACCGGTGAAGTAGTTGTCCAGGCAGATGACGTGGTGGCCTTCCTCGAAGAGCCGCAGGCACAGGTGTGAACCAATGAAGCCCGCCCCGCCGGTGACCAGAATCGTATCGGTGGCCAATGAACTTCCCTCGCAAAGCTGTTGTATCGGACTATTTCAGACGGGAACCTCAGCGGCGGCCCGTCTGAACTTTATCGGTCGCGCCGACGTCTATCAAATGAAAGCTATTGTAATTGTTCTGGTTCGGGTGATTGCCCTGACCGGCCTGCGGGCATAGAGTAACTCAGCCGGTGGAGGGAGCCGGTTGACACCGCGGTCCGGAGAACGCGGGTGGGGAATGGGGAGAGCACGGGGATGTCGGATCTGCTCAAGACGGTTTTTCACGTTCACACGGACTACTCGTTCGACTGCGACACGTCGGTGGAGGCCCTGCTGGCCGAGGCCCAGGCCAAGGGTGTCGGCTGCCTGACGGTCACGGACCATGACACCATCGAAGGAGCCCGGGCGGCTGTGACGGCCGCGGCCGGCACCGGCATTAAGGTTATTGTCGGTCAGGAGATATCGACCGCCCAGGGGCACCTGATCGGGCTGTTCCTGCATGAGCCGATCGAGCCTTGGCTGCCCGCCCGGCGAACGGCCGAGCTCATCCGCCGCCAAGGTGGCTTAGTGGTCGTACCCCACCCGTTCAACCGGATGTTCGGTTGCAGCCTGCGTGAGGCGGTGCATGACATCCTGGACCTCACCGACGTCGTCGAGGTCTGCAACTCGCAGAACCTGCTCAGCGGGCCCAACCGCCGGGCCATGGAGTTTGCTCGGGAGGCCGGTCTGCCGGCTTTGGTGGGCGTGGACAGCCACCAGCCGGGGCACCTGGATTCGTGCCACCAATTCATCGAGCCGTTCCACACGCCCCGGGAATTCCTGGAGTCGGTCCGCCGCGCCCATTACATCGAGGGGCGGCACGGACTCGGGTACTTCGCCAAAGTTGGCTGGTATACGTTGCTGGAAAAGGCGGGATTGCCGCTACCGGCCCGCTATGGCCGGAACAGCTCCGGACGTCCGGTGGCCGTCCCGCTGGGCACGGTGGGGTGAGCCGGCTGGTGCCCTGGCGGGCATCGGTCTGATCTACCGTCTCTCCGGGCGGCGAGGCCGCTTTCCCTTCAACCTCTCCCGCTGCTCGGGTTCAGCAAGAACTTAGCTGTATGGCGGTCCACAAGCACTACCGGTGGGCCACCGAAACGCAAGAGCCATGGCTTGGAACACCGTTCTTACGGGATTCCGTCGGTCCGTTGCCTGCCAAGCCCCCACCTTTCCCCTCCCCCGGAGTACCGGGGGAGGGGAAAGGTGTCGTTCGTTGGATCTGAGAACGCATCGCAGCGCCTGTCACCGGTTCAGTGCCAGCAGCCAGTGCGGCTATTACCGGCTTAGTACCAGCAGCCGGTGCGCTTCTCACCGATTAAGGGCCAGCAACCGGTCGATTTCCGCCTTGTCGTTGGTGGCCGTAATCGTGCAGCGGTGTTCGGCCGTCTCGCCGGGTTCGAGTTCGGTGTACCAGCCGCGCTGGCGGTCGGTCGGTCGACCCTCCACGCCGGCCGTCATCGGCTCCAGGGCGCCGGTGTATGAGCCGCCGGGTCCCCAGTGCTGCCAGTTGCCCAGACGCGGGTAGTCCTTGCGCGGGAACTCGATCCTGACGGCCATTCGGCGCTTGCGGTTGACCACGCCGCACAGCACCAGGCCGTCGTCGCTGACCTCCGGGTCGATATAGGTGAACACCTCGCCCGTGCCGCGGTGGGCATCCAACGGGGCCGGCGCGGAGCGGAAGTCTTTCTTCTTGAACCAGTCGACGCTGTCACTGCGCTGGGTGAGCTTGCCCCGGTAGCAGTACGTGCTGGCGCCGGGCTCCAGCAGGGGGAAGCCGAAGTTGATGTGCAGCAGCCACGCGTGTGGCACCGGCTCGTTGCCCTTGTTGGTGAAGGTGTCGAAGATGCGGATCGACGGTTCGCCCAGCGTGCTGCTGATGGTGCGGCGCAGCTCCACGTTGGGGTTGAAGACCCGTGCGGTGCGCACGATCCCGGTGATGTTCATTTCGTACTTGCCGCGGTGCAGATCCGGGTTGGTGATGAATTCGACGGTCGCCGGCGTGTTCGAGTGCGTGCCGTGCAGGTTGTAGTCCACACCATTCTCGACGAAGGGAGCACCCGAATTAAGCGGCCCGCAGCTCACCACCAAGCCGCCGTAAAAGCTGCGTAGCCAGTCCATGCCGTGGCTGTAGGCCATGGACGGTGCGGTGATGCCGGTCAGCGAATGCCAGGTAAGCGACTGACCGAGGAACTCCGCGTCGGCGATGTCGAGACCACGATCGATCACCACCTTATACCGTAAGCCTCCTCCCGTGTTGACCCAGGCGATGCGCACCCCTCGGCCGGGGCCATTGTCCAGCGTGGACGTCTCAATGCCGCCCAGTTGCAGCGCATTCATCACCGGCGCGCCGGCGAACGGGTGGGATTCCTGGGTCACGGCGGGTCTACGGGCCATGGCTGTCGCTCCTCTTCTCGCGTGGATGCGCAATCGCGGCAAACGGCCGCGCGAGCATTTTACGTTCGCGGGCGTATGAAGCAACGGGGGGTCGCCACCGGGAGGCGGATACGGTACGCAACAGGGGAAGACGGAGAGAACGAGCGATGGAGAGACGGAGCGAGGGGGGACGCGGAGACAAGGGGACATGGGGACCAGGAGACAAGGGACAAAGAGAGATGACGGATCCATCCTCCCAAACGCAAACCGCAATCTACCGCCCACATCATACGACCCACAACCTGCTCCTCCCAGCATTCCAACAACTGTCTTCAGAAGGGCAGTTCGAGCTGCTGACCGCGACGAGGGGTGGCCGGTGACGGTTTCGGAGCTGTAGGTGGCGTTGGGGCGGCGGGGAGTGGATCGGCTGCGGGTACGTGATCGGTTGCAGGGACGGACCGTGGCCCGAATGGGCAGTCGGGGGTGCCGCGATCCAGACGGCAGTCCAGGGCCAGGCGGCCGGCCGTGATGCGGAACAGTTGCATGATGGACGTCCAGTACGTGCCGCGTCCCCGCATTCGCTCGCCGAACCGTGAGTCGTACACCTCTCCGCCGCGGATCTCCCGTAGACGGTTCTCGATGCGCTGATATCGGAGCGGCATGGCCGTCTGAAGTCGGGAGAGGAACACGTCTTCCACACTGCCCGGCAGCCGCAGGGCGACGGCGCCAGCCGACGTCGCGCCGCATTCTGCGGCCCGCCGCAGCAGCGCGGACACGTCGCGGTCGTTGAGGCCGGGGATGATCGGCGCAATCAGAATTCCCACCGGTACACCCGCCTCGGCCAGGCGGCGCATGGCCTCAAAGCGCCGCTCGGGGACGGGGGCTCCGGGCTCGATGAGCCGCGAATCCTGCGGATCACGAAAGGGAACGCTGATCATGACATGCGACTCGGTGGCTTTCGCCAACTCGGCCAGCAGCTCCGCATCGCGGACGATCAGAAACGACTTGGTCACCACCGCGGCCGAGTTGCGGTGCTTCAGGCAGACCTCCAGGCATGCCCGGGTAAGACCATAGACCGCCTCGAGCGGCTGGTAGCAGTCGGTCACGCCTGAGAAGGCGACCAGCTCACTCTTCCAGGGCGGCGTGGAGAATGCCTTATCGAGCAGCGCCGCCGCATTGGTCTTGACCACGATGCGTGTCTCAAAATCGCTTCCGGCCCCGAACCCCAGGTACTCGTGCGTGCGGCGGGCATAGCAGTAGGCGCAGGCGTGCTGACATCCGCGGTAGGGGTTGACGCTCCACCGGAAGCCGATGTCCGGGCTGTCGTTCGTGGCCAGAATCGAGCGGGCTTGCTCCTCATACACCTCCACGCGGACGGCCGGTGGGGGCTCGAGCCACTCGTGCAGGCTCGTGGCATAGGGATTGGGTGGATTCTCCAGTCGTTTCATGCCGAATCTCTTATGGCGATTGACCGCGGAGTGGCCACGCGTTCTGTGCGCATTCTCGCCGGCAACCTATCTTAGTTTGGATTATGTTAGGGTTCAAGAGCGTGCCGCCGATTGCGGCGCGGTGAAAGGGAAAAGC